>CAYMDM010000047.1:0-21337 GCA_964389235.1 uncultured Burkholderiaceae bacterium
ATTTACTACAACTGGGAAAGCGGCAAGTCGGAGAAGTGCATCTTCTGCTATCCGCGCATTGAGGCCGGTCAACCCACGGTGTGCTCGGAAACCTGTGTAGGCCGCATCCGCTATCTGGGTGTGCTGCTGTATGACGCCGACCGCATCGAACAGGCTGCCAGCGTCGCCGACGACAAAGACCTGTACGAAGCGCAACTAGGCATCTTTCTCGACCCGCACGACCCGCAGGTCATCGCCCACGCACGGCGCGATGGCGTGCCTGACTCCTGGCTCGACGCCGCCCGGCGGTCGCCGGTCTACAAAATGGCGATGCAGTGGAAAATCGCCCTGCCGCTGCATCCGGAGTACCGCACCCTGCCGATGGTCTGGTATGTGCCGCCGCTCTCGCCCATCCAGACCGCGGTGCAAAGCGGCATGGTTGGCAGCAACGGCGCCTTGCCCGACGTGTCGCAACTGCGCATTCCGCTGCAATACCTCGCCAATCTGCTGACCGCTGGCGACATCGCCCCGGTGCAGCGCGCGCTCGAACGCATGCTGGCCATGCGCGCCTACATGCGCGGCAAGCATGTCGATGGCGCAGCCGACGTGGCGGCGATCGAACAGGTCGGCCTGCCCGCGGAAATGGTCGAGGACATGTACCGCATCCTGGCCATTGCCAATTACGAAGACCGCTTCGTCATCCCAACGACGCACCGCGAATACGCCGAAAACGCCTTCGATCTCAAAGGCTCCTGCGGCTTCACCTTCGGCAACGGCTGCTCCGATGGCGAATCGGCACCGTCGCTGTTCAGTGCGAAAAAACGCCGCACGTTTGCCATCAAAGCGGAGATGTGACCATGTCCACCCTGTCCGACCCCACCGTGCCGCACCAGTTACGCGCACTGGGGCTACTGCTCGACTACCCCGGCGACGCGCTGCAGACGCATCTGGATGAACTGCGCGCAGTGCTGGCCGCACTCGAACCGCCCCGCCCCGGCGGGCACGACTCGCTCCAGCGGTTCATCGACCACCTGGCGGCAGGCGACCTGCTCGACCTGCAGGCCGAGTATGTCGACACTTTCGACCGCGGGCGCAGCACCTCGCTCAACCTGTTCGAGCACGTGCACGGCGACTCGCGAGACCGCGGCCAGGCCATGGTCGATCTGCTGGCTCAGTACCAGCAAGCCGGTCTGCAGTTGCACGCCAGACAACTGCCAGACTACCTGCCGGTCTATCTTGAATATTGCTCGGTTCTCGACACGGGCGCGGCGCGTGAAGCGCTGGAAGAGGTCGCGCTCCTGGTGGCGCATCTCACCGCCGCGCTCGAACGTCGTGAATCTCCCTGGGCGGCAGCGACCGCCGCGGTCTGCCGCCTGACCGGTTTGTCCGACTGGCGCGCCCATCTGGCGCAGCAGGCTGCTGCCGAGAGTGCGGCACAGCACGCCGCGGCCACGCCCGCCGACTGGACGGCTGCCGCACTGGACGCCGCCTGGGCGGAAGAGCCGGTGAATTTTCTCGGCGTATGCACCCCGCAAACCGCGCCAGCGGGCGTGCAGCCGGTGCACTTCGCGCGGCGCGCCACGCCTTCGCCTTCTGCAGGAGTCTGACATCATGAACTGGAACGACTTTTTGTTCGGCGTCTATCCCTACATCGCCGGCACCGTTTTTCTCGCCGTCAGCCTGGTGCGTTTCGACCGTGAGCAATACCTCTGGCGCAGCGAATCGAGCCAGATCCTGCGCACCGGCACGCTGCGCTGGGGATCGAACCTGTTTCACATCGGCATCATCGGCCTGTTTTTCGGTCACCTCTTCGGCCTGCTGACGCCGCTGGCGGTTTTCGAGGCACTCGGGCTGGAGCCGCACGACAAGCAGATCATCGCCATGGTCACCGGCGGCGCGCTGGGCGTGCTGATTTTTCTCGGACTGGTGCTGTTGATCTGGCGCCGTATCAGCGACCCGCGTGTGGCGGCAAACACCAAACCGATGGACTGGGTGACGCTGCTGTGGCTGCTCGCCACCCTGCTGCTCGGGCTGTCGACCATCATCGAGTCGGCGCAGCACACCGACGGCACCGAAATGCTCGCGCTGATGTCGTGGGCCAAGCACATCGTGACCTTCCAGGGCATAGCCGCCGCCGGCTACATCGCACACGCGTCGTGGATTTTCAAACTGCACATCTTTTTCGGCCTGACGCTGTTCCTCATCTTTCCCTTCACCCGCTTGGTGCACATCTGGAGCGGCTTTGCCTCGGTGGCCTACCTTGCGCGGCCGTGGCAACTCGTGCGCAGCAAACGCTGAACATGCTCAAGAGACAGACAGATCATGGACGCTCACCCTTACCAAGCACCTGAATCCATCGACGGCGCGTTGCTGCGGCTGCGGCTGCGCGCTGGCGAACTCGGGTTGCAGGCCAGCAGCGAGGAGGAACTGCTAGAGGCCCTACTGCAACACGATGTACAGATTCCCGAGCCAAGCCTGGATGAATGCAGACGCTACTACGCGCAGCACAGCACGGCGCTACGCCAAGGTGACATCATAGAGGCCGATCACATCCTGTTTGCCGTCGCACCGGCCACACCGATCAACCCGCTGCGTGACAAGGCAGAAGCCACGCTGCGCGACCTTCTGCTCAACCCTAGCCGGTTTGCCGCGGTCGCACGCGAGTTGTCCAACTGCCCATCAGCTCAGGTTGGCGGAAATCTGGGCCAGCTCACTGCCGAGCAGTGCGTGCCCGAGTTCTGGCAGGCCTTGATGGAACACGGCGAGTCGGGTTTGCTGCCACGCTTGGTGCGCACCCGCTTTGGCCTGCATATCGTGCACATTGCCCGCATCGCCCGCGGCCAGTTGCCCCCGTTTGATTCGGTTCAGGAGCAGATTGCGCAAACCCTGCGGCAGCAATCGTTGGTGCGGGCCTTGCAGCTCTACGCGCAGGATCTTGAACAGCATGCGGAGCCGGAAGCACGTGCAACTCCGGCGGTGACCTGCACCGCTCCGCAACGCTGAGGCCGCAGCGCGCAACCAGAGGCCCGCCATGTCCACCCTCACTTCTCGGACGCGTTTTTCTTCGGGCAATATCGCGCGCCCGGTGTACGCCGAACTGGCTGCCACGTTGATCCACACCCGGCAACAATTCGGACCCAGGCGTCTGTTTGCCCCCGGCCCAGATGCAGCGCAGATCGAATCCTATTTTCAGGCTGCCGCAGCGGCACCGGATCATGGGCAGATCCTTCCCTGGCGGTTTATCGTGGTGCCGGCGGACCGCCGCGCCGCACTTGGCGAAGTCTTTGCCCAGGCCTTGCGAGAACGCGACCCCGACGCCACCGAAAATGAGCTCGCCAAAGCGCGAGACAAGGCACACCGCGCGCCCTTCATCGCACTGGCGGTCGTGCGCAGCGAGGCGGACGATCACCCAGAAATTCCCTTGCCCGAGCGACTGATCTCCCTGGGCTGCGCCATCCAGAACATGCTGCTCAGCGCCCATGCTGAAGGCTTTGGATCGGGCCTGGTCAGTGGCCAGGCCCTGCACACCCCGGGCCTACGCCAACTGTTTGCGCTGCATGAAAACGAGCAGGCCGTGTGCTTTGTCGCCATCGGCACCGCAGACCGGAGCAAGCCCATCCGCCCACGGCCCGCCCCAAGCACATTCGTTTCCGACTTGCCCAGCGAGACCCGCCATGACTGACGAGTTGCTCGATCGCCTGCGCCGCTTTCACAGCGACGCCTTTCCCGCTTATCAGGCGACCTTTCAAGCCCTTGTCGAACACGGCCAACACCCGACCACCCTGTTCGTCGGCTGTTCTGACTCACGCCTGGTGCCGTATCTGCTGACCGGTGCCGGGCCGGGCGAGCTGTTCCTGGTGCGTAACGTCGGCGGCTTTGTGCCGCCGTTCGATGGCAGCGCCGGCTACCACGGTACGGCGGCGGCCATCGAATTCGCCGTTCTCAACTTGAACGTGCTACGCATCGTGGTGTGCGGACACAGTCACTGTGGGGCCATTCGCGCACTCTACGGAGACACGCCGGAGGAGGCGCACAACCTCAAGTCCTGGCTCGAACTCGGGAGGGAGGCTCTGCTGCCCGTGGCCGCTCCCGGCCCTGACGTACTGCGCCGCACCGAGCAGCGTGCCGTGGTGCTGCAACTTGAGCGGCTGATGAACTACCCCATGGTTCGTCGGCGAGTCGAGCAAAAAAAGCTCAGTCTGCATGGATGGCACTACGTCATCGAAGACGGCCAAGTGGATGTTTTCGACGTGCACAGTGGGCGCTTCATTCCGGCCTGTGAGTCGGAGCACAGCGGGACAGGCCCCTACGATGACGCACCGGTCGATGATGGCCGCCTGACGACACCCTCTTAGCGCCCAGTGAACCGATGTGTGCCGTCCATCTCAACCACGCCGTACGTGCTGCCCGCACGGAACCCGCAGATTGTCAGGCCCCACGGTCTGATGTCGCCTTGCCGTTGTTCGATTTCGAGGCGGACTATGCGAAGACTTTGTGTTGCATGCCCATGATCGTGCGCTACAAACTCGACGCCAGCCGCATCAAACTCACACTGCAACACTGGCAGCGCCTCGATCACGCGATGCGCCAATTGCTCATCAGAGAACCCGTCGACGGTCCCGGGGAACTCAAGCGCTACCGGCACCTGCTGTTGCACGCCATCGTTCACCAAGCCAAGGCACATCCGCTGCGCATGTCCGCCAAGATTATCGAATCGGACTGGAATCGCCCGCTCCTGCCCGACCGTGTCCGTCAAAGTGCGCGAGACAAAGGGCTCGCCCTCAATGGCTCCAAGCGCTGGGCGGACCTCAGCGCACTGCAGCGCTACACGCTGTTCAAGCTCACCCGACCAGGCCATGAAAACCGCAACTTCCGCTTGGCGCTCGAGGAATTTGGTCTGCACAATCCAACCGACTAAGCTACGCCATGGCGCCGGATTTGGGGGCCGCGCGGTGAATGTCTTCGATCACCGCTGGCACTCGCACCATCTGGCACAACGGAGGTCTCACCCAAAATGACGCCGCACACCGTCGGCCGCATGGAAAAGGCGCACATCGTGCCGCTGCTGCTGGGCAGGGGCGCGCACCCGCCCTGCACGTGTACATCGCCCCCGCCGCCGGGGACGACACTGCGGTGATCGCCGCACTGGCCGACTACTGCGCCCGCTGCGTTGAGACCGGCGCCACCGGCTGAGACGCGCACGAATCTTGCTGCGTTCGCCCATCATGCGAACGTCCTCTACCGCCGCGCGCAAGCTGCGCGTGGCCGTCATCACTCCCGACCCGGCGCTACTGGCCGAGGTCGGAGCCGACGCGCTGCAGCAGGCCGCGCGCAGCGCCGACCTGGCCGACGGGTTGCGCGAGGCCGGCTACGAACTGGTGGCTTTGCTGGCTGCCGGGCCGGAGCTGGAGGCGCAGATCGCCGCGCTGCGGCCGGACGTGCTGATCGTCGATGCCGAATCGGGGGTGCGCGACCTGCTCGAACACGTGGTGCTGGCCACCCGCGACAGCGCCCGGCCGATCGTGCTGTTCACCGACGAAGACGACGCCGACACCGCGCGCCAGGCCATCGCCGCCGGGGTGACCGCCTACATCGTCGACGGGCTGCGGCCGCACCGCGTCAAGCCGGTGATCGACGTCGCGCTGGCCCGCTTCGAGCGCGAACAGTCGCTGCAGGCCGAGTTGCAGCAGGCGCGGCAGGCGCTGGACGAGCGCAAGCGCATCGAACGCGCCAAGGGCATTCTGATGACCCGGCTCGGCGTGAGCGAAGCCGATGCCTACGCCCGGCTGCGCCGGCAGGCGATGGAAAAGGGGCTGAAGCTGGCCGACATGGCACAGCGGGTGATCGATGCCGCTGATCTGCTCTGACGCAGGCCGGCACCGCGGGCCCCTTTGCCGCATCGCGGCGATTTCCTTCAAGGCGCCCCAGCCGCGTGCACCGCAGCACGACAGCGGTGCGCTGTCGTGCCAGTGCAGTGCAGCAAGCTCGGCCGCGGACTGCCCGACGTGCTCGCCTGCCTCGGAAACACCCCCTCTGCGCGCTCTGGCACACCCCTTGCTTAATTGACGGCGTGCGGGCCAACGGCGGCCGGCGCAACCGAAACTGAACTGGCGCACCGCTGCGCCGCAGGCAACGCAGCCTTCGTCTTCCCCACACCGGGAGCCGAAGGCTTTTTTGTTTTCAACCCGAGGATGCTTCCGACATGAGCCCGAGCCAACAAGCTGCCGCGTCTTCCCCGTCCACCCCGTCGATCACCCGCCGCGGTGTGCTCAAAACCGGACTCGCCGCGGCTGCTGCGGGCCTGCTCGGCGAGATCGCCACACCGGCCAGCGCCGCCGAGTCGGCCCCCGCATTCGGCAAGCCCGAAATGGAGGAGGTGAAGATCGGCTTCATTCCGCTGACCGACTGCGCCCCGGTGGTCATGGCCGCCGAGCTCGGCTTCGACAAAAAGTACGGGGTGAAGATCGTGCCGAGCAAGCAGGCGTCGTGGGCCGCGGTGCGCGACAACCTGCTCACCAGCGGCATCCAGTTTTCGCACGTGCTCTACGGCCTGCCGTATGGGGTGCAGATGGGCGTGGGCGGTCCGAAAAAGGACATGGCCATCCTGATGGGCCTGAACCGCAACGGCCAGGCCATCACCCTGTCGGACGCGCTGGCCAAGGAAGGCATCACCACCGGCGCCGCGCTGGCCAAGGCGATTGCCGAAAAAAAGCGCACCTACACCTTCGCCCAGACCTTCCCGACCAGCACCCACGCGATGTGGCTGTACTACTGGCTGGCAACCTATGGCGTGAACCCGCTGAAGGACGACAAGGTCATCACCGTGCCGCCGCCGCAGATGGTCGCGAACATGCGCGTGGGCAGCATGGACGGCTACTGCGTGGGCGAGCCGTGGAACGCGGTGGCGATTGCGCAGAAAGTCGGATTCACCGCCGCGACCAGCCAGGACATCTGGCCCGACCATCCGGAAAAGGCGCTGGGCGCCACCGCCGAGTTCGTGCAGAAGCACCCCAACACCACCAAGGCGGTGATGGCCGCGGTGCTCGAAGCCTGCCAGTGGATTGACGCCTCGCTGGCGAACAAAACCAAGATGGCCAACGTCATCGCCGCGCCGGGCTACGTCAACACCTCGGTCGAAACCATACTGCCGCGCATCCTCGGGCGCTACACCAATGGTCTGGGCAAGAGCTGGGACGACAAGCACCCGATGACCTTCTATGAGGACGGACAGGTCAACTACCCCTGGCTGTCCGACGGCATGTGGTTCCTCACTCAGTTCCGCCGCTGGGGGCTGCTCAAGGCCGACCCCGACTACCTCGCCGTGGCCAAGGCGGTCAACCGCATCGATCTCTACACCGAAGTCGCCACGGCGCTCAAGGTGCCGGTGCCCAAGAGCGCGCTGCGCACCTCCAAGCTGATCGACGGCACGGTGTGGGACGGCAAAGACCCCAAGGCCTACGCCCACGGTTTCAAGATCAACGACCTCAGCTGAGGCCCCATGCCGCAGGACACCGCGATGAACACTGCCACTCTCTCCTCCCCGCCCACCGACCGCGCGGCCGACCGCCCCGCTGCGCCGTCCCACCCCGCCGCGCCCGCCCGGCCGCGGTCGCGCCCGCAGACCCCGCAGGAGCGCCAGCGCGCCCGCAACCGGCAATGGCTGCTCACCGCCGTCGCGCCGCTGCTGGGCCTGGCGCTGCTGCTGCTGCTGTGGGAAGTCGCCGCCGAGCACAGCAGCCAGTTCCCCTCGCCGCTGGCCACCTGGCATTCGGCGCAGAAAGTGTTCGCCCATCCGTTCTACGACAACGGGCCGAACGACGTGGGCATCGGCTGGAACCTGCTGGCCTCGCTCAAGCGCGTGGCCTACGGCTTCGGGCTGGCCGCGCTGGTGGGCATTCCGCTGGGTTTTGCCATCGGCCGGATGAAGTTTCTCAACCGCATGCTCGCGCCGGTAATCAGCCTGCTGCGCCCTGTATCGCCGCTGGCCTGGCTGCCGATCGGGCTGTATGTGTTCAGCAATGCCCCGGCGGCGGCGATCTGGACCATTTTCATCTGCTCGATCTGGCCGATGATGATCAACACCGCGATCGGCGTGCAGCGCATTCCGCAGGACTATCTCAACGTCGCCCGCGTGCTCGATCTGCCCGGCTGGACGGTGTTCACCCGCGTCTGGCTGCCCTCGGTGATGCCGTATCTGATGACTGGGGTGCGGCTGTCGGTGGGCACGGCGTGGCTGGTCATCGTCGCTGCCGAAATGCTCACCGGCGGCACCGGCATCGGCTTCTGGCTCTGGAACGAGTGGAACAACCTCAACCTCGCGCACATCCTGATCGCGATTCTGGTCATCGGCATTACCGGCATGGTGCTCGAGGGCGCGCTGATGCTGCTGGCGCGCCGCTTCCAGTACGACGAAGCGCGCTGAACGCCGGCAAGGAGAACGACATGGAACGCTTCATCAGCATCGAGCAGGTCGAGATGGTGTTCGACACCGCCCGCGGCCCGTTTCACGCCCTCAAGGGCATCAATCTGGACATCGCCCGCGGCGAGTTCATCAGCCTGATCGGCCACTCGGGCTGCGGCAAGAGCACCCTGCTCAACCTCATCGCCGGTCTCACCCTGCCGTCGTCGGGCGTGCTGGTGTGCGACGGGCGGGAGATCGCCGCACCCGGGCCCGACCGCGCCGTGGTGTTCCAGAACCACTCGCTGCTGCCGTGGCTGACCTGCTTCGGCAACATCCACCTCGGGGTGGAGCGGGTGTTCGGCCGCAGCGAGAGCAAGGCACAGCTCAAGGTGCGCACCGAGGCTGCGCTGGAACTGGTGGGCCTGCCCCACGCCGCGCACAAACACCCCCACGAAATCTCCGGTGGCATGAAGCAGCGGGTCGGCATCGCCCGCGCGCTGGCGATGAGCCCCAAGGTGCTGCTGATGGACGAGCCGTTCGGCGCGCTCGACGCGCTGACCCGCGCCAAGCTGCAGGACGAGCTGCAGGGCATCGTCGCCCAAAGTGGCGCCACCGTGGTGATGGTGACCCACGACGTCGACGAGGCCGTGCTGCTGTCGGACCGCATCGTGATGTTGACCAACGGCCCGGCCGCGACCATCGGCGACATCCTGCACGTCGATCTGCCGCGGCCGCGCGACCGCTTGGCCTTGAGCGAAGACCCGCATTACGCCCATCTGCGCGCGCAGGTGCTGGACTTTCTCTACAAGCGGCAGGCACATCCGCCCGCCAAGGCGGCGTGAGCGCCGTAGGACGACTGCCATGAGCAAACCCAGACTCGTTCTCGTCGGCAACGGCATGGCCGGGGTGCGCACGCTCGAAGAGCTGCTCAAGCTCGCCCCCGATCTGTACGACATCACCGTGTTCGGCGCCGAGCCGCACCCGAACTACAACCGCATCCTGCTCTCGCCGGTTCTCGCGGGTGAGCAGACCATCGAGCAGATCATCCTCAATCCGCTGGAGTGGTATGCCGAGCACGGCATCACCCTGCATCTGGGCAAGGCGGTGACGCAGATCGACCGCGTCAAGCGCGTGGTGCGCACCGCCGACGGCATTGAGGCGCCGTACGACCGGCTGCTGCTGGCCACCGGCTCGCTGCCCTTCATCCTGCCGGTGCCGGGCAAGGATCTCCAAGGCGTGATCGCCTACCGCGACATTGCCGACACCGAAACCATGATCGAGGCTGCGAAGACCCACAGGCACGCAGTCGTCATTGGCGGCGGGCTGCTCGGGCTGGAAGCCGCCAACGGCCTGAAGCTGCGCGGCATGGACGTCACCGTGGTGCACATCATGCCCTGGCTGATGGAGCGCCAGCTCGACGAGGTGGCGGGCAAGCTGCTGCAGAAGTCGCTGGAAGATCGCGGGCTGAAGTTTCTGATCGGCGCGCAAACCCAGGCGCTGCTGGGCAACGAGGCCGGGCGCGTGCGCGCCGTGCAGTTCAAGGACGGCACGGAGATTCCCGCCGATCTGGTGGTGATGGCCGCGGGCATCCGCCCCAACACCGCGCTGGCCGAGAGCGCGGGCATTCACTGCAACCGCGGCATCGTGGTCAGCGACACCTTGCAGACCGTCACCGATCCGCGCATCTACGCGGTGGGCGAATGCGCCGCGCACCGCGGCATCGCCTACGGCCTGGTCGCGCCGCTGTTCGAGCAGGGCAAGGTGGTGGCCAACCATCTCGCACAGTTCGGCATCGGCCGCTACACCGGCTCGCAGGTGTCGACCAAGCTCAAGGTCACCGGCATCGATCTGTTCTCGGCCGGCAACTTCATGGGCGGCGAGGGCTGCGAGGACATTGTGCTGTCCGACCCGTTATCCGGCGTCTACAAGCGCCTGGTGGTCAAGGGCGACCAGCTCGTCGGCGCCTGTCTGTACGGCGACACGGTGGACGGCTCGTGGTACTTCAAGCTGCTGCGCGAAGGCCGCAAGGTCAGCGACATCCGCGACAAGCTGATGTTCGGCGAAAGCGCACTGGGCGACGCCGGCCACCAGGGCCAGAGCAAGGCCATGCTGATGGCCGACAGCGACGAGGTCTGCGGCTGCAACGGGGTGTGCAAAGGCACCATCGTCAAGGCGATCAAGGACAAGGGCCTGTTCACGCTGGAAGACGTGCGCAAGCACACCAAGGCCAGCGCCTCGTGCGGCTCGTGCACCGGGTTGGTCGAGCAGATTCTGATGTTCACCGCCGGTGGCGACTTCTCCGCCGCGCCGAAGAAAAAGGCCATGTGCGGCTGCACCGACGCCAGCCATCAGGAAGTGCGCGACGCCATCCGCGAGCAGCACCTGTTGACCATTCCCGAAGTCATGGGCAAGCTCGGCTGGCGCACCCCGGCTGGTTGTTCGAGCTGCCGCCCGGCGCTGAATTACTACCTCATCTCGACCTGGCCGCACGAGGCCAAGGACGACCCGCAAAGCCGCTTCATCAACGAACGCAGCCACGCCAACATCCAGAAAGACGGCACCTACAGCGTGGTGCCGCGCATGTGGGGCGGCGAGACCAGCGCGGCCGAACTGCGCCGCATTGCCGACGTGGTTGACAAATACCGCATCCCCACGGTGAAAGTGACTGGCGGCCAGCGCATTGACCTACTCGGCGTGAAAAAGGAAGACCTGCCCGCGGTGTGGCGCGACCTCGCGATGCCCAGCGGCCACGCCTACGCCAAGGCGCTGCGCACCGTGAAGACCTGCGTGGGCAGCGAGTGGTGCCGCTTCGGCACGCAGGACAGCACGACCATGGGCAAGCTGCTGGAGCGCGCCACCTGGCGCATGTACGCGCCGCACAAGGTCAAGTTCGCGGTCAGCGGCTGCCCGCGCAACTGCGCCGAGGCCGGCATCAAGGACGTCGGCATCATCGGCGTCGATTCCGGCTGGGAGATGTATGTGGCGGGCAACGGCGGCATCAAGACCGAGGTGGCGCAGTTCCTGGTCAAGCTCAAGACCCAGGAGGAGGTGCTGGAGTACACCGGCGCCTTCATCCAGCTCTACCGCGAGGAAGGCTGGTATCTGGAGCGCACCGTGCACTATGTGGGCCGCGTCGGCATGGACTATGTGAAACGGCGCATCCTCGACGACGCCGAAGGCCGCAAGGCGCTGTGGGAGCGGCTGCAGTTCGCGCTGCAGGGCGAGCCCGACCCCTGGGTCGAGTTCGACAAGGCGCAAGTGGACACACGGCAGTTCATTCCCCTCGTGCCCATCGCGCCCACCGAGGCCACGCAGGGAGAGCCGGCATGAACGCGCCCGCCCCCCACGTGATCTGGACCGCCGTATGCGCGGTCGCCGACATCCCGGCGCTGGGCGCACGCCGTGTGCGCCGCCCGGACGGCATCGACATCGCCGTGTTCCGCGCCGAGGCCGACCGCATCTACGCCCTGCTCGACCGCTGCCCGCACAAGGGCGGGCCGCTCAGCCAGGGCATCGTCCTCGGCGACGCCGTGGCCTGCCCGCTGCACAACTGGACCATCCGACTGGAAGACGGCCGCGCCAGAGAGCCAGACGAGGGCTGCACCCCGAGCTTCGGGGTGAAGGTGGAAGACGGCCAGGTCTGGCTGCGCAGCGACCAGTTGCTCGCGCCGCTGGACGAGATCGCCGCGGCGCACTGCTCCGGCGCGGCCTGCGCCGACTGAGCCGGGATGCCCGCTTCGTCGCACGCCATGAACCCCGCCGACCTCCTCGCCCGCTCCATCGCCATCGTGCCCGAGGGTGCGAACAGCACGTACGGCGCCGCCGGGCGCACCACGCGCTCGACCTGCCCGTATTGCGGCGTGGGCTGCGGCGTGCTGATCGAAAGCGAAGGCGGGCGCATCACCGGGGTGCGCGGCGACCCCGACCACCCGGCCAACTTCGGCAAGCTCTGCACCAAAGGCAGCACCCTGCATCTGACGGCCCGCAGGCATCTCATCGCGCAAATTCGCGCACTGCAGCCCGAACTTCGCACCCGGCGCGACACGCCACGCCAGCCCGTGCGCTGGGACGCCGCGCTCGACCACGCCGCGCAGCGCTTCGCCGCACTCATCCAGCAACATGGCCCCGACAGCGTGGGCTTCTACATCTCGGGCCAGATGCTGACCGAGGACTACTACGTCTTCAACAAACTGGCCAAGGGGCTGATCGGCACCAACAACGTCGACACCAACTCGCGCGTGTGCATGAGCAGCGCAGTGGCTGGCTACAAGGCCACGCTGGGGGCCGACGCCCCGCCCTGCGCGTATGAGGACATTGACCACGCCGCCTGCCTGTTCTTCGCCGGCAGCAACGCCGCGTGGTCGCACCCCATCGCGTTTCGCCGCATCGAAAAAGCCAAGGCGTCACGGCCCGAGATGCGCATCGTCGTCGTCGATCCGCGCCGCACCGAAACCGCCGAACTCGCCGACCTGCACCTGCAACTGCTGCCGGGCACCGACGTCGCGCTGTTCCACGCCATGTTGCATGTGATGGTGTGGGAAGACCTGGTCGACCCCGCCTACATCGCCGCGCACACCAGCGGCTACCCCGAGCTGCGCGACCTGGTGCGCGACATGAGCCCGGCCGCCGCCGCCAATCTGTGCGGGGTCAAGGCCGAGGACATCGTCACGGCCGCGCGCTGGTTCGCGCTCGGCGCCCCCGGCGCGACGCCACAGAACCGACAGCCCACGCTATCGCTGTATTGCCAGGGGCTGAACCAGTCCAGCAGCGGCACCGCGAAAAACGCCGGGCTGATCAACCTGCACTTGGCCTGCGGCCAGATCGGCAAGCCGGGCGCCGGGCCGTTTTCGCTCACCGGCCAGCCCAATGCGATGGGCGGGCGCGAAGTCGGCGGCATGGCCAATCTGCTGTCGGCCCACCGCGATCTGGCCAACCCCACGCACCGCGCCGAAGTCGCCGCGCTGTGGGGCGTGGCCGAGGTGCCCGCCGCGCGTGGCAAAACCGCGATGGAGCTGTTCCAGGCCGCGGCCGACGGCGAGGTCAAGGCGCTGTGGATCGCCTGCACCAACCCGGCACAGTCACTGCCCGATCAGGCGCTGGTGCGCCGCGCGCTGGAGCGCGCCGAGTTCGTCGTAGTACAGGAGGCGTACACCACCGCCGCCAGCGTGCCCTACGCCGACCTGCTGCTGCCGGCCACCACCTGGGGCGAGAAGGACGGCACGGTGACCAACTCCGAGCGCCGCATCAGCCGCGTGCGGCGCGCCGTGCCCGCCCCCGGCGCGGCGCGCGACGACTGGGCCATCGCCACCGATTTCGCCCGCCGCCTCGAAGCCCTGCTGCCCGCGCGTCTGAACGGCAAGCTGACCCTGTTCCCCTACCCCACGCCCGAAGCGGTGTGGAACGAGCACCGCGAGTCCACCCGCGGCCGCGACCTCGACATCACCGGCCTGTCTTGGGCCGTGCTGGAACTCGACGGCCCGCAGCAGTGGCCCTACCCCGAAGGCGCAACGACGGGCAAGACCCGGCTGTACGAAGACGGCATGTTCCCCACCGCCGACGGCCGCGCCCGCTTTTTTGCCCAGCCCTTCAAGCCGGTGGCCGAGCCCTGCGACGCCCGCTACCCGCTGGCGCTGACCACCGGGCGGCTGCGCGACCAGTGGCACGGCATGACCCGCACCGGGTCGGTGCCGCGGCTGTTCAGCCACGCGCCGCAACCCTGCATCGACCTGCATCCCGCCGAGCTCGCACGGCGCGGCCTGCGCGATGGCGAACTGCTGCGCGTGGCTTCGCGCCGCGGCGATCTGCTGCTGCCGGCCCGCGCCACCGACACCGTGCGCCCCGGCCAGGCCTTCATCGCGATGCATTGGGGTGCCGAATACCTCGCCGGACGCAATGCCGAAGGCGTCGCGCGGCTGGGCGTCAACGGCCTGACCCTGCCTGTCATCGACCCGCAGTCCTTCCAGCCCGAGCTCAAGCACAGCGCGGTGCGGGTAGAGGCGGCCAACCTGCCCTGGCACCTCGCCGCCTTCGCCTGGCTGCCCGAGGACCGTGCTCTGGCCCTGCGCGCCACGCTGATGCGCGAGTTGGCCGCACTGCCGTTCGTGATGTGCGTGCCCTTCGGCCGCGAGCGCACCGGGCTGCTGCTGCGCGCCGCCGCGCGCGGTGCGCCCGATGCCGCGCTGCTGACGCGCATCGAAGCGCATTTCGGCGTGCAGGGCAGCGCCGCGCTGCACTACGCCGACCCCGGCCGCAGCGTGCGCCGCGCCGTGCGTCTGGATGGCCAAGCGCTGGTTGCTGCGTTGCTGTGCGGCCCGGCCGACAGCGTGGTGGCACAGGGCTGGCTGCATGAACTGCTGCAAAGCGAAGCCAGCGCCAAGCCCTACGGCCGCTGGCTGCTGCTGCCTTCCACCACGCCGCCGGCGCAACTGCCCAGCCGCGGCCAGCAGGTGTGCAACTGCTTCGACGTCTGGCAAAGCCAGATCGACGCGTTGCTGCCGACGCTGCAGGGCGATGACGACTCGCGCCTGGCCGCGCTGCAGGCCCAGCTCAAATGCGGTACCAACTGCGGCTCCTGCCTGCCCGAGCTGCGGCGGCTGCTGCGCGCCACTGCAACCGCCGTGGAGGCTTGAGCGATGGACGCCGCCACCCTCGCGCCCCATTCAGCGAATACCCTGCCGGCGTTGCTGCACATCATCGGCCGCGGCGCCCGCGGCAGCCGCGATCTCAGCCGCGACCAGGCACGCGATCTGATGCGCCAGTTGCTCGATGGCAGCGCCGACCTGAGCCAGACTGGCGCGGCATTGATGGCGCTGCGACTCAAGGGCGAGACCGCCGAGGAGCTGACCGGCTTTGCCGACGCGCTGCGGCCGCGGCTGCCGCAGCCACCGCTGCACCGCCCGGCCGTGGTGCTGGCCAGTGTCAACGGCGCACGCAAACTGCCCAACCTGGTGCCGCTGCTGGCGCTGTTGCTGCGGCAGCGCGGCGTGCCGCTGTTGGTGATCGGCCATGAGCAGGCCGATGGCCGGCTGCACACGGCAGCGCTATGGGCGCAGCTGCGTCTGCCCTTTGCCGACTCGGCCGAGCAGGCCGCCACCGGGCTGAACACCGGCGAGCCCGCGTATCTGCCGCTGTCCGCGTTCAGCCCCGAACTGGCCGCGCTGCTGGACCTGCGCCAGCGGCTCGGGGTGCGCAACATCGCCCATACCCTGGTCAAGCTGATCGCTCCGCTGCGCGGCCCGCATCTGCTGCTGGCCGGCTACACCCACGCCGCCTACGCCCCGCTGATGCAAGAGACGCTGGACGCGCACGGCAGCGCCGCGCTGCTGCTGCATGGCTGCGAGGGCGAGGCGGTGCCCCACCCCAGCCGCGCGACCACGCTCCTGTCCAGCGCCGCCGCCGCAGCCACCGGGGTCGACTGCACCGCCCCGCTGCACAGCGCACCGGTGGCCAACCCGCTGCCCGATGGCACAGACGCCGCATCCTGCGCGGCGTGGAGCGAGGCCGTCGCCAGCGGCCGTGTACCGGCGCCGCCCGCGCTGGACGATTTCACCGCCCGCGTCACCGCCACCGCGCTGCGCATGGGCGCATCGCCCGCCCCTGCCCCGTCCCGCTTACCTCAACTGTCGGAGGAATTGCGATGAACCCCGCCGATCGCCGCGCCGTCACTGCCTCGTCCACACCCACCGTGCATCTGGTCGGTGCCGGCCCCGGCGACCCGGATCTGCTCACCCGCAAAGCCGTGCGCTGCCTGCGCCAGGCCGATGTGATCCTGGTCGACGATCTGGTGTCCGATGCCTGCCTGCGCTTTGCCCGCAGCGGCTGCCGCATCGTCCGCGTGGGCAAGCGCGGCGGCTGCCGCAGCACCCCGCAGGCATTCATCGAACGGCTGCTGATCCGCGAAGCACGGCGCGGCCAGCGGGTGGTACGGCTCAAGGGCGGCGACCCGATGGTGTTCGGCCGCGGCGGCGAAGAAATCGCCGCGCTGCGCGCCGCCGGGCTGCGCGTCGAGGTCGTTCCGGGCATCACCGCAGCGTCGGCCGCCGCGTCCGCGCTGGCCGCCTCGCTCACCCACCGCGATCATGCCCCAGGCGTTGCGCTGATCACCGGGCATCGCCAGCCGGGCGCGGGGCCGACGCCCTGGGCCGAACTGGCCCGCAGCGGCCTGACCCTGGCCGTCTACATGGGGCTGAGCCAGGCCGCGAGCATCGAGCAGGATCTGCTCGACGCCGGCCTGCCCGCGACGACCCCGGTGTGCCTGGTGCAGGCGGTCAGCACCGCCGCCGAACGCCGGGTGGCAACCAACCTGGGCGCACTGGCCGCGACGGTGCGCGAGCAAGGGCTGGCTTCACCCTGCGTGGTTCTGATCGGTGAGGCGATGCGGCTGGCCGTGGCGGCAGAACCGAACGTCGATACTCGCAGCGAACACCAACCACAGCGCCAGCGGCACGCCTGAACGCCCTCACCACGGGCGCCGCGCACAGTCTGCGCACGCCGCCCGGAACTCAGGACTTGGCCTGCGGCCGCCGTCGCCGCAGCACCCCGAAGATCAGATACGCCGAAATCGCGACAAAGCCGGCCGCCAGCGCCCCCTGGCCGTATCCCGCCAGCCCGGACGGGCTTTTCCAGCGATGTTCGAGGATGGTCTGGGTCAGCGTCTGCACCTGCTGCGGCGGGGCGAAGCTCAGGCCAGGGTCGAGCCGCCGCGCCTGCTCCAGTTCCTTTTCCGCCAGCGGCCATTTACCCTCGGCAGCGAGCAGCCGGGCGTCGAGGTAATGCGCCGGGGCCGAATCGGGCTGGGCGGCGAGCACCTCGGCGATCGCCCGGTCGGCCTGCACGTACTGGCCGGATTCCAGCCAGGCGTCGATGCGCTGCAGATCCGCCGTTGCGGCCAGCGCTGGCAGGCTCACGAGCAAAAGCAACGGCGCCGCGAGCCGCCGGGCAAGAGAACGGTAAAGATGCGAAGCCATGATCGAATTTCGGTGGAGTGTGTGGAACTTGCGCGGCGGCCGGCCAGCGCGCAGCCGGCCCCGCTCGGTGCCCCGCCGACAACGTAGCACAGCCTAAGCCCCGCCGTATGGCCTGCAACACCGGCCCCGCGAACGCACAATGTGTGCCATCTGCGCCACTTGCGCCCCGGCTCGATCGGGCGGCTACAGGCAGCGCGAAATCTCTCCTTTCGATATGCGACTGACCCAGTTTTCCGACTACGCGCTGCGCGTGTTGATGTATGCCGGGGTGCATGACGACCGGCTGATCACCATTGCCGAACTGGCCGAATTCCACGGCATTTCGCAGCACCACCTCACCAAGGTCGTGCAGCATCTGGCCAATGCCGGCTATCTGCAATCGCTGCGTGGTCGCGGCGGCGGGCTGCGGCTGGCGCGGCCGGCGCAGGACATTTCGATCGGCGAAGTGCTGCGCGGCACCGAGGAAGACTTTCGTCTGGTCGAGTGCTTCGACGCCGCCACCGATGCCTGCGTGCTGTCGCCGCGCTGCCGGCTGGCGCGGGCGTTGCACACCGCGGTCGATGCCTTTTTCGCCCCGCTCGACGCGCTGACCCTGGCCGAGCTGCTGCCTCAGCGCAACGTCCGCAAACCGCCTGCGGTCGCCGTGGTTGCGCCGCCGCGGTCGCGCGCCGCGCCAATCGCCGCCGGCCGCCCGCGTCGATCGACCCGGCGCGAGCCAGCCTGACCGCCACAACGCTTTCTCTCATTCCGACGCTGTCCCCTGCGCGCACTGCGGGCTTGCCGTTGCCATCCGCGCGCCTTAACATGCACAAAAAATACTTGTTTAATCGCCATGCAATTTCCGCCCCTGCCCGAATACCGAGATGCCGTGCATCGACTGGTGCATCGCTTCTACGCCCGCGTGCGTGAGGACGATCGGCTTGGGCCGGTGTTTGACCAGCACATCGCCGACTGGCCGCCGCATCTGGACAAGATGGTCGCGTTCTGGAGCACGACCCTGCTGGGCACGGGCGAATACCGCGGCACACCGATGCCAGCGCACAACGCGCTGCCCGAACTGTCCCCGGCGCTGTTCGCCCGCTGGCTGGAACTGTTCGCACAGACCACTGCCGAGACCCTGCCCACGCCGCTGCAAGAGCGTGCCGATCACCTCGCCCGCCGCATTGCGCAAAGCCTGTGGCTGGGCTGGCAACTGCACCGCGACCCCGACGCATCGCCGCTGCCGCTGCAGACCGTGCGCTGAAGCTCAGCCTGGCGCCGCGCCTCGCGGCACGCTGAACTCGGCGCCCCGAATACACCTCGTTACAGCACTCACATTCCGTGTCCCGGCCCCATGATCTGCGGCAAATCGCCGCATGCTCATGTGCTTAATCTGCCAGCACACCGTGCACCAGACGGCCCCATCCCACTCCCGAGGAGAACCCGAGAAATGAACGAAGAAGCCCCGTATGTCCCCGACCCGGTGGTCGGCCCCGAGGGCCGCCCCCTGCCGCAGTCGCAACTGCCCGCGCCGACCCTGGACTATGCCCGGCCGATGGGCGCCTGGGTGATCGTCGGCATTCTGTTTGTGATCGTCGTCGGGCTGTGGGCCTATGTGGCGGCGTACTTCACCAGCCACGCCTGAAAGGACTGCCCATGTCTTCTCCGACTGCATCTCCCGACGCGTTTGAAGAACGCTTCCACCACGTCGCGCTGCGGCACGAACGCGCCTGGGTGTTCATCGCCGTGGCGCTGATCGCCGTGCTGTTCATCGTCGCGGTGTTCTTTGTCGTGCACGACTACGGGCTGGTGGCCAAGACCACCGAGTTCTACAGCAACCCGACCACGCCGACGCTCTCGCCCGACTTCCAGGGCAGCGGGGTCAAGCAGACCGGGCCCAACAGCTATGCGGTGTACGAGGTCGGCCGCATCTGGAGCTGGACGCCCGGCAGCGGCACTCCGCTGACCCTGCCTGCCGGCGCGCACGTCACGTTCTACGTCACCAGCACCGACGTGATCCACGGCTTCGAAATCCAGGGCACCAGCATCAACCTCACCGCAATTCCCGGTGTGGTCGGCCATGTCAGCTACACCTTCGACAAGCCCGGCACCTATCACATCATCTGCAACGAGTATTGCGGTGCCGGCCATCAGGCCATGATCGGCACCGTGGTCATCACCGGAGGCAAGCAATCATGAGCGCGATCTCCCCCGCCGCCGCACCCGCCGCGCCGCCGCTGACCCTGGCCAGCGCGCGCGACATCGCCAGCGAAAAAAAGATGCTGCTGGCGTTCTGGGTCACCGGCTTCTGCGCGCTGCTGATCGGCATCTCCATCGGCGTGCTGCAGACGACCAACTTCGCCGGCATCGACCTCTACCCCTACGTGCAGCCCTTTGTCAGCTCGTATTACGGCGGGCTGACCATGCACGGCGTACTCAACGCCTTTCTGTTCACCTTTTTCACCATCAGCGGCTGGCTGATGTATCTGCCGGCGCGTGAACTCAAGCTGCGGCCCAACATGGCCTGGGCCTGGCTGACGTATGCGTTGATGCTGCTGGGCACGGCAATGGCGTTCTACGCGATGGTCGACGGCTCGTCGAGCGTGCTCTACACCTTCTATCCGCCTCTCAAGGGCAGCCCGTGGTTCTACCTGGGCATGACCCTGGTGGTGGTGGCCAGCCTGCTGCCGCTGATTGTGGTGCTCGACCTGCGCGCGCGCTGGAAGCGCGCCAACCCGGGGCAGCTCACACCCATCGTGACCTTCATGAGCGCGACGATTTTGCTGATGTGGCTGCTGGCCGCGCTCGGCGCCGCGGTGGAAGCCGTGTTTCTGCTCGACCCCTGGTCGCTCGGTCTGACCCAGACCATCGACCCGCTGCTCGCCCGCACCCTGTTCTGGTGGACCGGCCACCCGATCGTCTACTACTGGCTGATGCCGGGCTATGTGTCGATCTACGCGCTGCTGCCGCGGCAGGCCGGCGGCAAGCTGGTGTCCGACCCGCTGACGCGACTGGCCTTTCTGCTGCTGCTGGTGTTCTCGGTGCCGGTGGGCACGCACCACCAATACACCGACCCGGGCATCGCCCCGGTGCTCAAGGGCATCGTCACCGCGCTGACCCTGTCGGTCGCGGTGCCCAGCCTGATCACCGCATTCACCGTCGCGCTCAGTCTGGAATTCGCTGGCCGGCAGCGCGGCGGCAAGGGGCTGATGGGCTGGTGGTTCGCGCTACCGTGGAAAGACCCGTCGGTCGCCGCGCAGGTGCTGGCACTGGTGAGCTTTCTGTTCGGCGGCGCCGGCGGCATCGTCAACGCCAGCTGGCAGCTCGACAACGTGGTGCACAACACCCTGTGGGTGCCGGCGCACTTTCACCTCACCGTCGGCACGATGACAACGCTGGTGTTCATGGGCGTGAGCTTCTGGCTGCTGCCGCACCTCACCGGCCACAAGCTGTTCAGCCGCAAGCTGGCGCTGGCTGGCGTGTGGCTGTGGTTCATCGGGCTGATGACCTGGGCGCTGGCCGGCCACTGGGCCGGGCTGGACGGCGTGCCGCGCCGCGCGTGGATTTCGGCGCTGCCGCACGACCAGTTCATGCAGCTCTACGGCGCGGTGCATCCGGCGCTGATCATCGTCGGCATCGGCGGGGTGATCGCGTTCATCGGCGCGGTGTGCTTTTTCATCGTGTTCTTCGGCACCCTGTTCGGCCGCAAGACGGCCGGTGCCGCACATGAGATCCCATTCGCTTCGGTGATTGCCGGGCCGGAGGACTCGATGCTCGCGCGCGTCGCCGAGCACCTCACCTTCTGGACGGTGCTGACCCTGGTGATCACCCTGGCGGTGTACATCCCGGTGTTCTGGCCGATGCTCACCCACCCCATCCACGCCCCCGGCATGGTGGTGTGGTGAAACGATGAGCGACTGGGCCGCGCCCGATCTGCCCGCCGCCGGGCCGACGCTGCCCTGGCGCAGCTGGGCGGCGAGCGCGGCGCGGGCCAGCGCCGCCGTGCTGCTGC
>CAYMDM010000048.1:0-20804 GCA_964389235.1 uncultured Burkholderiaceae bacterium
CAGCAGGCGGCGCTGCTGGCGCTGCGCTGGGTGACCGAGGCGGCGCAGGCGGGCGGGTAACTCGATCGGCCACGGTCGGCCGGCGTGTCCGCCACGGCCGCGCCGAGAGGCCGGCATCACCGACGAGCGCGCGCCGGTGTCAAGCGGAGCCCATGCCACTCGCCGCAGCCCGCAGCCGCAGCCCGTTTCAGCCCTGCGGCGGCGCGGTGTCGCGGAACGACGGCCGCTGCATCAGCTTGTCGTACAACTTGGCCAGGTTGGGATACTGCTCGCGCCAGGCGATGTCGGGGAAGCGAAACGCCACATACCCCAGCGCCGCGCCAACGGCGATGTCGGCCAGCGACAGGTGGGTGCCGCAGCAGAACGGCTTGTCGCCCAGCCCGGCGCTCATCGCCTTGATGCCGGCGTGCACCTTGTCGAGCTGGCGCGCGATCCACGCCGGGCAGCGCTGCGCCTCGCTGCGCCCTTCCCAGGTCTGCTCCAGGCGCGCGGTCGCCGCGGCGTCCATCACCCCGTCGGCCAGCGCCTCCCAGGTGCGCACCTCGGCGCGCTCGCGCCCGGCGGCAGGGATCAGCTTGCCCACCGGGGTCAGGGTGTCGAGGTATTCGACGATCACTCGACTGTCGAACAACGCCTCGCCGTCGTCGAGCACCAGCACCGGCACCTTGCCCAGCGGATTGGCGCGGGTCACGGGGCTGTCGGGCACCCACGGGCTTTGCTCTTCCCACTTGGCCTCGATCTTTTTTTCGGCCAGCATGATGCGCACTTTGCGCACATAAGGACTGGTCAGGGAGCCGATGAGCTTCATGGCGAAAACGGCAGTGCTGCGCTGCGAAAAATGGGCGACCAGTATATCAACCGGGCTGCGGGCGGCCGCTGCCGCATTTGCGGTGTCGGCGCTTCCTACAATGCGGCCATGACTGCCAGCCCCGCCCCCGCTTCCACCCCCCTTTCCACGCCCGTTTCCGGCTCTGCCTTTGACACCGCGGCGCTCGAAGCCCTGTCGCCGCTGGACGGCCGCTACCGCGCCAAGCTCGACGCGCTGCGGCCGCATCTGTCCGAATCCGGGCTGATGCGCGCGCGGGTGCAGGTGGAGGTGGCGTGGTTCATCGCCCTGTCCGACCTCGGGCTGCCCGAGTTCCCGTCGCTGCCCGCCGCGGCGCGCGAGTTCCTGCAGTCGCTGGTCGCCGGCTTCGGCGCCGAGCAGGCGGCGCAGATCAAGGCCATCGAGCGCACGACCAACCACGACGTCAAGGCGGTCGAATACTGGCTCAAGCAGCAGGCAGCGGCGCAGCCGGACGTCGCGCGCCATGCCGAGTTTTTCCACTTCGCCTGCACCTCGGAAGACATCAACAACACCGCGCACGGGTTGATGCTCTCGGCCGCGCGCGAGCAGGCGCTGCTGCCGCTGCTGGGCAAGGTGCATGCGCGGCTGCTGCAGCTCACCGGTGAGCTGGCCGAGCAGCCGATGCTTTCGCGCACCCACGGCCAGACCGCCAGCCCGACCACCCTGGGCAAGGAATTCGCCAATTTCGCCTGGCGGGTGCAGAAGGCGATGGCAGCGATCGCCGCGGTGAAGCTCACCGCCAAGATGAACGGCGCGGTCGGCAACTACAACGCGCATCTGGCCGCTTACCCGGACGTGGACTGGGAAGTGTTCGCCCGCCGGGTGGTCGAGTCCCTGGGGCTGACGTTCAACCCCTACACCATCCAGATCGAGCCGCACGACGCGATGGCCGAGTTTTTCGACGCTGTCGCGCGCGCCAACACCGTGCTGATCGACCTGTCGCGCGACATCTGGGGCTACATCTCCTGGGGCTATTTCAAGCAGAAGACCAAGGCCGGGGAGATCGGCTCGTCGACCATGCCGCACAAGGTCAACCCGATCGATTTCGAGAACGCCGAAGGCAACCTCGGCGTGGCCAACGCGCTGCTGCGGCACTTGAGCGACAAGCTGCCGATTTCGCGCTTCCAGCGCGACCTCACCGACTCGACGGTGCTGCGCAATATGGGCGTCGCACTGGGCCACAGCGTGCTGGCGTGGGACTCGCTGCTGCGCGGGCTGGATAAATTGCTGGTGCACCCGCAGCGGCTGGACGAAGACCTGGACGCCGCCTGGGAGGTGCTGGCCGAAGCAGTGCAGACGGTGATGCGCCGCCACGGCCTGCCCAACCCCTACGAGCAGCTCAAGGAACTCACCCGCGGCAAGGCGATCACCGCCGAGTCGATGCGCGACTTCATCCGCCGCCTCGACCTGCCGGCCGAAGCCCGCGCGCGGCTGCTCGAACTCACCCCCGCCACTTACATCGGCGCGGCCGCGCAGCTCGCGCATCGTCTGGCCGACGCTGGCCCGGCGAACTGACGCGCACCCCGTCGCGCGCCGCACCCGCTCGAACCTTTGCCCCGCCTGCCGACATGATCCGCCTGCTGATCAAGTGGCTGCTGTCGGCGTGTGCGCTGCTGGCGGTGGCCTATCTCTACAGCGGGGTGACGGTCGATGGCTTTGCCGCGGCGATGTGGGCCGCGCTGATCATCGGCCTGCTCAACGCGCTGGTACGCCCGGTGCTGTTCATCCTCACCCTGCCGATCACGGTGCTGACCCTGGGCCTGTTTTTCTTTGTGATCAATGCGCTGATGTTCTATGCCGCCTCGGGGCTGTCCAGCGGTTTTCATGTGCGCAGCTTCGGCGCGGCGCTGCTCGGGTCGCTGCTGTACAGCATCGCCGGGGTGATCATCGACAGTGCGCTGCAGGGTCTGCGCTTCGGCAACGAACCGCGGCGCTGAGCGCCCTCGCTGCCTGCGAGAAATGAAAAACGGCCCGCGACTGCGGGCCGTTTTTTCAGCGATGCGGCGATGGAGGGCTGCTCACCCCTGCCACGCCCGCACGCCGCCGCGCTGCGCCATTTCCAGCAGACGGGCAACGCGCTCCTCGGTCGGCGGGTGGGTGGAGAACAGCTTGGCGATGCCGCCGCCGTGCAGCGGGTTGAGGATCATCATCTGCGCAGTGGCCGGATGCTCTTCGGCCGCCGGGAAGTAGGTGCCCTTGGCATAGGCCTCGATTTTGCGCAGCGCCATCGCCAGCGCTTCGGGGTCGCCGGAAATCTCGGCGCCGCCGCGGTCGGCCTCGAATTCGCGGGCGCGCGAAATCGCCATCTGGATCAGGCTGGCGGCCAGCGGCGCCAGCAGCGCGACGGCGATGCCGGCGATCGGGTTGACCGGACGGCCGTTTTCATCGCGCCCGCCGAAGAACATCGCAAAGTTCGCCAGCGCCGAAATCGCCCCGGCCATGGTCGCCGAGATCGTGGAAATCAGGATGTCGCGATGCTTGACGTGCGCCAGCTCGTGCGCCATCACCCCGCGCAGCTCGCGCGCGCTGAGCACACGCAGGATGCCGGTGGTCGCAGCCACCGCAGCGTGCTCGGGGTTGCGGCCGGTGGCGAAGGCATTGGGCGCGTCTTCGTTGATCAGATAAACGCGCGGCATCGGCAGCCCGGCGCGCTGCGCCAGCTCCTGCACCATCGCGTAAAACTGCGGCGCGCTGGAGGCGTCGACCTCCTGCGCGTTGTACATCTTCAGCACCATCTTGTCGCTGAACCAGTAGCTGAAGAAGTTCATGCCCAGCGCGAACAGCAGGGCGAGGATCATGCCCTGCTTGCCGCCCAGCATGGAGCCGATGACCACGAACAGCGCAGTGATCGCGGCCATCAGAATGGCGGTTTTCATGATGTTGAACATGGGCACTCCGATACGTTTGGATACAACCGAGCGCTAGATTGTGCAGCAAAGCAAAAGTTCAAGTCAGCGTGGGGCATCGTCCGCCGATCCGGCCGCGGACGGCAGCGGCAGCCGCATGCCGGCGCGCAGCAGCCCGGACTGCACCAGCGCTGCCGCGGGCTGCATCGCCGCGCTCGGCCGCTGCAGCCGCATCAGCCGCAATGCGCCCTGACCGCAGGCGACGAGCACCCCGTCGCGGTCGGCGACCAGCACTTCGCCCGGCGGCCCGGCGCCTTCGGCGAGTTGCGCGGCGCCGACCTTGATCACCGTGCCGTCCGCAAGCGTGAAGTCCCCGCCCGGCCACGGGGTGAAGGCGCGCAGCCGCCGCTCGAGTTCGACGGCAGGGCGCGACCAGTCCAGCCGCGCCTCGCGCTTGTCGATCTTGGCGGCGTATGTCACGCCCGCTTGCGGCTGCGGGGTCGGCAGCAGCTGGCCAGCCGCCAGCCCCCCCAGGCCCTCGACGACCAGCGCCGCGCCGAGGTCGGCGAGCTTGTCGTGCAGGGTCGCGGCCGTGTCGTCGGCAGTGATCGGCAGCGCGCGCGTCAGCAGCATCGGCCCGGTGTCCAGGCCGGCGTCCATCTGCATCAGGGTGATGCCGGTCTGCGCGTCGCCCGCTTCGATCGCTCGCTGGATCGGCGCCGCGCCGCGCCAGCGCGGCAGCAGCGAGGCGTGGATGTTCAGGCAACCGAGCCGCGGCAGGTCGAGCACGGACGGTGGCAGGATCAGCCCGTAGGCGGCGACCACCATCACGTCGGCGCGGGCGACGGCCAGCGCGTCATGCGCCGCCTGCGCGTCGGCCGCGTGTCGCCCGCCCAGCCGCAGCCCCTGCGGCTGCAGCACCGGCAGGCCGTGTTGCTGCGCGACCTGCTTGACCGCGCTGGCCTGCAGCTTCATGCCGCGGCCGGCCGGGCGGTCGGGCTGGGTCAGCACCAAGGGAACGGGGTATCCGGCAGCGACGATGGCTTGCAGCGCCCGCGCGGCGAATTCCGGCGTGCCGGAAAACGCCACCCGCAGCGGCGAGGCCGCCGCGGCGGCAGCAGGTGAAACGTCGGCAGCGCTCACGCGGCTTCGCGCTGGCGCTTGAGCATCTTGGTCTTGATGCGGTTGCGCTTCAGGGGCGAGAGGTAATCGACGAACACCTTGCCCAGCAGATGATCCATTTCATGCTGCACGCACACCGCGGCCAGCCCGTCGGCGTCGAACTCGTACGGCTGACCGTCCAGACCCAGCGCGCGCACCCGCACGCGGTCGGGGCGGCTGACCTTGTCGTAGATGCCGGGCAGCGACAGGCAGCCTTCCTCCCAGTCCTTGCATTCGGCGCTGGCCTGGACGATTTCCGGGTTGATCAGCACCCGCGGCTGGTCGCGTTCCTCCGAGGTGTCCATCACCAGAATGCGCTCGTGCACGTCCACCTGGGTGCCGGCCAGGCCGACGCCGTTGGCGGCGTACATGGTTTCCAGCATGTCCGCGGCGATCTGGCGGATACGGTCGTCGACCACATCAATGGTCTTGGCGACCTTGTGCAGCCGCGGATCGGGGTACTGGAGGATGGTCAGCTTGCTCATGGTTCAATTTTAGACGGCGCGCATCAGATCCGGCGCATCCATTGGAAATCCCTACGGCGCTCGCGGCATCAACCGGCCCGGCGCGCCGCCCGAGCCGGGCACAGGGCGCAACATTTGCACAACTGCGCGCCGCTGTCCAGCGCCGATTCGATTGCCGCAACAAGGGCTTGCGGGCACAATGTTCACATTCTTCCAAGGTCGGGCCGGCGGCCGCAGGGGAGCGCGCCGCCCCTGGGCCCCGCCGGCCAAGAAACCGATCGCCCCGGATGCGCTGTCGTCCACGGGGGGGCAGATTCAACACGGCAGCCGCTGCGGCCTGCCGCCACCATCTGGGGACGAGCGCCATGTCGATCAAGGACATCTCTCTGCACCGCACCGCCGCCGCGCTGGCGCTGGCTGCCGCCAGCCTTGCGCCGGCCTGGGCCGCAGGCCCGGCGGACACGGCGCCCTCGCTGCACGGCCTGCCCAACTATCCCGTGCCCCCGGCCGCGCGCGCCCAGGCCGAGGCGACGGCGCAGACCGGGGTGCCGCTGAGCGAACTCGCCCCAGGCGCGCCCAGCCGCTACACCGTCAAGCGCGGGGACACCCTGTGGGGCATTTCCGGCATGTATCTGCGCAAGCCCTGGGACTGGCCCAAGCTGTGGGGCATGAACCTGGCGCAGATCCGCAACCCGCACTGGATTTTCCCCGGGCAGGTGCTGTACCTGGACACCTCGGGCGGGCGCGCACGCCTGACCCTGGGCACCCCGCAGGGCGAAGCCGGCATCCCGACCGAGGTGCTCAAGCCGCAGGTGCGTTCGAGCCAGCTGCCGCCGCCGGGTATCCCGACCCTCAACCCGGGGCTGATCGAGCCTTTCCTCACCCAGCCGCTGATCGTCGAACCCGAAACCCTCGACGCCTCGCCACGCATCGTCGCGCTGCCCGAGGGGCACACCATGGCCTCGCCCAGCACCCGGGTGTACGTGCGCGGCAACCTCGACGGCCATGAGCGCTTCCAGCTCTACCGCCCGGCCAAGCCGCTGAAAGACCCGCAGACCGGCAAGATCATCGCCTACCAGGCCGAATATCTCGGCGTGGCCAGCCTGGAGCAGCCGCCCAGCGGGCCCGACGCGGTGTCGGTGTTCCGCATCGACGGCATTCAGCGCGAAGTCACCCTCGGCGATCGGTTGGTGGCCGAAGCCCCGCGCGAATACCTGAACTACACGCCCAAGGCGCCGGCGGGCGACATCCGCGGTGAAGTCGCCGCGATCTACGGCGAAGGCAATCTGGCGGCGAAGAACAACGTGGTTGCGCTCAACCGCGGTGCCAGCGACGGGCTGGAGCGCGGCGACGTGCTGGCGATCTACCAGGCGCCGCGCAAGGTGCGCGACACCACCGTCGAGAGCAAGCCGGAAATCGAACTGCCGCCGCGGCGCATCGGGCTGATGATGGTGTTCCGCACCTTCCATCACGTGTCCTACGCGCTGATTCTCGAGGCCAGCGAGCCGGTGGTCGTCGCCGACGGCTTCGGCCCGCCGCCGCAGTAAGCCCAAGCGGCAGGCGCCGCTTGCGCGCCTGCCCGGCCGCACCGCCGCATGCCCGGCCCGTCCGACCCCGCCGAACTGGCTGCCTGGCTGCGGCTGCTGGCCGCTCCGGGCGTTGGGTCGATCACCGCGCGGCAATTGCTCGAAGCCTTCGGCCCGCCGCAGCAGGTGCTCGCTGCAGGGTATGCGAACCTGCGCCGCGTGGCCGGCGAAGCGGCAGCCGCAGCGCTGTCGCGTGAGCCGGACGCGGACACGCAATCGCTGATCGACCGCACCCTGGAGTGGCTGGCCGAGCCGCGCCGCGCCTGCATCGCGCTGGGCGAGCCCGACTACCCGGCGGCGCTGCTGTCCACCGCCGACCCGCCGCCACTGCTCTATGCCGCCGGCCGCATCGACCTGCTGGCCGCGCCGCGCAAGCTGGCCATCGTCGGCGCGCGCAACCCGACCGCGCAGGGCGAGCGCGACGCCCGCGCCTTCGCCCGCGCATTCAGCGCCGCCGGGGTGTGCATCGTCTCCGGGTTTGCGCTGGGCATCGACGCCGCCAGCCACGAGGGCGCGCTCGACGCGCTCGAAGCCGACGCGCGGGCCGGGTCGACCATCGCCGTGCTGGGCACCGGCTGCGACCGCGTCTACCCGGCACGGCACCGCGACCTGGCGCATCGCATCGCCGCGCAGGGCCTGCTGCTGTCGGAGTTTCCGCTCGGCACCGCGCCGGCGCGTGGCAATTTTCCGCGCCGCAACCGCCTGATCAGCGGTTTGAGCAGCGGGGTGCTGGTGGTCGAAGCGGCGGTGCATTCGGGCTCGCTGATCACCGCCCGGCTGGCCGGCGAGCAGGGGCGCGAGGTGTTCGCGCTACCCGGCTCGATCCACAACCCGCTGGCGCACGGCTGCCATCGCCTGATCCGCGAGGGTGCCAAGCTGGTCGAAACCGCCGGCGACGTGCTCGAAGAATTTGGCTGGAATGACCCGGCCCCAGCAGCGCCGCGCCCCGCGCCGACCGCTGATGCCGAAAGCCCTGCTGAGCCGCCGGCGGCGACCGAGGACGCTGAGGATGACGTGCTGCGCGCGCTGGGCTTCGATGTGCGCAGCTTCGACGAACTCGCCGCCCGCACCGGCTGGCCGGCCGACCGCCTGGGTGCGCGTCTGCTCAATCTGGAGCTGCAGGGCGCGGTCGCCCGCCTGCCCGGCGGGCGCTTTCAGCGCATCGCCCGCGGCTAAGCAGGGGTGAACGAACCCGCCATCGCACGGTCAGGTTGGCCAAACCCGGCAGCGGGGGGCGGTCATGCCGTCTGCATAGAATGCAGCGCATGTTCGATGTGCTGATCTATCTTTACGAGTCCTACTGGCACCCGCAGGCCTGCCCCGAATTCGGGCAGCTGTCGCGGAAGCTCAGCGCCGCCGGCTTCGAGGAAGAAGAAATCGACGAAGCGCTGAACTGGCTGCGCGGCCTGGACGACGCGGTCAGCGGTCTGCAGGCGCACCGCGCGCCGCAGTCCGGCTCGATCCGGCTGTACTCGGCGAGCGAAGTGGACTGCCTCGGCGTGGAGGCGATCGGCTATCTCAACTTTCTCGAAACCGCCGGCGTGCTCAAGCCGCATCTGCGCGAGCTGGTGATCGAGCGCGCGCTGGCCACCGGGCAGCAGCCGCTGCCGCTGGACGACCTCAAGACCATTGTGCTGATGGTGTTCTGGCGGCTCGACGAAGAGCCCGATGCGCTGGTTCTCGACGAACTGTTCGTCGAATCCGAGGATCGCGTGGTGCATTGATCGCCGCGTCGCTGGCGCGCCGGCGGCCGCCCCGTCCGCAGCCCCGTCCCGCCCTGGCCTTTTTCCCGACACTTCCCCGAAACCCCATGTCCGCATCGCGTCTGCGTCCCGCCCTGGCCCTGTCCCTGCTCTCCAGCCTGCTGCTGGCCGCCTGCGGCGGCGGCACCGGCTCGCAATACCAGGGCTCCATCGTCAACGGCCGCGTGCTCACGGGCCCGCAGCAAAGCGGCGACACCTCCGGCGGCCCGGTCGCCGGGGCGACGGTGTGCAGCTACGCCTTTGTCAGCGGCGGCGCGGCCTACACCATCAACACCGCGGCCACGCCCTACGGCTACAACAACACCCTCGCGGCCTGCACCACCACGGCGGCCGACGGTAGTTTCAGCTTCAACCTGCTCAACGGCTACTACGGCCCGATCCTGATCCAGGCCAGCGCCAACACCGGGGTCACGCCCAACACCGGCAGCTACACCTTCAACGGCAACAGCTATCTGCTCAACCCGCTGACCTCGACCAACCTTGGCCTCGCCGCCAATGCGAGCAACGCCTTCATCGCCAGCGGAACCACGCTGCAGGCGGTGGTCAGCGTCGGCGGCGGCGGCACCGTGACCACCAACGTCACCCCGCTGACGACCTTTGCCGTCGCCCGCTCCGGGCCGACCACCGGCTTCACCTACGCGGCGTATCAGAGCAATCTGCTCAACGTCGCGCAGCAACTGGGCATCAACGCGACTGACCCCAACCAGCTCGCCAACGCCGTGCCGGGCGCCGGCAGCTACGGTGGGGCGTATGGCAAGGCCATGCTCGGGGTCGAGCAGTATCTGGCGACGATGAAACCCACCGGCAGCAACACCGACGACCCCTACGGCGCCAATCTGCTGAACTGGACCAATCTGGCGACCGTGTCGGCTGACTACACCGCTGCGTACAACCAAGTCAACGGAACCAGCGCGAGCTTCAACTTCAACTGAACGCACGGCCACCAAGACAAAAGGCCCGGTGTCCCGGGCCTTTTTCTTTTCTGCATGATCGCGCAGGCGTTGCCGTGGCGGCGCTTGTTCAGTCCATCACACCACCGCGCCGGCGTTGGGGTCGGAGCGGTCGCTGGGTTTGTTGCCGCCGGGTTTGATCAGATCCTCGCGCTTGACCCCGAGCCAGCGGGCAATCGCCGCGGCGACGAACACCGAGCTGTAGATGCTCATCGAAATACCGATGATCAGCGCCAGCGCAAAGTAGTGCAGCGCCGGGCCGCCGAAAAAGAACATCGAAAACGCCATGGCCAGGGTCGAGCCATGGGTGATCACGGTGCGGCTGATCGTGCCGGTGATCGCACTGTCGATCACTTGAACGGTGCTGTATTTGCGGTATTTGCGGAAGTTCTCGCGCACCCGGTCGAAAATCACCACCGATTCGTTGACCGAGTAGCCGAGCACGGCCAGCACCGCGGCGAGCACCGGCAGCGAGAACTCCCACTGGAACAGCGCGAAAAAGCCCAGCACGATGATCACGTCGTGCAGGTTGGCCAGAATCGCCGCAACCGAAAACTTCCACTCGAAGCGCACGGCCAGATAGGCCATGATGCCGAAAATCACCAGCGCCAGCGCCTTCAGGCCGTCGCTGGCGAGCTCCGAACCGACCTGCGGGCCGACGAATTCGGTGCGACGCAGCTGCACCCCGGGCTCGGCCGCCGACAGCCCGGCCATGACCTTGGTGCTCTGCTCGGCGCTGGTCTCGCCCTTGTGCAGCGGCAGGCGGATGACCAGATCGTTGGCGTTGCCGTAGGCCTGCACCTGTGCGTCGGCATAGCCCAGCCGCTGCAGGGTCGCCCGCACGGCGTCGATGTTGGCGGGCTGGATGTAGCCGACTTCCATCACCGTGCCGCCGGTGAATTCGATCGACAGGTTCAGCCCGCGCAGCGCCAGCAGCGCCACCGCGGCCACGAACAGCAGCACCGACACCACGTTGAACCCCAGCGCCCAGCGCATGAAGGGGATGTCGCGCTTGATGCGGAAAAATTCCATGTCGAATGTCCGTCAGTGAAGGGCGTGAGGGTCAGGAGCTGCGCCGCACCGGCTTGCTACGCGGCTTGCCGGTGGCAGCCGCGGCCGGCTTCTTGCCTGCTGCGGCGGTTGGCGTGGCGGTCGCGGCAGACGCTGCCGCAGCGGAGGCCGCGGGCAGCGCAGCGGCCTCGGGCGCGGGTTTCCACACCTGACCGATGGAAATGCTGTGCAGCCGGCGGCGGCGGCCGTACCAGAGGTTGATGATGCCGCGGGAGAAGAACACCGCCGAGAACATCGAGGTGAGGATGCCCAGCACGTGCACCACGGCAAAGCCGCGCACCGCGCCCGAGCCGAAGATCAGCAGCGCCACGCCGGCGATCAGAGTCGTGACGTTGGAGTCGAAGATCGTCGCCCAGGCGCGTTCGTAGCCGTGAAAGATCGCGTTCTGCGGCGTGGCGCCGCTGCGCAGTTCCTCGCGGATGCGCTCGTTGATCAGCACGTTGGAGTCGATCGCCATGCCCAGCGCCAGCGCCATTGCGGCAATGCCCGGCAGGGTCAGCGTGGCCTGCAGCATCGACAGCACCGCCACCAGCAGCACCAGGTTGACCGCCAGCGCAATCGACGACACCAGGCCGAAGAACATGTAGTAGATCGTCATGAACACGACGATCGCGACAAAGCCCCAGGTGACGGAATGGAAGCCCTGGCGGATGTTCTGCTGCCCCAGGCTGGGGCCGACGGTGCGCTCCTCGATGATGGTCATCGGCGCGGCCAGCGCGCCGGCGCGCAGCAGCAGCGCGGTGTCGTTGGCCTGCTGCACGTTCATGTGGCCGGAAATCTGCACCCGGCCGCCGGCGATTTCGCTGCGGATCACCGGCGCGGTGACCACTTCGCCGCGGTTGCGGTCGAACAGAATCATCGCCATGCGCTTGCCGACGTTGTCGCGCGTGACCTGCTGGAAAATGCGCGCGCCCTTGCTGTCCAGCGTGAGGAACACCGCCGGTTCGTTGGTCTGCTGATCGAAGCCGGGCTGGGCGTCGGTGAGGTTGTCACCGGTGAGCAGCACGTCGCGCTTGACGGCGATCTTGCCGCCGTCGCGGCTGGGGAAGATCTGATCGCCCGGGGGCAGCGGCCCCTGCCCGGCGATGGCCGCCAGCGCCGCGGGGCTGTCGTCGACCATGCGCACTTCCAGCGTCGCGGTGCGGCCGAGAATGTCCTTGGCGCGCGCCACGTCCTGAATGCCCGGCAGCTCGACCACCACGCGGTCACGGCCCTGCTGCTGGATGATGGGCTCGGCCACGCCCAGCTCATTGATACGGTTGTGCAGGGTGGTGATGTTCTGCTGCAGCGCGTAGTCCTCGACCTTGCTCACCGCTGCCGGAACCAGGCTGGCGGCAAAGCTGTCCGGCCCCTCGGGCGGCTGCGGCGCCAACTGCAGATCGGGGTACTGGCTGGCAATCAGATCGAGCGCCTGCTTGCGCGCCGCGGGGTCGACGAACACCCCGACGATGCTCTCGCCCTGGCGCTCCAGCTTGGTGTAGCGCGCGTCCTTGTCGCGCAGGGTGCTGCGCAGCTCACCGGCGATGGAGTCGAGCTTTTTGTCCACCGCAGCCTTCATGTCCACCTGCAGCAGAAAGTGCACCCCGCCGCGCAGATCCAGGCCGAGGTACATCGGGTGCGCGTTCAGCGCGGTCAGCCAGGCCGGCGAGCGCGACAGCAGGTTGACCGCAACCACATACTGCGGGTTGTTCGGGTCGGGGTTGAGCGCCTTGGCCAGCACATCACGCGCCTTGAGCTGCACGGCGGTGTTGGCAAAGCGGTAGTTGATGGTGGTGCCGTTGAAATCGGCGCTTTCCGGCTTGAGCCCGGCGGCGTCGAGCACCTGCTCGCCTTGCGCCATCAGCGCGGTGTCCAGCTTGGCCCCGCCGGTGCTGGAGATCTGCACCGCCGGCGACTCGCCATAGAGGTTGGGAAGGGCATACACCACACCGATGGCCAGCACCACGGCCATGATGAGGTATTTCCACCACGCGTATCGATTCATCGTTCACCTCGATGCGGGCACCGTCGCGCCCGCAGGTTCGGCCGGCGCTGCCGGCCCGGCGCCGCTGCCCCGCCGCGGCATGACACAAACGGCAAGAGGCAGCGGGCCGCTGGCCGCATCAGGCGGCGTTGGATTTCATCGTGCCCTTGGGCAGCACCATGGTCACCGCGTTGCGCTGCACCTGCACTTCGGTGTTGGGCGCGATTTCCAGCGACAGGTAGTTTTCGCCGACCTTGGTGACCTTGCCGACCAGTCCGCCGGTGGTCACGACTTCGTCGCCCTTGCCGAGCGCGGCGATCATCGCCCGCAGCTCTTTCTGCTTTTTCATCTGCGGCCGCAGCATGACAAAGTAGAGGATGACGAACATGACGATGATGGGCAGCAGGCTCATCAGCGTCGATTCGGGGCCGGCCGCGGCTGGAGCGGCGCCCTGGGCATGGGCTAAGGAAATGAAGTCCATCGAAATGTCCCTGAAGTCGGCGCGCGCGCGGCAGCGCTCGTCGCTGCGCCCCGCACGGCCGGTGCGTCGGATCCCGGCGGCGCGCCGGGGTCGGAGAACCGCGTATTGTCGCAAAGCTGCGGCCGTCCGGGGCAATTCCCCGCCGCCGCGCCGATGCGCGTCACCCCGGCCGCATAAACTGCACGCTTCGAAGGAGAACCCTGCCCATGCGCACCTTGCGAATCGGAATCGTCGGCGGCACCGGCTACACCGGGGTCGAACTGCTGCGGCTGCTCGCCCGCCACCCCGCGGCCGAACTGGTGGCGATCACCTCACGCAAGGAGGCCGGGCTGCCGGTGGCCGACCTCTATCCCAGCCTGCGCGGGCGGGTCGATCTGGCCTTCACCACACCCGAAGATGCGCCGCTGGAACGCTGCGACGCGGTGTTTTTCGCGACCCCGCACGGCGTGGCGATGGCGCAGGCGCGCAAGCTTCTCGCTGCCGGGGTGCGCCTCATCGACCTGGCAGCGGACTTCCGGCTGCAGAATCCGGCCGAGTTTGCGCAGTGGTACGGCATGGAACACGCCTGCCCCGATCTGTTGCGCGAAGCCGTCTACGGCCTGCCCGAACTCAACCGCGCGGCGGTCGCGGGCGCGCGCATCGTCGCCAACCCCGGCTGCTACCCGACCACGGTGCAGATCGGCTTCGCCCCGCTGCTGCGCCAGCCCGGGCTGGCCGATGCGCAGCATCTGGTCGCGCACTGCGCGTCTGGCGTGTCGGGCGCGGGGCGCAAGGCCGAAGTGCCGTATCTGTTTGCCGAAGCGGCCGACAACTTCAAGGCCTACGGCGTCAAAGGTCACCGCCACGGCCCGGAAATCAACGAACAGCTGCGGCGCATCGCCGGCAGCGACGCGGTCGACTGCCTGTTCGTTCCGCACCTGGCACCGATGATCCGCGGCATGCACTCCACCCTCTATGCCCGGCTGACCCCGCAGGGGCAGGACGTCGATCTGCAGGCGCTGTACGCGCAGGCGTATGCCGGCGAGCCCTTCGTCGACGTGCTGCCGCCGGGCAGCACCCCCGAAACGCGGTCGGTGCGCGGAGCGAACCTGCTGCGCGTGGCCGTGCACAAGCCAAGGCCGGACACCGCGCTGATCCTGGTGGTGCAGGACAACCTGACCAAGGGCGCCGCGGGGCAGGCGGTGCAGAACCTCAACGTGATGTTCGGCCTGCCCGAGACCACCGGGCTGGAGGACATCGCGCTGCTGCCCTGAGCACTCTGCCCGAACCGCCAAAGCCGCAGCCGGCGCAGGGCTGAGACGGCGGCCTAAAATCTGGTTTCCGACTGAAGGAGATCGCCATGAGCGCAGCCGCCCAAGCCATTCCCACCCCCGCCGACGCCATGCCCGCGCCGATTCTGTTCACCGACAGCGCCGCGGCCAAGGTGAAGGAGCTGATCGACGAGGAAGGCAACCCCGACCTCAAGCTGCGGGTGTTCGTGCAGGGCGGCGGCTGCTCGGGGTTTCAGTACGGCTTCACCTTCGACGAAGTCATCAACGACGACGACACCCAGATGGTCAAGAACGGAGTCACGCTGCTGATCGACGCAATGAGCCTGCAATACCTGGTCGGCGCCGAGATCGACTACAAGGAAGGGCTCGAAGGCGCGCAGTTCGTGATCAAAAACCCGAACGCGACCACCACCTGCGGCTGCGGGTCGTCGTTCTCGGTCTGAGCGCTGCGCGGCGGCGTGTCGCGCCGCCGCTTTCGGCCACTCCCCTTGGCGCGACGATGAGCGCCCTCATTCTCGACTCCACGATCACCTGCCCGCACTGCGGCCACGCGCAGCGTCTGACCATGCCGGTCGATGCCTGCCAGTGGTTTTACGAGTGCCCGGGTTGCCACGCGCTGCTGCGCCCACGCGCGGGCGATTGCTGCGTGTTCTGCTCCTACGGCAGCGTGCCTTGCCCACCGGTGCAGGCGCAACGCAGCGGCGGCGGTGCCGCCGATTGCTGCAGCCGGCACGGCTGAGCTCTTAGACGTGCGGCGGCAGCGGCTTCCTCGCCGCGCACCGCGGTTGACGTTCAAGCCGGATAAATCGCCCCGAGCACCCGCGGCCCACGCGCGCCGGTGACCGCCGGCAGATTGCCGGGCCGGCCGTGCAGCGCCTGCTGCGCCAGCCAGGCAAACGCCGCGGCCTCGACCTGCTGTGCCGGCAGGCCGTGGTCGTCGCTGCGACGCCAGCGCGCGGCCGGCAGCAGCGCGGTCAGCCGTGCGAGCAGATCGCGGTTGTTCGCCCCGCCGCCACAGACGATCACTTCCTCCACCGCCGGCTGGTGCTGGCGCAGCGCGTCGGCGACGCTGTGCGCGGTGAGTTCGGCCAGGGTGGCCTGCACGTCGACCGGGGCAATCGCCGGCTGCGCGGCCAGATGCCGTGCCAGCCAGTCGAGGTTGAAATGGTCGCGGCCAGTGCTCTTGGGCGGCGGCTGGCGGAAATACGGGTCGGCCAGCAGTGCCGCCAGCAGCGCGGCATCGACCCGGCCGCTGGCGGCAAACGCGCCGTCGCGGTCGAACGGCTCGCCCAGGTGCTGCGCGGCCCAGGCGTCGAGCAGGGCATTGGCCGGGCCGGTGTCAAACCCCAGCATCCGGCCGTCGCCAAACAGCAGGCTGAGGTTGGCAAAGCCGCCGAGGTTGAGCACCGCGATGTCACGCCCGGGGCGGGCGAACAGCGCGCGGTGGAAGGCCGGCACCAGCGGCGCGCCCTGCCCGCCGGCGGCGAGGTCGCGGCTGCGAAAGTCCGCCACCACCGCGATGCCGGTGCGTTCGGCCAGCAGCGCCGGGGCGTTCAGCTGAACGGTGTAGCCGCGATCGGGGCGGTGGCGCACGGTCTGGCCGTGGCTGCCGATCGCGCACACCTGCACCGCGGCGACATCAGCCTGCGCCAGCGCGGACTGCACCGCGGCGGCGCTGAGTTCGGCGTGTTCGATTGCGGCGCGGGCGGCATGGTCGATTTCGTCGGCGCCGGGGGTGTTCAGCGCCAGCAGAGCGTAGCGCAGCGCCGGCGGGAACGGCTGCGCGGCATGCGCGAGCACCTGCAGCCTGCCGGCGGCCAGCTCAGTCGCTGGCAGGCGAACGAGCACCGCGTCGATGCCGTCCAGGGACGTGCCCGACATCAGCCCGACGTAAAGCTCGCCGGGCGATGGCTCGGAGGCGGATGCTGCCGGGTCGCGCCCGGGCGAGCGGCTGGCGGCTGGTTCGCTCAACGCCAGATCAGTCGGCGCGGGCGAACTGCACGCCGTGGTCGCCGAAGGCGCGGGCGAGCTGGGTGCGGGCGGTGGCGGTGGCGGCGAAGAACGCGGCGCGGTCAGCCGCGTCGAGGGCGCGGCCCTGCGGCACGTATTGCGCCATCTGCAGCGGGTTGACCAGCCGGCCGCGGGCGTGGAATTCGAAGTGCAGATGCGCGCCGGTGGACGTGCCGGTGTTGCCGGATTTGGCGATCACCTCGCCCTCGCGCACGCTCTGGCCCGCGCGCACCTCGATGCGGCTCAGGTGCGCGTAGACCGTCTCGAACCCGCCCGGATGCTGGACGCGGATGACGTTGCCGTAGCCATTCTTCCAGCCGGCGAAAGCGACGCGCCCGTCGGCCACCGTGGGCACCGGGGTGCCGATTGGCGCGGAGTAATCGACGCCTTCGTGCATTTCGCGCCGCCCGGTCACCGGGTGCAGCCGCATGCCGAACGGAGAAGTGATGGTCGCGCCGGGCAGCGGGCTGCTCGCCCAGGTGCGCTCCAGACCGCGGCCGTCCGGGGTGTAGAAGCCGCCCTTGCCCTCGCGCGGGTTGAACCACACCGCCTGCAGCGAGCGCCCGCGGGTGCGCAGCTCGGCGGCGAGCAGCCGACCGGGGCGCAGCTCGCGGCCGTCGAGGGTATCGACCGACCACACCACCGCCAGCGAATCGCCACGGCGAAGGCCACGACGCAGATCGACCTGCTCGCCGAACGCCGATTCGAACTGCCGCGCCACCGCGCGCGGCACCTGGGCCTGCGTCAGCGCCGTCTGCAGCGGGCCGGTGATGTCGGCCTGCGCCAGCCGGGTCTGCCGCTGCGCGACGCGCTCCGCGGTGCGCACCTGCAACGCGCCGTCCTCGCCCGGACGCACCTGCACCGCCGTCCACACCAGGGAATCGAAGCCGCTGTCGGCCGGTGGCAGCAGGGCGTCGAGTTGCAGCAACGCGCCCTGCGCGTCGATCCGCGCCAGTACTGGCTGGTCGCTCGGCCCGGCGGCGATGACCGCGCGCAAATGCGGGTCGGCCGACAGGGCCTTGATCGCCTCGGGGTCGCTCACGCGCAGCCGCCGCAGCAGCGACTGCACCGTGTCCTGCCGACGCACCAGGGTCTGGGTGGCGTAGCTGGCGCGGGTCTCGGCCAGCGCCTGCGTCTGGTCGGCGGCGTCGATCGCCACCGCGACCGACTGCAGGGTGCGCGGCGGCAGTGGCGGCGCCACTTCGACCAGCGCCCACGCGCCAGCGCTGCTGAACAGCAGCGCCCCGCCGATGCCCGCGGCCACCCGGCGCGGATGCGCACGCAGCCAGCCGGCCACGTCAGCCGCCAGCATCTGCGCCTGCGCCAGCGCGATGCGCAGCCGTGAGGAAGAGATGGGGTTGCGCGCCTCAGCCATGCCGCGGCTCCGCCTTGGCGGCCGGGGCGGGCTGGGCGGCATCGGCCAGTGCCTCGCCGCTACTGCCCACACCCGACAGCGCCAGCAGCCGCATCGGCTGCGTGGTCGCCGCGGCGAAGGCGGCGCGGTCATGCGCCGGCACCGGGGTGCCACGCGGCGAGTATTTGGCGATGTCCAGCGGGTTCACCGGGGTGCCGTGGACAAAAAACTGGAAATACAGATGCGGCCCAGTGGACCAGCCGGTGTTGCCCGACAGCGCAACCACCTGCCCCTGCTTGACCGGCTCACCCACATGCACCTTGAACGCGCTCAGGTGAGAGTAGATCGTGGCGAAGCCGCCGGGATGGTCGACCTTGACATATTTGCCGTAACCAGTGCCCCAGCCGGCGTAGACCACCTTGCCGTCGGCAATGGTCTTGACCGGGGTGCCGACCGGAATCGCCAGGTCAATGCCCTTGTGAAATTCGTGGAAGTGCATGACCGGGTTTTCACGCCAGCCCCAGCCGGACGTGATGCGGTCATACGGCAAGGGAGACAACAGGAAAGCGCGGTGCAGGCTGTCGCCATTCGGCGCGTAATAGCCCGCCACCGCTTTGTCGCCACCGGCGCCGAACCACACCGCGCGATGCACCTCGCCATGCTGGTCGAACTCGGCCGACAGCACTCGGCCGATGCCGACGGTCTGGCCGTCGACGGTGTAGACGCGGTAGACGGCGGCAAACTGGTCGCCCGGGCGCAGGCTGCGGCGGAAGTCCACCTCGCCCGAGAACAGATCGACGACCTGCTGCGACACCGAGCCGGGCATGTGCGCAGCGTCGGCCGCGGCGTAGAAGGTCGAGCGCACCGTGCCGGCCGCCATGCGCAGCTCGGGGTGCACCACCTGGGTGCTCACCTTCACGTCGAAGCCGCTGTCGGTGGCGCGTACCTGCAGCTCCCGCCAGCGCCGCTCACCGTCGCCGCCCGCCACCGGCTCCAGCCCCGGCAGCCGGCCCTGCAATTGCAGCAGCTCGCCGAGACTGGACACCCGGGCGCTGACCACCCGCCCCGGATCGCCGGCGACCAGCTGGCGCAGATCGGCGCGCGCCGAGAGCTCGCGCAATTGCTGCGGGTCGGTCACCTGCAGCCGGCGCAGCAGCGATTCGACCGTGTCGTTGCTGCGCACATGCGCGGTGGTGTAGAGCGCGGTGTCGGCGTCTTCGAGCTGGCGGGTCTGCGCCGCGGCATCGACCGCCAGCGACTGGCTCACCCAGCTGGCCTGCGGCAACTGCGCGACCGGCCCCTCGTACGCCAATGCAAACGCCGCAGCGCTGCTGACGGCCAGCGCGCCGCCCACGCCGGCGAACACCGGCTTGTGATGGCGGTGCGCCCAGTCAACCCACTGGCTCAGTATTTCACGGACGCGCTGCGTCCAGACATTCAAAACCATGCCCACTCCTCGTCCGCGGGAGTCCTGCGCCGGCGGGCGCCGAATCCAGACTGGAATGCGGCGCCGCTCAAGCGGGCAGCGCCAGGTTCAACACAAGCCGGCAGACCGACGCGGCTCGACGCCGCCGTTTGCCGACCACTCCCAACCGAGCCAGCGCTCGGCACCAGACCGTCATGACACCCGGGTGAGCGAATACACTGCCGTCTTCGCTCGGGCCCGGCCAGACTGGCGGGGAGCCAACGAGCGCCGCAGTCTATCAGCGCCCGCGGGCGGCCCCCGCCAAATCCCCCTATGAACGACTCAAACTCCGCCCCCGCCCCGGCTGCGCTGCCCGATGCCGTGCGCGAGGCGCTGGCGATCACCAAGCGCGGCTGCAGCGAACTGCTGGTGGAGGCGGACTGGATCGCCAAGCTGCAGCGCAGTCACCAGACCGGGCAGCCGCTGCGCATCAAACTCGGCCTCGACCCCACCGCACCCGACATCCACATCGGCCACACCGTGGTGCTCAACAAGCTGCGGCAGTTGCAAGATCTGGGCCACACCGTCATTTTTCTGATCGGCGACTTCACCTCGCGCATCGGCGACCCGTCCGGGCGCAACACCACCCGGCCGCCGCTGACCGTCGAGCAGATCCAGACCAACGCGCAAACGTATTACGCGCAGGCCAGCCTGGTGCTCGACCCCGCGCGCACCGAGATTCGCTACAACTCCGAATGGAGCGAGCCGCTGGGCGCCGACGGCATGATTCGCCTGGCGGCCAAATACACCCTGGCGCAGCTGCTCGAGCGCGACGACTTCACCAAACGCTTCAAGGAGGGCGTGCCGATTGCGATGCACGAGCTGCTCTACCCGCTGATGCAGGGCTACGACTCGGTGGCGCTGAAAAGCGACTTGGAGCTCGGTGGCACCGACCAGAAGTTCAACTTGCTGGTCGGCCGCGAGCTGCAGCGCGAATACGGCCAGGAGCCGCAGTGCATCCTCACCATGCCGCTGCTCGAAGGGCTGGATGGGGTGGAAAAAATGTCCAAGTCCAAGGGCAATTACATCGGCATCCAGGAGCCGCCGGCAACCATGTTCGCCAAGCTGCTGTCGATCAGCGACACGCTGATGTGGCGCTATTACGAGCTGCTGTCGTTCCGCCCCCTGGCCGAGATCGAACGGCTCAGGGCCGAAGTCGCCGCCGGGCGCAACCCCAAGGACGCCAAGGTGCTGCTGGCGCGCGAGATCGTCACCCGCTTTCACTCCGCCGCCGCGGCCGACGCCGCCGAAGCCGACTTTGCGCTGCGCGCCAGCGGCGGCATCCCCGACGACATTCCTGAAGTGCGGCTCACCCTGCCGGAGGGCGGGCTGGCGCTGCCGCAGGCGCTGAAGCAGGCCGGGCTGGTGCCCTCCACCGCCGAAGGCGTGCGCATGATCGAGCAGCGCGGGGTGCGCATCGACGGTACGGTGGCCGAAGACCGCGCCCTCAAGCTGGGCGCTGGCACCGTGGTGCTGCAGGTGGGCAAACGCAAGTTCGCGCGGGTGATGATCGATGTTTCGTCCTGATCACCTCACTGGCCTGTGAGGGTCAGATTCATCTGGATTCCATTA
>CAYMDM010000049.1:0-19940 GCA_964389235.1 uncultured Burkholderiaceae bacterium
GGGCGCGGGCCGAACAGGTCGCGGCCTTCGCCACCGCCACCGACGCGCTGGCGCGGCTGTACGCCGGCGAGTGGCCGCTGCCGGCGCCGCTGCGCGCGCTGGGGCTGCGCGGGGTCAATGCCCTGCCGCCCGTGAAGCGATGGCTCGCCCGTTATGCTTCGGGCCTTCCGTATCTGACTTGAAAATCAAAGGGTGACCGCGGGCTGCGCGGCTGCCCCGCTCCGCCAGCTCTGCGCTCGACCGCCCCGCCGCTCCTCATCCGGCCGCCCACAGACTGCGGCACCGTTCGCGCGGCTGTCCGACACCCCGCGCCCCCTACATCGCCCCACTGCTTCCGCCCATGAACCTCACCCCTATCGCCCGCGTGCGCTCGCTGCTGCGCGCCGTCGTCCTCGCCGCCTGCGCACTCGCTGCGCCGGCGCTCGTTTCCGCCCAGGCTGCCGAACCGACGATTGCGCAGGTGCGCGCCGCGCTGACCAAGGCCATGCCGGGGCTGCCGGCCAGTTCGCAGATCATCAAGACGCCTTACGGCGGGCTGTACGAGGTGGACTTCGACGGCAAGATTTTCTACACCGACGCCAGCGCGAGCTTTCTGATCGCCGGCGAGATTTTCGACACCAAGACCGGCACCAACGTCACGCAAAAGCGCCTGGAAGAACTGCGCCGGGTGGACTGGAAAACCCTGCCGTTCAAGGATTCGTTCAAGGTGGTTTATGGCAAGGGCGAGCGGCAGATTGCGATTTTCGAAGACCCCTACTGCCCCTACTGCCACAAAATGGAGGCCACGCTGCGGGAAATGGGCAACGTGACCCTGCATGTGTTCCTCATCCCCATCATCCGCCCCGAGTCGATGGGCCAGGCGCGCAAGATCTGGTGCGCGCCCAACCGCAGCAAGGCCTGGGAAGCGTGGATGATCGACCAGACCGAGCCGCCCGCCGCAGCGGCCAGCTGCACCGACCCGCTCAAGGCCAATATCGCGCTGGCGCAGAAGCTGCACATCCCGGCCACGCCCACGCTCATTTTCATGGACGGCAGCCGCATCGAAGGCGCGCTGCCCAAGGAAGAAGTCGAGAAAAAGCTGGCGTCGGTGAAGTAAGCCGCGCCGGTCAACTTCTCGCAGCGGACTTCCAGCCGTCGTTCAGCGTCCTGAGGAAGGCGATGATGTCGCGCATGTCCTGCGCACTCATCGCTGGTTTTTCTCCCGGCTTGCGGTTGAACGGCGGGTCGGTCACGTCCACATTGCCGCGATACGCGGCGGGCAGGTCGTTGAACTTCTGCACCCGACCATCGACGGTGGGATAGACCTTGCCAGGCTGCACGTCGCGGAAGTCGTAGAAATCCAGCACCTGTTGCAGCGAGTGGTAGACCCCGTTGTGGAAAAACACCGGGCGCTGCGCGACGTTGCGCAGCGTCGGGGTCAGGAACATGCCGCAGTATTGCGTCTGGCCCTTGAGGTCGGTGCGGAAGGGGCCGCACAGGCCGAGGTCGAAGTAACGCGGGTCGGCATTGGCCGGGATGTGCGGGTTGCGCGGCACGCCCAGCGCCTCGTACTGAGTGTCGGTGAACAGCGGCGGCAGTCCATCCCTGGTCGGCCGGTCGAGGTGGCAGGCGGCGCAGTCGCCCTTGTTCACATCGTTGAACGCCAGGTAGCCGCGCATTTGCTGCGGGGTCAGCCGCGCCTTGCCCTGCAGCCAGGCGTCGAACTTGCTGCTGAAGGCATGAAAGCTCAGGTCTTCGACTTCATAGCGGGCGATCGCGAACAAGGCTTCGGCCGTGACCTGCCTGGGGTCGTCGAACACATTGGGGCCGAAGAGTTGCACGAAGTCCTTGGCGTACGGCTGCTTCGCGATGATCTCGGCGACGCGCTCGGGCGTGCCGGCGTCCATTTCCACCGGGTTGAACAAGGGGCCGGCGGCCTGTTGCTGCAAGGTGTTGGCGCGGCCGTCCCAGAACAGACCGCCCTGCGGCACCAGGTTCTGCGCGGTCTGCGCGGTGCTGGCGGCGGTTTTGGTGGCGCGTGCGGCGCCCTGCGCGGCTTCGATGAGCTGCGTCAGGTTGGAGTTTTCGTTGGTGTCGTTGTCCGGGCCGATGGAAAAGTTCTGCTGCCGGTAAAGGTAGGCCAGCGACGGCGGCGGGCGAAACCCAGCGGTTTGCAGCGCAGGGCCGCCGAGCATCACCGGGCCGCTGCCCGGCGGTGGGCCGTAGCCGGTTGCGGGGTCGTGACACGACGCGCAAGACAGCTTGCCTGAGGCCGACAACGCGGGGTCGAAAAACAATTGCTTGCCCAGTTGCGCCACGGCTGACAGCGGCGCATTCTGCGGCAGGTGCAGCGCCACGGGGTGCGGATTGCCGCCCAGCGCGTAGGTGAAGCTGTCGACCGGATGCAGCAGCCAGGCTATCGGCGGGATCGACGGCTGCTGGTGCATGCCCCAGGCGAAGCCACCGAGAGTGACCGCGAGCAATGCCGCGGCGCCCGTGCCCAGCCAACGCCCGCGCCGGCGCCGCGGGGTGCGGGCCGGCGAGGCGGGCGCTGCCGGTGGGTTCAGCAGCGCGGCCATGTCACGACGCGGAGACGTTGCTGTTCGCCGGGGTCGTGAAGGTCGGCGAGGTGCTGCCGGCCGGCGGCTGGCTGACCACCAGACCGGTGTTGGGGTCGATCCACACCTTGGGCGCTTTGCCCTGCGGGCCGCTGAAGTCGAACAGGTCCATCAGCGAACCCGCGGTGGCGTCGAACGAGCCGCCGCCCAGACGCTGGCCGCCCAGCCAGTTGTCTTCGATGAAGCGCACGATGGACGCCTGGCTGATGCGCTGGGTGCTGACGTAGTTGGTCTTGGCCCACGGCGAAATCACCAGGAAGGGAATGCGCGTGCCCGGGCCGCAGCGGCCGTTGACCGGCTTGCCGTTCACCCCGTTCATCGGCGTGCCGCTGCCGCACACGCCAGAACCGTTGAGCTGGTCGGCCTGCGCGTCGAACGAGCTGTTGGTGGGGTTGGCGTAGGCATGGTCATACCAGCCGTCGGAATCGTCCCAGGTGACGATGACCGCGGTGCTGCTCCACTGCGGCTGCTGCTCGAGGAAGTTGATCACCTTGGCCAGGTACATCTGCTCGTCCAGCGGGTTGGAGTAGCCGGCGTGGCCGTCTTCGAACGCCGGGGCTTTCAGATAGGCCACCGCCGGGAAGTTGCCGGCCTGCACCGCGGCGAAAAAGTCCTGCAGGCCGTATTCGTGGTTAGCCGGGTCGGGGGTCTTGCCGTCGGTCTGCAGGGTGTGGCCGATCGCCAGCGTCGAGCTCGGCCGGGCGTGCGTCGGGTTGGCCGTGCTCTTGAAGTACTGGAACCAGTTGTGGTGCTGGATGTAGTCGGTGATGGGCTGACCGATGACGTTGGAGTAGGTGCTGCGCTTGCAGCCGGTGGTGCCGTTGGGGTTGGTCACGGTAAGGTTGAAGCCGCCCATGAACCCGCCCCAGGAAATGCCCTTGGCGTTGAGCAGGTCGCCGATGTTGGGCGCGTTGAGCATCATCTGGTCGGTCTTGCTCGAGCACACGTCGTAGCCCGGATCGACGTCGTTGATGTCGGTGTAGCCGCCCTGGCCGTCGGCGATGTAGTAGCTGTAGGCCGCAAGGGTGAACGGCTGCTTGCTGGTCACCGGGAAGGTCGCGCCGTTGGTCTGCCCGGCCACCGCTTCGAGCGCGCCGGGAGTCGACGGGCCATAGGTGTCGGTGTAGGCGTTGTCGCTCATCGCAAAGTTCTGCGCGTAGTTCCAGAGGCCCGTGACGGTGTTGCCGTCGAAGTAGCCCATCACCTGCCCCTTGGTGCCGAACGCGCCGACGCCGCCGCTGGTGCCCTTGCCGGTGTACTTGGGAAACAGGTCGGCCTTGCCGTTGTCGTAAGCCTGCTGCTCGGCGGTGTAGGCGTGGTTCTGGTCAGCCGTGGCCGCCTGGGTGCGGTCAAGCCGGTAGGGGTTGGCCGCGTCGCTGCCGTTGGCGGTGTTGGTGAAGTTGGGGTTGTTGCTCAGCAGATTGGCGCTGACCAGGTTGTTGACCGTGGGCGTGCCGGCCTTGGCGGTGAACGCCGGTTCGCCCTGCGGGTTGGTGGCGTTCGGATAGGTGCCGAAGTAGTGATCGAATGAATCGTTTTCCTGATATAGGATGACCAGGTGCTTGATCGGCGTGGCCGTGGGGAAGGCGCGCGCGGCGGTGTAGTTGGTGCCGGGCACGGTGGCCGCGGCTTGCGCACCGCCGCCGCCACAGGCGACGACGGCAGCGGCACTGGCGGCCAGCGCCGAGGCGAGCAGGGTTTTGCGTAGCGTGGACATGGAAAGACTCCCTTGCGAACGGATGGGCAGCGCCGGCTTTCCGGCGCTGTGGACTCGAATCGCGCCGGGTCGGCCGCCCCGGCAACGGCCGGCATTCTTGGCAGCGCAAATGTCGCTCCCGTGACCGCGGCAGCCCTGGCAACAGTCGGTTGCATCTGATACCGCGCACTGACAAATGAGGCGGGTTTGGACAGGGAGCGGACGCGAGAAAACGCGAGAAAGCAGGTGCGGCTCTCATGCTGCAGCACGCCGCTTCCCCACGCTCCCACGGATGCGTCGGTGCGTTCCGGCTCAACGCTGGCGCCTTGCCGCGAAGCCGCGGCGCGGCCGCTCAACCCTTGCTGCGGCCGATGGAGACGCCTTGATCAAACGAACGCAGGAGCGCGCCGCTCAGCGCGCCAGCGCCTTGAGCGCGGCGCGTATACCTTCGTCCACCCCGCAGCCCGCGGGCAGCGCCTTGACCGCGGCGCTGGCTTCGCGTTCGGAGTAACCCAGCGCGATCAGCGCCTGCAGCACGTCGGCGTTGCCGGCACCCGGCGCGGCGGCAGCGGCGCCGAGGTCGGCACCGAGCTTGCCCTTGAGTTCAAGCAGCAGGCGCTCGGCGGTTTTTTTGCCGATGCCCGGCACCCGGGTCAGCCGCGCCGCGTCCTGCTGGGTGACGGCCTGCGCGAGTTCGTTCACACTCAGTCCCGACAGCAGCGCCAGGGCGATGCGCGGGCCGATGCCGCTGATTCTGAGCAGCTCGCGAAACGCGCTGCGCTCGGCCCCGGTGGCGAAGCCGTAGAGCAACTGCGCGTCCTCGCGCACCACCATGTGCACCAGCAGGGTCACGCTGTGGCCGACCGCGGGCAGGTCGTAGAAGGTGCTCATCGGCACGTCGAGCTCGTAGCCGACCCCGCCGACGTCGAGCAGGATTTGCGGCGGCGATTTGTCGAGCAGGGTTCCGTGCAGGCGGCCAATCATGGTGGCGCGCACTTTAGCAGCGGCGCCGCGGCAGGCAGCCGAGGTATCGGCTGCCGCTACCATCCGCAGATTGTTTCGCCCGCCTGTCCCATGACCCGACCCAGTTCGTACTCCAAGCAAGACCTCATCGCCTGCGGCGAGGGCCGGCTGTTCGGCCCCGGCAATGCACAGCTGCCGCTGCGCGAAATGCTGATGATGGACCGCATCACCCACATCGCCGCCGAAGGCGGCACCTACGGCAAGGGGGTGATCGAAGCCGAACTCGACATCCACCCCGACCTGTGGTTTTTCGCGGTGCACTTTCAGGGCGATCCGGTGATGCCCGGTTGCCTGGGGCTGGACGCGATGTGGCAGCTCGTGGGCTTTTACCTCGGCTGGATGGGCGGGCCCGGACGCGGCCGCGCGCTGGGCGTCGGCGAGGTGAAATTCACCGGGCAGGTGTTGCCGACGGCCAAGCTGGTGCAATACCGCATCGACCTCAAACGGGTGATCAACAATCGCCTGGTCATGGGCATCGGCGACGGCTGCATGAAGGTCGACGGGCGCGAGATCTACACCGCCAAGGATCTGCGCGTCGGGCTGTTCACTTCCACCGAGGGGTTCTGAGCCGCGCGTCCCGCCCCACTGCGCGCAACCGACCGGACACCGACCGCTGCGCGCCATGGACGCCCCCGCCGATTCCCCGCAGAGCGCCGCGCTCACCTGGCCCGAGCGCGACCCGCAGCCGGCCGATTTCATCGGCGCGCTGCGCGACGTAGTGTTCCGCACCCGCGGCAAGACCTTCTGGTCGTACCTCAGCCCGGCGTGGGAACCGCTGACCGGCTACACGGTCGAGGAAAGCCTGGGCCGCAACATCCTGGATTTCGTCTTCCCCGACGACCGCCCGGCCAACAGCCTGCGCAAGCAGCAGCTCGAATCGGGCGAACGCAAGAGCTCGCGCCATGTCAAGCGGCTGCAGCGCAAGGATGGACGGTCGGTGTGGATCGAAGTCGATCTGCGCGTGCTGGAAGGTGAGGACGGCAGCTTTCAGGGCAGCGTGGGCACCATCCGCGACATTTCCGACCGCGTCGCGCTCGAAGACGCCATCCGCCACGAGCGCGAACTCGCCTCGGTCACGCTGATGGCGCTGTCCGATGGGGTGCTGACCCTGGACCGCGACAACTGCGTCGAATTTCTCAACCACGCCGCGGCCGACCTGCTCGGCCTGGCGCAGACGAGCGACGCGCTCGACCGCCCGATCGAAACCGTGCTGGCGCTGGAGACGCACGACGTCCTCGGCCTGCTCGACGCCGCGCGCAGCAGCGGCCAGCCACGCACTCTGGGCGGGCGCTGCCGGCTGCGCAGCGCCGGCGCCGACTGGGTGGACGTCGACCTCAGTGTGATTCCGCTGCACGACGCCAGCGACGGCGCGGTGGTGGTGCTGCGCGACGTGCGCGAGCAGCGCGCGCTGCAGGCGCGGCTGAGCCATCAGGCGCGGCACGACGCGCTGACCCAGACCCTCAACCGCACCGGCATGCTGGAGGAGCTGCGGCGGGTGCACTCGGCCTACCGCCGCAGCGGCGCCGGGTTCTGCGAAATCCTGATGGATCTGGACCACTTCAAGCTGGTCAACGACTATCACGGCCACGCCGCCGGCGACGAGGCGCTGCGGCAGGTAGCGCAGGCGGTGCGCGGCGCGCTGCGCGCCGGCGACGTGCTGGCGCGCTGGGGCGGCGAGGAGTTTCTGTGCCTGCTGCCGCACACCACCCTCGAAGCGGGCGCGGGCATTGCCGAACGCATCCGCCATGCCGTCGCCGAGCTCGACCTGCACTACGGCGGCCAGGCGATTGCGCTGACCCTGAGCGCCGGGGTCAGCGCGGCTGCCAGCGGCGGCGACGACACGCTGGAGCAGGTGCTGCAGCGCGCCGACTTTGCGCTGTACGAAGCCAAGCAGGCCGGGCGCAACCGGGTGTGGCACGAGCGGCAGACCGGGCTGGGCGCGCTCGGCCTGGTCAGCCGGGTGCAGGACGCGCTGCGCAGCGGCCGGCTGGACGTGGCGTATCAGCCCATCGTGTCGCTGGCCAGCGGCGAACGAGTGGGCCACGAAGGCTTTGCCCGCGTGCGGCTGGACGATGGCCCGGCGCTGCCGGCCAAGCGCTTCATGCCGGCGTTGCAGCAGTTGCACCGCGCGCACTGGATCGACGAGCAGGTGATTCCGCGGGTGCTCAGCGACTGTGCCGCCGGCCGCATCGACGGCCTGTGCTTCATCAACGTCTCGGCCGATCTGCTGCGCCAGCCCGTGCTGATGGCCGAGGTGTTCGAAGGCTTTTTGCTGCGCCATCTTGACGCCGGCGCGCAGCCGCTGCGCCATCTGGTGCTGGAGCTGGGCAGCCGGCCCTTGCAGCTCGATGTCGGCAGCGTGGCCGACGCGTTGCAGCCTTGGCTGCACGCCGGCGCGCAGCTCGCACTCAACCAGTCGGGCGCGGGCATATCGGGCATGGGCTACTGGACCGAGCTGCCGATCCGTTTTCTCAAAATCCACGCCCAGCTGCTTGGCCTGGCAGCCGGCAACGACAAGGCCCGGCGGATTCTCACCAGCATGGTCGACCTCGCCCGCCAGCTCGACTGCCGGCCGATCGCCGAGCAGGTCGATCAACCCGCTCAGGCCGAAATGGCCCGGGAACTGGGCATCGACTGGGTGCAGGGCGATCTGTTCGGCGCCGCACTGACCACCACCTGACTCGCCGCCGCGAAGGCTCGGCAGAGCTGCGGGTATGTCCTAGCTGGTCACTCGACCACCCAAGAGGCGGACAATATGCGCATGTATCAATTTGTTATGAAATGATCATGTCTGCAACCCGCCCCCAAGTTCCGCGCCCCACCCCGCCCCACAACCCGCAACGCCGTCGCCTGCTTGGCTGGGGTGTGCTCGGCGCCGGCAGCGTCGCCACGCTGGCCGCTTTTCCACAAATCGCCGCGTTCGCCGCCGACGCGGCGGACTTCATCCGCGGCCCCAAGGTGCCCGACGTCGCGCCCACGCGGCTGGGCCCGCACACCTACGTGATCTACGCCGCAGACGGTTTTCCGACCGAGGCGAACAAGGGCATGATGAGCAACGTGACCTTCGTGCTGACCAAAAAGGGCGTGGTGATCCTCGACTCGGGCGCGTCGGTGCAGATCGGCGAAATGGCCATCCGCCAGATCAAGACCGTGACCGACAAGCCGGTGATCGCGGTGTTCAACTCGCACTACCACGGCGACCACTGGCTGGGCAACGACGCCTTCGTCACCGCCTACGGCAAGGATCTGCCGATCTACGCGATGGAGCACACCCGCAAGGAAATCCTCGGCAACACCGGCACCGAGTGGGAGCAGGCGATGCTCAAGTGGACCAACCAGTCCACCGCCGGCACCCGCATCGTCGCGCCCAACACCGATGTCAAGCACGGCGACACGTTCGACTACGGCGACGTCACCATACGCCTGCACCACTACGGCACCGCGCACACCCCGTCGGACGTCTGCATGGAGGTGATGCAGGACAAGGTCACCTACGTCGGCGACGTGATGATGAACCGGCGCATCGCCAATATGGACGAGGGCTCCTACCCCGGCTCGATCGCCTACATCGACGCGCTGAACCAGAACATCCCGGGCAGCAACTGGTTGCCGGGCCACGGCCACGCCGGGCGCGACGTCATGGCGTGGCAGCGCGAGCTGTTCGCCGCGATCTGGGGGCACGCGCAAAAAGCCGCCCGCGACATGGCCGGGCCCGACGCGGCGATCGCCGCGGCCAAGGCCGACCCGCGGGTGGCGTCCAAAGCCAAGGACACCCTGGGCTGGGACAACAACATCGGCAAATACATCAGCCTGGCCTACCTCGAGGCCGAGCAGAAAGGCTGATTTCGCGCGCGCACTTCGGGCGGTTACACGCGTCTCGAGGTTTCGGTTGCTGGCGCGTTGATGCCGCCCGCGCCGGGCGCTGCTCAGCCCAGCAGCCGACCGCGCCGGGTGCGCAGCCCGCGCAACTGCGCCGCGGCCAGTCGGTCACCGGTCGGCGCAGTGCCCGAAGCAGCACCGGGCTGCGCCGCCTGCGCCAGCACCGACAGCCCGCGCTGCGCATGGGCGTGGCAGATCGCCAGCCCGAGGGCGTCCGCGGCGTCCGCTCCCGGCTGGCCGGGCAGCGCCAGCAGCCGCGCCACCATCTCCTGCACCTGCGCCTTGCTGGCGCGGCCGTAGCCGACGATGGATTTCTTGAGCTGCAGCGCGGTGTACTCGACCACCGGCAAGCCATTCGCGACCAGCGCGGCGATCGCCGCCCCCCGCGCCTGCCCGAGCAGCAGGGTCGACTGCGGGTTGACGTTGACGAACACGATTTCCACCACGGCCACATCGGCCTGCGCCTCGCGCGCCACCTGGCTCACGCCATCGAACAGGGCTTTCAGGCGCTCGGGCAGCGTGCCCTTCGGGATACGGATGGCGCCGCTGGCCTGATAACCCAGCCGCTGTCCCTGTGCATCGACGACGCCATAGCCTGTGGTGTTGAGTCCGGGGTCGATGCCGAGGATGCGCATGGTGTGGAGGCGAAACGCGAAGGCGCAAGCTTAGGGCAAGGCAGAGCAAGCCCCCACCGGGCCGCGCTGGGCGCGCTCCCCTGCAAATGCGGGTTGGCCATGGTGCGAACGCACTATGGGCAGCAGCCCACTGACTTCCTACGCTTAATGAACACCACCAACCCAGGAGAAATGCGATGCATGCCCGCAAATCCCTTCGTCCAAGCATGTCACCCCTTCGGTTTGCCCTGCTCGGCGGCCTGACCCTATCGCTGGGCGCGTGTGGCGGGGGTGGCGGGTCATCGCCTTCTGCGTCGACAGGCGGCGTCAGCGGCGTAGTCCTGGACGGCCCGATCCAGGGCGCTACGGTCTGTCTCGACCTCAATGCCAACCGCAAATGCGATTCGGGCGAGCCCACCTCCGCCCCGACCGACGAGCACGGGCGCTACAGCATCACAGGCCTGACGGACGAGCAACTCGCCTCCGGCAAGGAATGGATCGCCAGCGTGCCTGCTGGGGCCAGCGATGGTGGCGCCCCGTTCAGTGCGCCCTTCGTGCTGCGCACCGCAGGAGACAAACCCGGTGTCATCAGCCCCTTCACCCACATGGTGCAAGTCGCCATCGACCAGGGCGCCACAACCCCAGCCGCCGCACGGAATGCCGTGGCTGCACAGTTGGGCGTTTCGGCCGATGCGCTGTACGGCCAATATCTTGGCGGCAATCCCAGTGCCGACAACGCGCTGCTTGCGCAACATGCCCCCGGCGTGGTCGCGCTGTTGCTGGCCGGCACCCAGCCCGAGGTTGCGCTAAACCCCGCCCAGCTTCCCGCCACCGGACGCTTTACCGTGCGCCGACTGGCTTACACCGACGCTGGCAACTATGTCATCCGGGTGTTTCACAGCGCTGCGGTCAACGGCCAGAGCGCGTTTTATGACGTGCGCAGTGGCTTGTCCGGTGGCAACCCGCTGAGCTTGGACGCGTTGTACGGAACCAGCCGCTACCTCACCGCTGCAGGCTGGGCAACCCTCGGGCCGGATGTGCCTAATCCCAATTCGGCCGGCAACCCAAGCACCTCCATCTTCGCGGGATCGGTCAACATCAATCTGCGTCAGATCACGCCGCTGGACGGCCGCACTGCTGCAGAGGCAGTGGCGCTGAGCAACGACACCACGCGCAACACCGCACCCACGCTGATCAGCAGGCCCGGCACACTGTCGGGCCTGTTGCCGCCAGGCGCGTTGGCCGTCCCTGTGCGCTCGACTTCGGTGCGCACGGCGATCTATTACAACACCGGCCCGGGGAACATCCTGGCCGAGGGCTATAACAACCCGGCGCTGACCACCCTGGACGCGGTGATCGCGGCGTTCCCGGTGACCACCAATTTGACCGGCGGCAACACCTTGAGCATGGGCAATCTGCAGCCCAATACCAGTTACGCCTGCCCCACCGGCCAGGCCAGTTGCGTCCTTCCCCAGCAACGACTGCGCGCACAGATCGACAGCGGCAACGCCGTGCGATGGATTCTGTGCGACCTCAACTGGCCTGCGGGCACCACGGCCGGCGGCTGTCAGGCCATTGGCAGCGGCAGCTACGCTCGCAGCACTGGCATCGACGGTCAGACCCCGCTGCTGAGCTTCAGCGGCCTGCCCGCTCAGGCGACCGACATGGGCTTCGTGCGGGTGTTCGCGCAGACCGGCGGGCAGGTGTGGTTCGCACTGCGAGACAAACCCAGCACCACGGTGACCACTCGGTTGAACGATGTGGCCTTTGCGCCCATCGCCAGCCAACTGGGCATCAGCGTGCCTGGGCTACCAAACTGATGTAGGAGCACACCATGCGCACATGCCTGATCCAACTGGCTCGATCCCGTGCCGCGACTGCTTTGGCCGCAGCCAGTCTGATCACCACGGTGGCGCACGCGGCAGAGCCGGTCACGCCTGAACAGATCAAGGCGCAGTGGGTCGGTGTAACCCTGGCCGGGCAGACGGCCCAGGGAGGATTTGCCCAGCTTCACCTTGCGGCGGACGGCTCTGCCTGGGTCCGGGCGGGCAATATGTACGACACCGGACGCTGGCGTTTGTCCGACACCGGTTACTGCACCACCTGGAGGCGCCTCCGGGGCGGTGAGGAAAGCTGTTTCACCGTGCAACGCGAGGGCGAACGCTACAGAATCTACTTCGCTGACGGCAAGCTCAGTGCCGAACTGCGACCGCAGTGACCGCAGCGCAGGGCCGACGGGTCAGCGACACCCATCCCATCGCCCACGGAAACGGCAATCGCCGCATGGAACCTCGGATGCAATGCCCTCGGGAGCATCACTCAACACAGCAACATCGCCAGCCGCACTACGTCGGCCTGACGGTTGCAGCCCATTTTGCGGAACACCGCGGCCAACTGGTTGCGCAAGGTGTTGCGCGACACGTCGAGAAGATGCTCGCAGTCGTCCAAGGTGTGACCGGCGGCCAGTTCGCGCACCAGGCGGGCTTCGGCTGCAGTAAGGCCATACACGCAGCGCAATTCATCGGTTTCCGGCAACTGAATCAGGCTGCGACGGTGCACGCGCAGCAGCACCAGCGTTTCGCCAAAGGCCTGCAGCCCACTTGGGGCGCACTGCAACTGCAGCCGCAGCACACACCCCCAACCTGCGGCACAGTGCAGTGCCTGCTGGGGCCTTCCGTCCTGCACGGCATGTACGGTTTGCAACAATCGCTGGCGCAGCATGGATCGCTGCGGCTGCAGCAGATCGTCGCATAGGTGCAGAGCGGGGCAGTCGGCAAGCAGCGCCTGCGCCATGGCATCGGCATGATGCACGCGTAGCCTGGCATCGAGCAGCAGCCAGCCTTCGTCCCCAGCGTGCAAAAGGGAATCGAGCCGCTGGCGGTCGGCCTCTGCCCGCTGCAGGCGCAGCGCAAAGGCGCGCAGCATGAGCGGGCGCAGGTGACCAAGCCGGTGCTTCAGGGCACTTGCATCGGTTTCGCGGTCAGCGTGCAGGCTGATGGATGCGATCAGACTCGCGTCGTTGCTCAAACACAGTGCCACGGTCTGTTCGATACGCAAGGGCCGCATCAGGTCTGCGTAATACCCTCCTCCGCGCCAAGTCTGCGCGGGCAGATCAGTGGCGCTATCCACCCAGTCTCCAGCAGCGCAGCGCAGCCCCACGGGCAGCAGCGGATCGAAAGCCTGGAAGTGCTCGACATAGGCACGCTGAAGATCGGGCCGATGCATGCCAATCTGGACATGGTGAAGGATGTGCCCACTTGACTTGCTCCAGACCTGGAACGTGGCCCGATCAGCACCGGCGGCCTTGCTCCAAACGGTCAGTAAATCGGCCCATCCGGCGTCGCCATTGCCGACGGCCTGAGCTGTCTCGACCACCTGCCGTTCCACGCCAAGATCCATACGTCATTCCCCCGCCACATCCTCATACCCAGACGGGATGGATAGGCAAGCGAGAGTGCGCGCAGGACGACACCGTCAGTCGCGGTAAGTCGAATCAGTGTATTTTGATGTTATGAGGAGTGAGCACCCGGGATGATCCCGTGAACGGGTGACCGGCTCAATGCCGGAAGTGACGCATGCCGGTGAGCACCATGGCCATGCCGTGCTCGTCGGCAGCGGCGATGACTTCGGCGTCGCGCACCGACCCGCCGGGGTGGATCACCGCGGTGATGCCGGCCTGCGCCGCGCTGTCGATGCCGTCGCGGAAGGGAAAGAACGCGTCGGAAGCCATCACCGCGCCGGCGACTGCCAGCCCGGCGTGCTCGGCCTTGATCGCGGCGATGCGTGCGGAATTGACCCGGCTCATCTGCCCGGCGCCCACACCCACCGTCGCCTCGTCCTTGGCGTAGACGATGGCGTTGGACTTGACGAACTTGGCCACGCGCCAGGCGAACAGCAGGTCGCGCAGCTCGGCGGCGCTGGGCTGGCGGCGGCTCGCCACCTGCAGATCGCCGTGCAGCGCCAGGTCGGCGTCCTGCACCAACAAGCCGCCGGTGACGCGCTTGGTGTCCAGCCGCGCGCCGGGCTGCGCGTCCCAGGTGCCGGTGACCAGCAACCGCACATTCTTTTTCGCCGCGCAGACCTCGGCCGCGCTGGGGCCGACGCTAGGGGCAATGATGACTTCGACGAACTGCCGCTCGACGATGGCGCGGGCGGTGGCGGCGTCGAGTTCGCGGTTGAACGCGATGATGCCGCCGAAGGCTGATTCGGGGTCGGTGCGGTAGGCGCGGTCATAGGCGGCCAGCAGCGACTCGCCCACCGCCACGCCGCAGGGATTGGCGTGCTTGACGATCACGCAGGCCGGCGCGCCGTCGAACTGCTTGACGCATTCCAGCGCCGCGTCGGCATCGGCGATGTTGTTGTAGGACAGCTCCTTGCCCTGCAGCTGCCGCGCGGTGGCGATGCTCGCCTCGCGCGCGCCCGGCTCGACGTAGAACGCGGCGCGCTGGTGCGGGTTTTCGCCGTAGCGCAGCGCCTGCTGGCGGGAAAACACCAGGTTGAGCTGCGCCGGAAACGAGTCGCGCGTGCCGTCGTCGCGCAGCGCCGACAGGTAATTGGCGATCGCCGCGTCGTATTGTGCAATGCGGTTGAACGCCTTGACCGCCAGTGCGAAGCGCGTGTCGGGCTTGACCCCGCCGGCGCGCAGCTCGTCGACCACGCGCGGGTAGTCCGCCGGGTCGGTGAGCACGGTCACGTGCCGGTAGTTTTTCGCCGCGGAGCGCACCATCGCCGGGCCGCCGATGTCGATGTTTTCGATCGCCTCGTCCAGGGTATGCGGCTTGGCCACCGTGGCCTCGAAGGGGTAGAGGTTGACGCACAGGATGTCGATCGCCGGCAGGTCGTGCGCCTGCGTCTGCGCGACATGCTCGGGCAGGTCGCGCCGCGCCAGCAGCCCCGCATGCACCTTGGGGTGCAGAGTCTTGACCCGGCCGTCGAGCATCTCGGGAAAGCCGGTGTAATCGGCGACCTCGGTCACCGGCAGCCCGCTATCGCGCAGCAGTTTGGCGGTGCCGCCGGTGGACAGCAGCCGCACGCCCAGCGCGTGCAGGTCGCGGGCGAGTTCGAGCACGCCGGTTTTGTCGGAAACGGAAATCAGGGCTTGCATGGCGGCAGGGTCGGGATGGGATGAATGGAGCGAAAGCGAGGCGGCGGCTTGAGGCGAAACGCGAGGCGGCAGACCAAGCGCAACCTCACTCGCCGGGCTTGAGCAGCTTGTGCTCGGCGAGTTTTTTGCGCAAGGTGTTGCGGTTGATGTCCAGCCAGCGCGCGGCCAGCGACTGGTTGCCCTCGGCGTGCTTCATCACGGTGGCCAGCAGTGGCTTTTCCACCGCGGCAATGACCATCGCGTGGATGCCGTGCGGCTCGGCGCCGTCCAGATCGCGGAAGTACGCCTCCAGGCTGTCGATCACACATTGTTCCAGCGGGGGTTTGCGCGGGGCGGCGGGCATGGCAGTTTGAGGTCTTGGGCTGACGGTTGCGGCACTCACGCCGCGGCGGCCAGCGGCATCCAGCCGGCGGCCGGGTCGAGAAAGTCGCGCAGCGCGGCGAGCTGTTCGGCGGCGGTCTGCAGGGTGTTGAAGCGGCGGCGGAACGCGTCACCGCCGGGCAGGCTGGCGACGTACCAGCCGACGTGTTTGCGCGCGCTGCGCACGCCGACTGCTTCGCCATACAGGCGGTAATGGTCGTCCAAGTGCGCGAACAGCCAGTCGCGCCATTGCTCGGGCGGCGGGTCGGGCAGCAGGGTGCCGTCGGCAAGAAAGCGTGCGACCTGGCCGAACAGCCAGGGGCGGCCGAGCGCGGCGCGGCCGATCATCACCGCGTCGGCGCCGGTCTGCGCCAGCGCCGCGGCGGCTTTTTGCGGCGAGTCGATGTCGCCGTTGGCGACCACCGGAATCGCCACCCGGCGCTTGACCTCAGCAATGGTCTCGTATTCGGCCTGCCCGCCGTAGCCCTGCTCGCGGGTGCGGCCGTGCACCACGATCATCGCCGCGCCGACGGCTTCGGCGCGGGCGGCGATGCGCGGGGCGTTGCGCTCGGCATCGCACCAGCCGGCGCGCATTTTCAGCGTCACCGGCGCGCCAAACGGCCGCGCCGCAGCGACCGCGGCTTCGACCAGCCGGGCAGCCAAATCTTCGTCCTGCATCAGCGCCGAACCGGCCCAGCGGTTGCACACCTTTTTCGCCGGGCAGCCCATGTTGATGTCGATGATGTCGGCGCCGCGCTGCAGGTTGTAGGTGGTGGCCTCGGCGATTTGTTCGGGGTCGGTGCCGACGATCTGTACCGCGATCGGCGCGGCTTCGCCGTCGTGGTTGGCGCGGCGCGAGGTCTTGAGGGTGTCGCGCAGGTCGGCGCGCGAAGTCACCATTTCGCTGACGCAATAACCGGCGCCGAGCTGCCGCGCCAGCCGGCGGTATGGCCGGTCCGTGACCCCGGCCATCGGCGCGGCGAACACCCGGTTGGGCAGTTCGAAACGCCCGAGCCGCAACCCACCGCGCCCGCCACACGGCGGGACGGAAGAGGTAACGGGGAACGTGGAGGCGGGCATGATGGTCAGGCAGCGCGGCAAGGCGGCTGCCGTTTTTTTGGGCAGCGAATTCTAGCCGCGCCGGTGGGCGCACGGCCGGTGGGTGCGGCCGGGCAAGGGGCCGCTGCTGCACGCGGCTGAAGCGAACAACCGGCGCGAGGTTTGCCCGCCGCTGGCTCAGCGGCGCGGCGACAAGTCGGGTGGCTGCAGCGGCGCGCTGCCGCTTGGCGAGGCGTCGGTCAACACCGCCTTGCGCTGCGCGATGCGCGCCCATACTGCGCGCATGCCGGCGTCGTCCAGCCGCGGCCAGTCGCTGATTTCCTGCAGCGTTCGCGCACAGCCGCGGCACAGCCCGGTGGCCGGGTCGACGGTGCAGACGTTGATGCAGGGCGAAGGAACCGGCATCGTCTCAGCGCAGCGCGACCCCGGCCTGCTGCGCCTTGGCCTGCGCCTTTTCGATGAAGCGGGGATAGTCGACCACCGCGCGCACATGGGTGCCGCGGCTGATGCAGTCGATGCCGTCGTGCGCCTCGGCGCGGAAGGTGATGCGCCGGCCCTCGACCGCGATGACCTCGGCCCACACATGCACGGTCATTCCGGCTGGCGTCGGCGCGAGATGGCTGAAGTCCACGTGCACGCCGAGCGAACCTTCGCGCGGCCAGTCGAGAAACGGCAGCAGCGCGCGCTGGCAGCAGCCTTCGATCAGGCCGACCATCAGCCCGGTGGCCAACACAGCAGGCATTTGCGCGAACTCCGGAAAGTCCTCGGGCAGCAGCAACGGCACGGTGGCCGATGGCCGGACGACGAAGTCGAGTTCGTGGCGGGTGCCGATGGGAATGGGCTGCATGGCCTGGCTCCTGGGGCAGATTTCAGCGGGTGGGGATGACGGTGACGGCCGAAGGCTGAGCGCCCAGCCAGCGCGGCAGATCGTCCGGCTGCAGCTCGAACACCGCGTTGGGGTGACCGGCAGCGGCCCAGATGCGGTCGAAACGCCAGAGACTGTCGTCGATGCAGGCGATCGGCGGCTGGGTATGCCCGACCGGGCTGACCCCGCCGATGGCAAAGCCGGTGGCGGCGCGAACGAAATCGGCATCGGCCTTGGCCAGCGCGCCGACCTGCGCGGCGACCGCGGCTTCGTCCACCCGCCGGTCGCCGGCACAGACCACCAGCACCGCGCGGCCACTTTGCACGTGAAAAAAGATGATGGATTTGGCGATCTGCCCGAGCTGCACCCCGAGCGAGTCGGCTGCCTGCTGCGCGGTGCGGCCGGCGCCAAGCACCACCGGGCGATGCGGGTGGCCGAGCGCGGCCAGCGCGGCCGACACCCGCTGCACCGATTCGGAAGCCAGCGAATCGGCCGCGGACGGAACGGAAACGGAAAGGGTCATGGCGTTGCGTGCTCGGAATGAGTCAGGCGGGTCGATACGCGCGCCCTCAGGCAGCGGCGCAGGCCGGCTCGCCGGCCTCGGCCGCCCATCTGGCGAGCAGCGCGCGGCCGGCGCGGCTGTTGTTGGGGCGGCCGATCGCGCGGCTGATGAAATCCCCGGCCTCGACCAGCGCGCGCAGATCGACCCCGGTTTCGATGCCCAGGCCGTGCAGCATGTAGACCACGTCTTCGGTGGCGACGTTGCCGGTCGCGCCTTTGGCGTAGGGGCAGCCGCCCAGCCCGGCGACCGAGGCGTGCACACTGCACACCCCGAGCTGCAACGCGGCGAGGATGTTGGCCAGCGCCTGGCCGTAGGTGTCGTGGAAATGCGCGGCCAGCCGTTCGATCGGCGCCACCTTGGCGCAGGCGGCGAACACCGCCTGCACCCGCCCCGGGGTGCCGACACCGATGGTGTCGGCGATGTCATAGCTGTCGCAGCCCAGATCGGCCAGCCGCCGCACCACCTCGGCGACCTGCGCCGGGGCGACCTCGCCGGCATACGGGCAGCCCAGCGCCACCGAAATGCTGCCGCGCAGCTTGACCCCGGCGGCCTTGGCCGCCTGCGCCACCGGGCGGAAGCGCTCGATCGACTCGGCGATCGAGCAGTTGATGTTCTTGTGCGCAAACGCCTCGCTCGCCGCGGTGAACACCACGACCTCGCCGACCCCGGCGGCCAGCGCCGCCTCCATGCCCTTCATGTTCGGTACCAGCGCCGAATACACCGTGCCGGGGCGGCGGCGAATCGCTGCCATCACCTCGCTGCTGCCGGCCATCTGCGGCACCCATTTGGGCGAGACGAAGGCCGCGGCCTCGACGTTGGGCAGGCCAGCGGCAGCCAGCCGCTCGACCAGCTCGACCTTGACTGCCACCGGCACCGGATCATGCTCGTTCTGCAGGCCGTCGCGCGGGCCGACCTCGACCACCTCGACCCGCCGCGGCAGGCCATTCAGCGTCGTTTGCATGTTGCGTCTCCTCGTTCAGTAGCCCAGCCGCGGATCGACCATTCCGCCCGGGCGTTCGCCGCGTTCGATCGCGGCGATTTTGTGCATGATCTGCGCCGCCGCCGGCCCTACCAGGGTCTGCGCCGCCACATGCGGGGTGATGCGCACCCGCCGGTTGCGCCACAGCGGGTCGTCCGATGGCAGCGGCTCGGTCGCAAACACGTCCAGCAGCGCGCTGCTCAGATGCCCGCCATACAGCAGATCGGCCAGATCGGCGGTGTCGAGCACCGCACCGCGGCTGGCGTTGATCACATGCGCGCCCTGCGGCAGCAGCCGCAGGCGAGGGTAGTTCAGCAAGCCGCGGGTCTGCTCGGTCAGCGGCAGCAACACCACCAGCACCCGGGTCTGAGCGAGAAAGGCCGGCAGATCCTCCAGCCCGTACACCGGGCCGGCGAACCCCGCCGGCGCCTGGCCGCTGCGGGTGCAGGCCAGCACCGGAAAGTCCATCGCCGCCACGCGCGCAGCCGCCGCCTGCCCCATCGCCCCCAGACCGAGAAAGCCGACATGAAAACTGCCGCGCGGCGGCAGCGGCAGAGGCGCCCAGACCGCGCGCGCCTGCTGCTCGGCGTAGTCCAGCATGCGGCGGTAGGCGTGCAGCACGCCCTCGGCAACATAGTCGGCCATCTGCCGGCCCATGCCGGCGTCCTGCAACCGGATCAGCGGCACGTCCGGGTGCAGCCGCCGCAGCAGCGGCAGCACCGCATCCACCCCGGCGCCGAGGTTGAACACTGCGCGCAGCCCCATCTGCCCGGCCAGCCAGTCGGGGGCGGGTTTCCACACCAGCGCGAAATCGGCCTGCGCGTCCGGGTCGTTCGGCGCGTCGATCACCTCCACGGCCAGCGCCAGCTCCTTGGCGTGCTGCACCAGCGCGTCGCGCCAGCGGCGAAACGGCTCGTCCGGATCCCAAACCGCCAGTCTCACGCGGCCTGCTCCTGCAGCCGCAGCAGCTCGGCGCCTTCGGCCACCGGGTCGCCATCGGCGTACAGCACTTCGGCGACCACGCCATCGCGCGGCGCGGCGATCGCGTGCTCCATTTTCATCGCCTCCAGCACCAGCAGGGTCTGCCCGGCCTTGACCGCGTCGCCGGCGCGCACCTGCACCGCCAGCACCTTGCCGGGCATCGGCGCCGTGAGCCGGCCGCCGGCCGCGCCGCTCGTCGCCGCGTCCCCGCCCGCATCGAC
>CAYMDM010000050.1:0-4539 GCA_964389235.1 uncultured Burkholderiaceae bacterium
GTGGACGGCGGCGCCCGCGTCCCCGCACCCCTCTTCGTACGCAGCGGCGCAGCCGGCCGCCGCCGGGCCGATCGATGCCGCCGCGGCCGACGCGCTGGCCCCGCTGCGGCACGAACTGGCCGACCTGCGGCAGTGGATGCAGAGCCAGATCGCCAGCCTGGGCGACCTCGGGCCGATGACCCCGCTGGCCGAGCGGCTGCAGGCGCTGGGGTTTTCCGCCGCACGAGCGCGGCAGATGGGCGCGCAGGCGCTGAATCTGCGCGGGGCGTTGGCCGATTTTCTCGGCCGCGGCCTGCAGGTGGCGGCCGACCCGGTTGCGGCTGACGGGGTCTACGCCCTGGTCGGCCCGACCGGCGCCGGCAAGACCACGACCATTGCCAAACTCGCGGCGCGGCTGGTGCTGCAGCACGGCACCGCGGCGGTGGCGCTGATCACCACCGACACCTACCGCATCGGCGGGGTCGAGCAGCTCAAGATCTACGGGCGCATCCTCGGCGTGCCGGTAGCGGTGGCGCGCGACGCCGAAGAGCTCGACCAGCAACTCGCCGCCTTTGCCGACCGACGCTTTGTGCTGATCGACAGCATTGGCCTCAGCCCGCGCGACGCCCGGCTGGCCGAGCAGATGCAGTGGCTGCAGGCGCTTGGTGGCGGGGTCACGCGGCTGCTGGTGGTCGGCGCCGGGCTGGCGGCAGGCGCCTATGCCGATCTGTGGACGCTGTATCGCCGGCTGCCGGTGGACGGGGTGATCCTGACCAAGCTGGACGAAACCCCGGCCTTCGGCGCCGCGCTGCAATGGCTGGTGGAGAGCAGTGTGCCGCTGTGGTTCTACACCGATGGCCAGCGCGTGCCCGAGGACTTGCACGTGCCCACGCTGGCTAAGATCACGGCTTTGCTCGAACAAGACCCGGTGACCCGGTTCGGCACCGATGTGCCTGCAGCCGGCGCCGCCGCTTCCGTCAACCCATCCGCCCGCGTGTGAGGACTGCGACCATGGATCAAGCCGAAGGTCTGCGCCGGCTGCAGCGGCGGCCCGTCAAGGTCATTGCCGTGGCCAGCGGCAAGGGCGGAGTGGGCAAGACCAATGTGGTCGCCAATCTGGCGATCACCCTGGCGCGTCAGGGGCAGCGGGTCATGGTGTTCGACGCCGACCTCGGTCTGGGCAATATCGACATCCTGCTCGGGCTGGCGCCGCGCTACAACGTCGCGCATGTGCTGTCGGGCGAGAAGCGGCTGAACGAAGTGCTGGTGCGCGGGCCGGCCGACATCCTGGTGCTGCCGGCGGCCAGCGGTGTGGCCAGCATGGCCGCGCTGGACGTGGCCGCGCAGGCGCGGCTGATCCAGGCGGTCAGCGATCTCGACGTGCCGCTGGACTATCTGCTGGTCGATTGCGCCGCAGGCATCGCCGGGGATGTGCTGACCTTCAGCCGCGCCGCGCAGCAGCTCATCGTCGTGCTCAACAACGAGCCGGCCTCGGTCGCCGACGCCTACGCGCTGATCAAGGTGCTGTCCAAGCAGTACGGGTTGCGGCGCTTTCACCTGCTGCCCAACATGGTGCGCGACGCCGGCGAGGGGCAGGCGCTGTTCGCCAAAATCACCGGCGTCGCTGACCGCTATCTCGACGTGTCGCTCAACCTGCTCGGCAGCATTCCGCTGGATGCTGCGCTGCGCAGCGCGGTGCGGGCACAGCGCGCGGTGGTCGAAGCGGTGCCGGCGAGCGCCTCGGCGCAGGCGTTCGCGCTGCTGGCGCAGCGGGTGCAGGCCTGGCCGCTGCCGCCGGGGCCGGGCGGACAGATCGAGTTTTTCATGCAGCAGTGGCTGCGCGCCGAACAGGCGGCTTGAGCCCGCGCCGCGCGACCCGTCTGTCATGGCGACCAAACCCGCAGCCGGCCTCTACCCCGCGCCCGAAACGCGCGAGCAGCGGCTGGCCAAGCATCTGCCGATGGTGCGCCGCATCGCTGGGCAGATGGCCGCGCAGCTCCCCGCCTCGGTGGACATCGCCGATCTGGAGCAGGCCGGCATGATCGGGCTGTGGGACGCGCTGGAGCGCGGCGAAATGCAGTCACCCGCGCAGTTCGGTGCGTATGCGGCCATCCGCATACGCGGCGCGATCTACGACGAGCTGCGCAAGCAGGACTGGCTGCCGCGCCGCAGCCGCGCCAAGGAGCGGCAGATCGAACGCACCGAGCAGGCGCTCACCCAACGCCTGGGCCGCCCGCCGGAGGACGCCGAAATCGCCGCCGAGCTGGGCTGGTCGCTGCCCGACTACCAGTCCGCACTGGCGCAGACCAGCCTGCAACTGGTGTATCTCGAAGACCTCGCGCCCGACGAGGATGGTGACTACACCGAGCGGCAGGAGGACGTCGGCAGCCTGCGCCCGGACGAGTGGCTGCAGGACGTGCAGCTCGAGCGCGATCTGCAGGCGGCGATCGCCGAGCTGCCCGAGCGCGAAAAACTGGTGCTGGCGCTCTATTACCAGGAAGACCTGCAGCTCAAGGACATCGGCCGGGTGCTAGACGTTAGCGAGTCGCGCGTCAGCCAGTTGATGAAGCAGGCGGTGATGCGGCTGCGCGGCCGGCTGCAATCGCACCAGGCCGCCGCGCCGCAGCGCAAGCGCTGACCCGGCCCGGCAAACGGAGCGCCCGCGCGACATGGACATTCTCAGCGTCGTCGGCCTGGTCGTCGCCCTCGGTTCGATTGTGCTCGGGCAGGTGCTCGAAGGCGGGCATCTGGCTTCGATCGTGCAGGGCACGGCGTTTCTCATTGTCATCGGCGGCACCACCGGCGCGGTGATGCTGCAGGTGCCGCTCAAAGTCTTCGCGCTGTCGCTGAAAATGCTGCCGTGGGTGGTCAAGCCGCCGGCGCTCGACCCGCAAGGAGCGATCGCGCAGATCCTCGGCTGGAGCGAATCGGCCCGGCGCAACGGCCTGTTGTCACTGGAAAGCTCGGTCGAGACCCTGGCCGATCCGTTCGTGCGCAAAGGCTTGCAGATGCTGGTCGACGGCACCGACCCGGAAAAAATCCGCGCCACCCTGGAGCAGGAAATCGATGCGATGGAACATCACGACCTGCAAGGCGCCAAGGTGTACGAGGCCGCCGGCGGCTACGCGCCGACCCTGGGCATTCTCGGCGCGGTGCTCGGGCTGATTCACGTGATGGAAAACCTCGCCGATCCGAGCAAACTCGGCGCCGGCATTGCCGTGGCCTTTGTCGCGACGGTGTATGGCGTGGGCTCGGCCAATCTGTTTTTCCTGCCGGTCGCGAACAAGCTCAAGGGCATCGTCCATCAGCGCAGCAAACTGCAGGAAATGATCGTCGAGGGCCTGGTCGCAATCGCCGAGGGCGAAAATCCGCGGCTGATCGAAGGCCGGCTGCAAAGCTACTTCGCTGCCTGAACCCAGCGGGCAGGGCAGTGCAGCCGCCGTGTGAGGAGGTCACATGCCGGATCTTTCTGCCGCCACCATCAACCCCGTCGGCCCCTACGACCCGGCAGCACCCGTGGGCGAACGCCAGCGACGCGCGCCCGCGGCGGACGAGCGCTCGCGTCGGCCTCCGCGCCGGGGTTCTGATGCACCGCCGCCGAGCCGTCGCCCGCCGCAGCGCCCGGACAACGCCGACGCGCCGCCCGTCGGCCGCCATATCGACGACCACGCCTGAAGCAGCGATACTCGCGCCGCGGCCGCTGGCCGGCGCAATCCCCACCGATCTTCGCCCTCCTGACATGACCCTGATCCTGCTCGTCCTCGCCGCGCTCATCGTCGTGCTGCTGCTCCTGCTGGCGCGCAATCTGCGGCAGTTGCTCGACCTCGTCCAGTCGCAGGAGGCGCGCATCGCCGCGCTGGAACGCGAGCGCGAGCAGGCCGCAGCCGAGGCGGCCGAGCCGAGCTCGGTATTCGCGTTCCGCCCGACCGAGGTGGCGCCGCCTCCGTCTTCGGTCTCGACTTCCTCGTCGTCCACGCCGGCGGTTGCGGCGGACGCAGCGGCGATGCCGTCGTCGCCTGATGCGGCCGAGTTGCAGCGCCTCGAGCCGGTGGCCGATCTGCCGCTGCAGACCTCGCTCGACGATCTGCCTTTGCTGCACGAGCCGGCTGCCCCGGTCGGTGCGGCGCTCGATGCCGAAGTCGGTCGGCTGCGCGCGCAGGGGCTGGGCCGCCGCGCCATCGCCGAGCGCCTGGGTGTGAGCGAAGCCGAGGTGGAACTGGTCGAGCGGCTGCATCCGCCGCGCGGCTGAATCGCCCGCATCGACGCAGCGGCAACGCGGGGCAGGCGCGGTGAACGTCAACCTCTCTGCCTTCAACGCCGCGGGGCTGGCGGGCGGGCCGGGTGCTGCGGCCGCGGCTGAATCCGCGCCCGCGCTGCCCGGCTTGCGCATCGGCGCCGTCGTCCGCGTGGAGGTGCTGCCACCACCGGCCGATCCCGCCGCGTCGACTGCGCGCATCGCGCAGGCCGCCGCCCAGGGCGCGGCGCTGGCGACCAACCAGGTGCTGCTGCGGCTGGGCGAGCAGGTGCTCGCGGCGCAGGTGTCCGGTGGCGCGTTGCGCA
>CAYMDM010000050.1:4562-19677 GCA_964389235.1 uncultured Burkholderiaceae bacterium
AAGGCGGTGTCGCGCAGTTCCAGACCGTGCCGACCCCGGCGCCGAGCAGCCCCGCGACTCAGGCCGATCTGTCGGCGCTGGCTCGGCTGGCCGCGCAATTGCAGGCGCTGCGCGGCGACGCTGCCGCAGCGCCAAACCCGGGCGCGGCTCGGGGCGCCGCGCCCGGCACCGAAGCGGCTGCCACGCGCGAATCCGCGCCGGTGTGGAGCCAGCCCGGGCAGCCCAGCGAGGTCGCGGCGCGGGCACTGGCGCAAGCGCTGCGCAGCAGCGGACTGTTTTACGAAAGCCACCTCGGCGCCTGGGCACAGGGCGCGCACCCGCTGGCCGAGCTGCTGGGCGAACCCCAGGGCCAGCTCTCGCCGCGGCTGCAGGCTGCGGCGCCGCCGCAATCGAGTCCGCCCGCGACTTCGACCGACACCGCGGCAGTTGCCGGCCAGCCGAGTGTTGCCCATTCCGCGCCGCTGCCCGGCAGTGGCAGCACCCCGGCAACACCGGCGCCACCTCCCACGCTGCCGCCCGATGGCATCGCACCGCGCCACGCCGCCGCGGCGGCGTATGCCGGCCTGCAGCAGGCCGCGCAGCCCGTCGGCAGCGACCCGGCGCTGCTCGCGGCGCAGTTGCCAGAGTCGCTGCGTGGCATCGTGCAGCAGCAACTGCAGACCCTGATGCAGGGCCAGGTGTTCTGGCAGGGAACGATCTGGCCCGGCCAGACCGCGCAGTGGACCTTATGGGCCGACCCCGAAGCCGCGGGCCACGACCCGCGCGAACCGTCGCCGCCGCGCGGCTGGCATGCCACGCTGGACCTCGATCTGCCGCGGCTGGGCCCGGTGCGTGCGGCGCTGACTCTGCGCGGTGATCGGCTCGACCTCAGCCTGCGTGCCGCCGAGACCGGCCGGCCGCTGTTCGACGCCGCGCTGCCGACGCTGCAGCGCGCGCTGCAGGATGCGGGCCTGCAACTGGGCGCGGTGCAATGGCCCGCGTCGACGGAGGCGGCGTGAGCGCAACGCCCAAGACGCCCCTGCCAGAAGCCGTCGCGCTGCGCTACGACGCGGCGGCCGGCGGCGCGCCCGAGGTGGTCGCCAAGGGCCGCGGGCTGCTGGCCGAAGCCATCGTCGCGCGAGCGCGCGAGGCCGGGGTGTATGTGCATGAGTCGCCGCAGCTGGTGCAGTTGCTGATGGCGGTCGATCTCGATAGCCAGATTCCCCCCGCCCTATACACTGCGGTCGCAGAACTCCTGGCCTGGCTGTGGCGGCTGGAGCGCGGCGACGATGCGCCGCCACCACCGCGCCAGGCGAGGGAGCAACTGCCCGCACCGCCTTCGCCATGACGCTACCCGCCGCCGAGCTGGCCCGCGCCACGATCAAACGCCTGGCCGAACTTCGGCTGCCGCCGACTCCGGAGAACTACCGGCAGATTTACGTCGAGCTGGGCGGCGAGGCCGTTCCGCCGCCTGCTTCAACCGCTCGGCCAGTCTGCGAGCCAAAGGCCGCGCCTGCGGCCAACGACGCCGCAGCGAAAACCGCGCCCAGACTGGCTCTGGCCGATTTGCTGCAGCAACTGCTGGCCGAATGGGAGCGCACGCAGGCCGGGCTGACGCAGATGCAAAAGCGCATCCAGATCGAGCAGCTTGCGCGGCTGCGCGCCGATGAGCAGGCGTGGGGCGCGCTGCAGCAGATGGTGTCGCGCTGGGCCGCGTTGCCCAACCGTCGCGCCGAAGATTCGCTGGTCGATGACGAGCCCGTTGTTGCGGCGGACTCCGGCGCGCAACCCTGGCGCAGCCTCTGGCTGGCCACGCTGGAGCAGGGGGTGCTGCCGCTATGCCAGCAGCCCGAGCAGAGCGAGCGGCTGCGTGGGCTGATCGCGCAGGCGCAAGGCGCCGAACTGCCGCCAGCAGCGCTGCCCGGCGCGTTGCGCGACGTGTGGATTGCGATGGAGCGGCAGGCCGGCGAAAACGCCGCGCTGCTCGACGCGCTGGTGGCGCTGGTGCGGCTGATCCTCGAACATCTGGCCGAGCTGGTGCCGCAGCCCTGGGTCGGCGCGCAGGCCAGCGCCATCGGGGAACAGCTGCAACCCCCGCTGAAGCTACAGCAGGTGCAGGCGGCACAGAGCGGGGTGCGCGATCTGCTGATGCGCCACGGCGTGGTGCGGCGCAGCGAGGCCGAGGCACACGCCACCGCCAAGGCGCTGATCGACCTGCTGGTGCGCAAGATCTCCGACTTCAGCACCGAGGGCGACGCCTACAACGCCCGCATGCACGATCGGCTGCAGCAGCTCGAAGCCAGCCGCGAATGGGCCGACATCCATCGCATCGTCTCCGAGGTGCTGGAAGACAGCCGGGCGATGCTCGCCAGCAGTGACCAGCTCAGCGCGCATCTGCGGCAGGCGCAGCAGCAGGCCGAGATCGCGCAGCGCCGCATCGACAGCCTCGAAGGCGAGCTGCAGCAACTCAGCCAGCAACTGCTCGAAGATCCGTTGACCGGGGCACTCAACCGCCGCGGGCTGGACGCGGCATTCACCCGCGAGGCAGCGCGGGCGCAACGCCACGGCCGGCCGCTGGCCGCGGCGCTGCTCGATCTCGACCATTTCAAGCGGGTCAACGACGATTATGGCCACGACGCGGGTGACCGCGTGCTGCGCGCGCTGGTGCAACTCGCCCGGCGGCTGGTGCGGCCGAGCGATGTGGTCGCCCGCCTGGGCGGCGAGGAGTTCATGCTGCTGCTGCCCGACACCCCCGGCCCGCAGTCCGGGGTGGTGGTGCAGCGGCTGCTCGACGCCTTCCGCAGCCAGACCCTGGTGCGCGACGCGCAAGGCCGGCGGGTCGAGCTGACGTTCAGCGCCGGGGTCGGCGAGTTGTGCCCCAAGGAGTCGTTCAGCCAGTTCTACCAGCGGGTCGATGCCGCGCTGCTGCGCGCCAAGGCCGCGGGGCGGCAGCGCATCGAGCCGGCAATGCCTTGCGGTGGTGGCGAGGCAGAGCCGGCCGCAGGCGGCGGTGCCAGTGGCGATGCACGCCCGCTGTTGCGCTGGCGGCGGTAGGCGTTCACGCACATCGCGCTTCATCCGGCGCCAGTCAGCGCTGCGCGCAACCTCGACTCGGACGGATCCTCTTGCCGCGGTCGCTGCAACATCCCGTTTCCAACATCCCTCGAGCGCGGCCGGTCGCCCTGCTGCGCAGCCAGGCGGTGGCTCCTAGAATCGATCGCGGAGTCGCCGCTCTGTAGATAGGGCGGCCGCGCACACTTCCCACCTTTTTCGAACGGACGCACTGCCATGCCCGACTATCGCTCAAAAACCTCCACCCACGGCCGCAACATGGCCGGTGCGCGCGCGCTGTGGCGCGCCACCGGCATGAAGAACGAGGACTTCGGCAAGCCGATCATCGCGGTGGCCAATTCCTTCACCCAGTTCGTGCCAGGGCATGTGCACCTGAAAGACCTCGGCCAGCTGGTGGCGCGCGAGATCGAGGCTGCCGGCGGGGTGGCGAAGGAGTTCGACACCATCGCGATCGACGACGGCATCGCGATGGGCCACGACGGCATGCTGTACTCGCTGCCCAGCCGCGAGCTGATCGCCGACAGCGTCGAATACATGGTCAACGCGCACTGCGCCGACGCGCTGGTGTGCATCTCCAACTGCGACAAGATCACCCCGGGCATGCTGATGGCCGCGCTGCGGCTGAACATCCCGACCGTGTTCGTCTCCGGCGGGCCGATGGAGGCGGGCAAGACCCGCCTGGCCGAGCGCAAGCTCGACCTGATCGACGCGATGGTGATCGCCGCCGACCCCAAGGCCAGCAACGCCGAGGTGGAGGAATACGAGCGCAGCGCCTGCCCGACCTGCGGCTCGTGCAGCGGCATGTTCACCGCCAACTCGATGAACTGCCTGACCGAGGCGCTCGGGCTGTCGCTGCCGGGCAACGGCTCGATGCTGGCGACCCACGCCGACCGCAAGGCGCTGTTCCTGCAGGCCGGGCGGCTGATCGTGGACTTGTGCAAGCGCTACTACCAGCAGGACGACCACTCGGTGCTGCCGCGCGCGATCGCCAACTTCGCCGCGTTCGAGAATGCGATGAGCCTGGACATCGCGATGGGGGGATCGACCAACACCATCCTGCACCTGCTGGCCGCGGCGCAGGAGGCCGAGCTGGACTTCAGCGTGCGCGACATCGACCGCCTCTCGCGCCGCGTGCCCAACCTGTGCAAGGTCGCGCCGTCCAGCCATTACCACCTGGAGGACGTGCACCGCGCCGGCGGGGTGATGGCCATCCTCGGCGAACTGGCGCGTGCCGGGCTGCTCGACACCCGCGTGGCCACCGTGCATTCGCCGACCCTGGCCGAAGCGCTGGCCAAATGGGACGTCGCGGTGACCCAGGACGAAGCGGTGCGCACCTTCTACCGCGCCGGTCCTGCGGGCATCCCGACCACCGAGGCGTTCAGCCAGAGCACCCGCTGGGACAGCCTCGACCTCGACCGCGACAAAGGCTGCATCCGCGACGTGCCACATGCCTACAACCAGGACGGCGGGCTGGCCATCCTGCACGGCAACATCGCCACCCACGGCTGCGTGGTCAAGACCGCGGGGGTCGACCCGGCGCTGTTCACCTTCGAGGGCACGGCCAAGGTGTTCGAAAGCCAGGACGCCGCGGTCAAGGGCATCCTCGGCGATGAGGTCAAGTCGGGCGACGTGGTAGTGATCCGCTACGAGGGTCCCAAGGGCGGGCCGGGCATGCAGGAAATGCTCTACCCGACCTCGTACCTCAAGTCCAAGGGGCTGGGCAAGGCGTGCGCGCTGATCACCGACGGGCGCTTCTCCGGCGGCACCGCGGGGCTGTCGATCGGCCACATTTCACCCGAGGCCGCGGCGGGCGGGGCAATCGGGCTCATCCGCGATGGCGACCGCATCCGCATCGACATTCCCAACCGCTCCATCGACCTGCTGATCGAGCCCGAGGAACTGGAAGCCCGCCGCGCCCGCCAGGACGCGCAGGGCTGGAAGCCGGCGCTGCCGCGCAAGCGCAAGGTCAGCCCCGCGCTCAAGGCCTATGCCCTGCTGGCCACCAGCGCCGACAAAGGTGCGGTGCGCAACAAGGACATGCTCAAGTGATCTTGTGCTGAGCGGCTTCGGCGGCGGATGCTGCCGGGCCGCTCGCCGTGCAGGCTAGCCGGCCGCGCGCCGGCCCAGCACCACGCGCACGGCACCCTGGGCATCGGCGACCGTGTCCACCTGGTCGTAGGCCGGGTGCTTGTGCAGCAGTTGCACCATCGCATCGCCCTGGCCCAGGCCGACCTCGATCGCCAGCCAGCCGCCCGGGCGCAGCAGCGGCGGGGCTTCGCGGATCAGCCGCATCAGGATGCGCACGCCAAACGGCCCGCCGTCGAACGCCAGATCGGGCTCGAAACCGATGATCTCCGCCGGCATGGTCGCCATCCGCGCGGTGGAAATGTAGGGCGGGGCCGAGACGATCAGATCGACCCGAGCGGCCAGCGCCTCGGCGAGTGGCTGCATCAAGTCGCCGACATGCCACTGCACCCGCGACGCCAGGCCGGTGTGTGCGGCGTTGTCGCGCGCCAGGGAAATGGCCTCGGGCGAAATGTCGGCACCATGCACCTGCGCATCGGCGACGTTGTCGGCCAGCGCCAGCGCGAGGTTGCCCGAGCCGCAACACACGTCCAGCACCACCGGCGCGTCGCGCCCGGCGAGCTTGTGCAGCGCGACGGTGGCGAGCATTTCGGTTTCGGCGCGCGGAATCAGCGCGGCCGGCGAGGCCAGCAGATCCAGCCCCATAAAGCGCTGCCGGCCGACGAGGTAGGCCAGCGGCTCACCGGCCGTGCGGCGCGCGATCAGATCGTCCAGGTGCTGCAAGGCGGCGGTGTCCAACGGCGGCAGCGCGGTCTCGCTGGCAGCATGCAGCGACAGCGGCTGTCCGCTGGCGCAATGCCATAGGGTGCGCAGCGCCGCGGCCGGGGTTTCCTCCGGCTTGTCGGGCACGGTCTGCAGGGTGGCGGCCAGCTGCGCCAGGCGTTGCTGAAAGGCGTGCACGCCGTCGATACCCAGCGCGTCACATTCATCGGGTAGAAGGCCGGTCAGCGGCAGGTCGACGGCGTTCATCGGGTGGGCTCCTCCGGGTTGTCGTTGTGGATGGGTTCGACCAGCGCCGGCCGCGCATGCAGATAGCGGGCGGTGCGGCGCTTGGCGTCGATGTCGGCCAGCACCGCCTCTGCCTGCTGCTCGGTGATGTTCAGCGCGGAAGCCAGTTCGGTGGCGCTGCGGCCGTGGTTCTTCGCCCACAGCGCCAGGTCCATCTGCTGCCAGGGCAGGGCGAAATAGAACTCGTCCTGCCCCTGCGGCAGGCTGTAGGTGTCCGTGGTCGGCGCGGCGGTGCACACCGCTTCGGGCAGCCCCAGGTGCCGCGCCAGCGCATACACCTGGGTTTTGTAGAGATGGGCAATGGGCTTCAAGTCGGCCGAGCCGTCGCCGTTTTTGACAAAAAAGCCCTGGTCGTATTCCAGCCGGTTCGGGGTGCCGATGACCGCGTAGTTCAGGCGGTCGGCGTGGAAGTATTCGAGGGTTTTGCGCAGTCGTTGTTTGTGGTTGGTCGCGGCGACGATCTGCAGGTATTCGCGCAGCGGCAGCCGCGCCTGGTGCAGCGCACCGTCGGTCGACTGGGCGACCAGCTGGAAATGGTTGATGCCGCCTTGCAGCCCACCGCTGATCGCGAGTTTGATTTTCCACTCGGGGGTGTAGTCAGGCAGCAGCGCACGCACCGCGTCGTCGCGCCAGCGGTAGCAGCCGATGGCCTCCAGCGCCGGGGCGAGGTCTTCGACGGCGTACTCGATGCCCAGCTGCTGCGCGACCTGCGCGCCTAGGCTGCGGCTGGCGTGGCTGGAATCGCGCTCGGGCATCAGCAGCCCGAACACGCGCTTGGCCCCCAGCGCCTGCACGGCCAGCGCGGCGCACACCGAGCTGTCGACCCCGCCGGACAGCCCGAGCACTACCCCGCGTTTGTTGAAGGAGCGCAGGGTGGCGACGATGAACTCGGCGATGCGCGCGGTCTCGGCCGCGCAATCCAACGCGAGCAACTTGGGGCCGAGCGGGGGCGCGGTGGGCGGCATGGCTGTCGCGTCGAGGCTGATCGGGGGCGATCAGGCTGCCGCGGTGGCCCGCTTGCGCTGGACGAAGTCGGCGATCGCGGCGACGCTGTCGAGGTTCTCCGGCACCATTTCCGCGTCCTCGACCTTCACACCCCAGGTCTCTTCGAGAAACAGGATGAGTTCGAGCACCCCGGTGGAGTCGAGTATGTGCAGGTCGAGCAGCGAGTCGGTGTCGGCGTAGGCGGTGTCGCGTGCGCCGAGCAGAAAGTTGTCGTCGATGTACTGGCGGATGGTCTTGCGGATGTCGCTCATTCAGGGTCTCCTGCGGGCCGTCAGCGCAGCCCGGTTTTCTTGATCTTGCCGGTGTCGGTGCGCGGCAGCGCATCGACGAATTCGACGGTTTTGGGCGCCATGAAGTTTTCGATGTGCGCCAGGCAATGCTTGATGACGTCGCGTTCGCTCAGGCTGCTGCCGGGCTGGCGCACGACAAAGGCCTTGACCGCCTGGCCGAGCAGCTCGTCGTCCACGCCGATCACCGCGGCTTCGAGCACGCCGTCGATGCCGTAGAGCACGTTTTCGACCTCGCGCGGGCTGACCTTTTCGCCGCGGGTCTTGATGATGTCGTCCTTGCGCGCGACGAAGTACAGCCAGCCTTCGGCGTCGGTGCGGAACAGATCGCCCGAGTACAGCACCATCTCGCCGGGCATCGGCCCCGGCCGCAGCCGCTCGGCGGTCTGCGCGGGTTTGCGCCAGTAGCCGCGCATCACATGGCTGCCGCGAATCACCAGCTCGCCGGTCGCCTCGTTGGGCAGACGGTTGCCGGCTTCATCGACCAGCCAGACCTCTTCGTTGGGCATGCCGCGGCCGACACTGGTCGGGCGGATGTCGAGCTGCTCGGGTGGAAGGTAGGTCACGCGCTTGCATTCGGTCAGGCCATACATCGAATACAGCGTGGCCTGCGGAAACAGCGCGCGGATCTGCCGGATCTGGGTTTCGGGCAAGGCGGCCGCGGTGTTGGTGATCAGCCGCAGCGCCGACAGGTCGTGCTCGCGCAGGGTCTTGATCTGGGTGAGCAGGGTGAACATGGTCGGCACCCCAGGGAACACGGTGGCGCGCTCGCTGACCATGCGCTCCAGCACCTTCACCGGGAAGGTGAATGAGCGCTCGAGCTGCACCGTCGCCCCCAGGCTGAACGCCATGAGGATCTGGTACAGCCCGTAGTCGAACGCCAGCGGCAGCGCGCAGACGATGACATCGCTCTCGCGCAGCCCAAGGTAACTGCGCACCGAGCGCAGCGCGGTGAGCATGTTGAGATGGGTGAGCATCACCCCCTTGGCGTCGCCGGTCGAGCCCGAGGTGTAGATGATCGCCGCCAGATCCTGGTCGATCAGCACCGGCGGGTCGCTGCTGGCCGCACCGCTGGCCGCCGGCAGCGGGAACGGGCGTTCGCGCGGGTCGGGCGTGCCGGGGTCGGGCCGGCCCTGGGCGTAGGTGGTGCACATCCAGCAGGTGCGCACACTGGGGCTGGCGGAGAGTGCCGCGCGCGCCGTTTCGGCCAGCTCCTGCTGGGTGAGCAGGGCGCAGGCCTCGGCATCGTTGAGGATGTAGGCGAGCTTGTCGGCCTTTGTCAAGGTATTGACCGGCATGAACACCGCGCCGACCTTGAGCACCGCGTAGATCGCCGCGACCATTTCGACGCAGTTGTCGAGAAACAGCGCCACCCGCTCGCCGCGCTGCACCCCCGCGTCGCGCAGCGCCGCGGCGATGCCCTCGACCCGCGCGGCGACTTCGTCATAGCTCGTGGCCACGCCTTCGCGGCTGATCGCCCGCTTGTGCGGCAACCGCGCGGCGGTGTGTTCGAAGGTGTGGTGCAGCAGCATGAGCGGCGGAGCGTCGGTTGATGGTCGCAGCATAAACAGCCGAGCGTGGGGTATGCCGTCACCCGTTTCATGCAAAACACGCGAACGTGAAATAGTGCGCGGCCAGGGTCGATCGGAGTGGCATTCCGGTTGCAGCAGAGGGCTGGGCGACGAAAAAAGAGCCGCGACCCCGGCGGGGTGCGGCTCGGACAACTGGCTGGCAGCGCGGGGATCGGTCAGTCCGCTCGGCCACGGCCAGCGCCAGCGGCACTCATTGCTTGCCTTTGATGCTCATCAGATAGTCGACGATGGTGTTGACCTGATCTTCGGGGATCGGCGCCTTGAACGCATTGCGCATTTTGTTGACCTCGACGGTCCAGGCGGCGCGGGTCATGTCTGGCTGGTTCATCACCATGCCGACGGAGTGGCACATCAGGCAATAGCTGTTGGCCGCGGTCGCGCCGGGGCCGCTGCCGGGGAATACCCGGGTGCTTTCGGGCAGTTGGATGGTCTTGGTCGGAAAGGTCAGCGCCTGCGCTGGCGCGGCGGCGAGCAGACCAAGGGCCGAGGCCGCCAGCGCGGCCAGCAGCAGGGGTTTGCGGGTTTTCATCTCGGTAGTCCTCCCTCAGACGGCGGTGACGGTGGTGCTCTCGACCACATTGCGCATGAAGCCGCCCGGGTTCCAGTTCGGGGTCATCGGCTGCTGCAGCCCATCGCTGTTGGTGCAGCGGACCATCAGCGTTTGCTCGCCCTTGGGCAGTTTCACGTGGGTGCTCCACTGGCGGAAGCTGTATTTGCCGTAGTCACGCCCCAGGGTGGTCGGCGTCCAGGTCTTGCCGCCGTCGATGGAAATGTCCACCGCCTTGACCCCGTTGTCACCGCCGAAGGCGATGCCCCGCACCAGTTCGGGCCGGCCGGCGCCGACCTTGGCACCCGAGGCGAGGTTGGTGACAAACGAGCGCGGCACCATGCGATTGATCGGCACGAATTTCACATCCTTTTCGCCGGGGGTCATGTTGGCGTGCGGCCAGTTGTCGGGGATGGTGTAGGCCGGGTGCATCCAGAAATTGGTGTCTTCGTGGTCGAGCACGCGGATGTGCTGCAGCATCTTGGTCCAGTAGGTCGCATACCAGCCGGGCACGACCAGGCGGAACGGATAGCCGTTGAGCAGCGGCAGGGTCTGGCCGTTCATTTCCCAGGCGATCATCACCTCGCCATCTCGGGCGTGGTCGACCGACAGCGACTTTTTCAGGTTCGGCGCAGTGGACACCACCGGGCGCTCCGAACCCTCGAACTGCACCTGCACCGCGCCGGGCTTGACCCCGGCGGCGTCTAGAACGTCCTTCAGCCGCACTCCGACCCAGCGGGCATTGCCCATCGCGCCGTTGCTCCACTCGCCACCGGCCACCCGCGGCTGGAAGTACCCACGCGAGTTGCCCGAGCACTGGTTCACCGCAGCGAGTTCGACATGCTTGAACTTCTTCATCAGGTCGAACACCGTGAATTCGAGTTCGCGCTCGACCAGCCCGGAGATGCGCACCTTGTGGGTGTGCGGGTTCATGGTGGTCGGAATGTCGGCCCAGTGCCAGCGCACATAGAACTGATCGACCGGGGTGAAAACGCCCTTGTCATAAACCGACCACGGCGTTTCCAGCAGCGGCGGGCGGGTGCGCTGCAGAATCATTTCGCCCTTGCCGGCGTAGTAGCCGGTGACCAGTTCCCGGGTGTCGGGGCCGCCTGGCAGCGGCAGCTTGGTCGTGCCGTTGATCACCTCCTTGGCCCAGCTCGGGGCCGCCAGCGCCAGCGCGCCAGCACCCACTGCCGCGGTCTGCAGAAAGGCCCGCCGCGCGAGCCGGCGGGCGATGTCGTCATGCTGCATGGTTTCATCCTCCTTGTCGTGGACCGTCCCGTCGTCGGGAGTCGGACGGCCTGCGATGTCTGGCCTGTCGGGAGGGGTTATATCGACGCATCGCTTGTGGGCATAATGGATTGAATCGATCAAAATCATCTGCCGATTCGCTAGATTTTTCGTGGATGCCGGCTTGCGCCGCGAACGTGTTACTTCGTGATGTATGAGTGTGACCAACGGTTAAGCAACTACTTGAAAAGAAAAGAGAAATCCCCGCTGAAAGGTTAATAGGATGAACATATGCGCAAACAACGAAATAGGTTTTCATAGAGTGTCGTGATATGCGCAGATATATAGCAGTCAAACGAGGTTTCTGAAATTACAAAAAGTCATGTCTGGGGGCGCGATGAATTTCGACACCGTGATCGTCGGCGCCGGCTCAGCCGGCTGTGTGCTGGCCAACCGGCTCAGCGCCGACCCGAACCGCCGGGTGCTGCTGCTGGAGGCCGGCGGCTCGGACTGGCACCCCTACATCCGCATGCCCGCGGGCATTGCCAAGCTGGCCGGGCATGGGCGGTTCAACTGGGGGTTTCACACCGAGCCGGAGCCGCATCTGAACGGGCGACGGCTATGGTGGCCGCGCGGCAAGGTGCTCGGCGGGTCGAGTTCGATCAACGCGATGTGCTACATCCGTGGCGTGCCGCAGGACTATGCGCGCTGGGCCGAGCTGACCGGCGAGCGAGCCTGGGGCTGGGACGCGGTGTTGCCGCTGTTTCTCGCGCAGGAGGACAACACCCGCGGCGCAAGCGACTGGCACGGCGCCGGCGGGCCGCTGTCAGTCAGCGACCTGCGCTACCACAGTGAACTCACCGATGCCTTCGTCGAAGCCGGCGCCGCGCTGGGCTGGGGCCACAACGACGACTTCAACGGGCCGCAGCAGGCCGGGTTCGGACTGTTTCAGGTGACGCAGCGCGACGGCGCGCGCTGCTCGGCGGCGGCGGCCTTCCTCGCTCCGGCGCGGTCGCGCGAGAACCTCACGGTGCGCAAGCGGGGGCTGGTGCAGCAGGTGCGCGTCGAGCACGGACGCGCGGTTGGCGTGGAGCTGCGCCGCCGCGACGGCACGGTCGAGTTCATCGAAGCCGGCGAGGTGGTGCTTTGCGGTGGGGCGGTGAACTCACCGCAGTTGCTGCTGCTGTCGGGCATCGGCCCGGCTGACCACCTGCGCGAGCATGGCGTGCCGGTGGCGCTTGACCGCCCCGCGGTCGGCGAAAACCTGCAGGACCATCTGGACATCTGCACCCTGGTGCACAGCCGGTTGCCGGTGACCTATGACCACGCCAACGTCGCGCTCGCCGGCCTGCGATGGCTGCTGACCCGCCGCGGCATCGGCACCAGCAACGCGGCCGAGGGCTGCGGCTTTGTGCGCACCGAGCTCGCGGCAGACGAGCGCTGCGATGTGCAGTTCCACTTCGTCCCGGCGCTGCTCGACGACCACGGCCGCGGCCGCCTGCCGGGCGATGGCTACACCGTGCACGCCTGCGTGCTGCACCCGGTCAGCCGCGGCCGCATCCGCCTGCGCAGCGCCGACCCGGCCGCGCCGCCGGCGATTTTCGCCAACTATCTGTCTGACCCCGAGGGGCGCGACCTGCGCGGGCTGATCCGCGCTGCCCGGCTGTCGCGCGAACTGCTGGCGCAGCCGGCGTTCGACCGCTACCGCGGCGAGGAAATCTTTCCGGGCGCGGCGGCCAGCAGCGACGCCGATTTCGCGGACTTCATCCGCCGCAAGGCCGAGACCATCTACCACCCGGTGGGCAGTTGCCGCATGGGGGCGGACGAGGACAGCGTGGTCGATGCGCATCTGCGGGTGCGCGGCGTCGATGCGCTGCGGGTGGTCGATGCCTCGGTGATGCCCGAACTGATCACCGGCAACACCAATGCGCCGACGATGATGATCGCCGAGCGCGCGGCGCGGTGGATGCTCGCCGGGCAGTAGGGTGGGCCACTGCAGCGTCGCACGGCCGGCGACGCGCCCGGCGCGGACGGACTGCCGCGCCGGCCTCAGCCCGCCTTGGGCTGAATCTCGATCTTGACTTCGAGCACCTCCAGGTTGTCCTGGCGGTCGAGCTTGACCTGGATGTCGTCGGTGTTGACCTTGACGTATTTGGAAATCACCGCGACCAGCTCGCGCTGCAGCGCCGGCAGATAGTCGGCCGGCGTGCCGCTGCCGGCGCGCTCGTGGGCGAGGATGATCTGCAGCCGCTCCTTGGCGACCGTTGCGGTCTTCTTTTTCTCGCCGAGCAGAAAGGACAGAATCGACATCGCGCGCCCCTTCAGCCGCCGAACAGGCGCTTGAACAGCCCCGGCTTCTGATAGTCGGTGAAGCGCAGCGGTTTGTCCTCGCCCATGAAGCGGGCGACCACGTCCTGATACGCCTCGGCCACGTCGCTACCGGTGAGGTGGATGGCCGGCGTTCCCTGGTTGGACGCCTGAAGCACCGCTTCGCTCTCGGGAATCACCCCGATCAGCGGAATGCGCAGAATGTCCTGGATGTCCTGGATCGACAGCATCTCGCCCTCGCTCACCCGCTTGGGGTTGTAGCGGGTGATCAGCAGATGCTCGCGTACCGGCTCGGCGCCTTCCATCGCCCGCTTGGTCTTGCTCTGCAGGATGCCGAGGATGCGGTCGGAGTCGCGCACCGACGAGACCTCGGGGTTGGTCACCACCAGCGCCTCGTCGGCAAAGTGCATCGCCATCAGCGCGCCGGTTTCGATGCCCGCGGGCGAGTCGCAGACGATGTGCGAATAGCCCATTTCGTCGAGCTCCTTGAGCACCCGCTCGACGCCTTCGATCGTCAGGGCGTCCTTGTCGCGGGTCTGCGAGGCCGGCAGGATGGACAGGTTGTCGCACTGCTTGTCCTTGATCAGCGCCTGCGTCAGCTTGGCCTCACCCTGGATCACGTTGATCAGGTCGTACACCACCCGGCGCTCGCAACCCATGATCAGGTCCAGGTTGCGCAGCCCGACGTCAAAGTCGATGACCGCGGTCTTGTGCCCGCGCAGCGCCAGCCCGGAAGCAAAGCTCGCGCTGGTCGTGGTCTTGCCCACACCGCCCTTGCCGGAGGTGACGACGATGATTTTCGCCATGTGTGAATCCTTGTGGTGAACGAGTTCGGGAAGGTTCGGTGCGCCGCGATCAGCGCAGCGCCAGCGGTTCGATGCGCAACTGCTCCTGCTCCAGCCGCACCACCGCCGGCTGCCCCTTGATGCCCGCAGGCAGCTCCTGCTCGGCTGTGCGGTAGATGCCAGCGATGGCCACCAGCTCGGGGTCGAAACTGGTGCAGAAAATCCGCGCCTCGGTGTTGCCGCGCGCCCCGGCCAGCGCCCGCCCGCGCAGCGCGCCATATACATGCACATGCCCCTCGGCCATCACCTCGGCGCCGTGGCTGACCATGCCGTAGACCACCAGATCGCCGCGCGAATAGGCGCGCTGACCCGAGCGCAGCGGGCGGTCGATCACCACCGTGGTCGGCGCGGGAACGAGGGGTTGAGGCGCCGCTTCAGCCGTCGCCGCGGGCGGGCCTGCGGCCGCAGGTGCTGCGTTCGCCTCGGCAGTTTGCGAGGTCTCCACCGCTGCGGGCGCGTCGGCGGCCGGCAGGGCCGTCGTATCGGGCGAGGGGCTGGACGCTTCGGCGGCGGGTGGCACAGCAGGCGCCGACGCCGCGCGCGCGCCGGTCTTGCGCGGTTCGCGGCTGTCGAGCAGCGGCAGACCTGACGCCGCAGCCCAGCCGCGCTGTTCCTCGCCCGCCACCACGCCCAGCGGCTGCATGCGCAGTCCGCGCAGCGCGTCCGCCAGATCGGCCAGCGGCAGCGTCGCCCCGTCGGGCAGACGGCGCAGATCGATCGCCACCGCCTCGCCGTCGAAAAACTCCGGGTTGCTGTCGAAACGCTGGGCGAGCGCTGCGCGCAAGGCATCGAAATCGGCAGTTTTCACTACCAGATGCACCGCATCGATGGCCCCGCTGCGCAGGTCGAAAAGGCTGGCTGAGTTACGCGACATGGAGAGAAACCGAACCCGGCGCGCCGCGCCGTCAATATCGCGTCACATCGTAGTTCATCGGCCCGCGGCGGCAGCCTCAGCCGCGGTGGACGGGCGCAGGTATGGTGCTCCGTGAGCGGGCTGCGGCTGCGGGCGGGCGGTGGGATCGTCGCGCCCAGCCCTTCGTCCCGTCAGCGGCTGCGGTGGCGCCCTTTTCAGAACCGCACGAACTCCCCAGCAGCGGAAGCCAGAGCGGGCTGAGCGGCGGGGGCAGAGGCGGAGGT
>CAYMDM010000051.1:0-19540 GCA_964389235.1 uncultured Burkholderiaceae bacterium
GGCCGGCCAGCGCGCGGCCGAGCAGATGCAGCCGAACGGAATCGGCGGGGCTGTGCAGATCGGCGCTGCGCACGGCGTATCCGTCCATTGCGGCGTTGTCGGCGCCGGGCAGGTCGATCGGGCTGGTCACGTCGGCGGCCAGCACCCGGCCGAGGGCGGCGGCCAGCGGCATGGGCTCGACCTGGGCGACCGGCGCGACGGTGGCGGCGGCGCGGGCGATGGCCTCGGCCAGCGGCAGGTCGGCGCTCGCACTCGCACTCACGCTCACATCAGGCAGCGGCATGGTCAATCGGTCGCGGCTTCCAGCCGGGCCAGATCGTCCGGGGTGTTGAGGTTGGCAAACGGCGCCGCGTCCGGCAGGTCCACGTACGCCAGCGGGTGGCGCCGCATCCAGGCGATCACCCGCCGCTCGTCGCCGGCGAGCCAGGTGTCGAGATCGTCTGCCAGCGCAGTGTCGATCAGCGCGACCGTCGGCTGAATCTGCCCGGCGGTGCGGGCGATGACAATGCGCGCGCCCTCGGCCCGCTGCGCTGCAAAGAGGCGCGGCGGCAGATCGGGCGGCAGCAGCGGGGTGTCGCAAGGCACGGCCAGCAGCCACGGCGTGCGCGCCGCTCGCAGCCCGGCGAGCATGCCCGCCAGCGGCCCGGCGCCGGCGCGTGCGGGCGGGTCGGTGCAGACCGTTGCGCCGAGCGCGCGGTAGGTATCGAGGTTGCGGTTGGCGCTGATCAGCAGCGCGCCGACATGCGGGTGCAGCCAGGCGAGCATATGCGCGGCCAGCGGCCGGCCGTGCAGCGGCAGCAGCCCCTTGTCCTGCCCGCCCATGCGTCGCCCGGCGCCACCGGCGAGCACCAGCCCGGTCAACGCTTCGTTCGTCGCGGTCACGGCTGGTCGTGCGGGCCGCGCGATGACGGGGTGTTGAGGGAGGCGCGGTGTCGGCCGTCGGCGTAGCGCGCCGGGCCTTTCATCAGGGTCACGATCAGGCAGCCGATGGCCACGGTGAACACCAGGGTCGCGTCGAACAGCGCCACACCCATGACCACGATGTCGATGAAGTCGCGCGTGGGCTGCGGATCGCCGGCGACCAGTCCGGGCTGGTATCGCGTTTTGAGCCAGCTGCCGATGATCCAGGGAAGTCCGACACCGATCAGATACGCCGGAATCAGCCATCGGGTGAGGGTGCGCTCCAGCCCCGGTTGGCCGAGCGGTGCGGGGTAGCGGGGCAGGGGCTGGGCGGCGGGCATGGTCGGGGCGGGGCGAGGCGGGCCGAAGCGGGAGGCGAACGGGCGACGCGGCGACCGCGGGGCAATCAGATCAGTTCAGAGCCGTCCGCCCGCCGGCGTGACGTGCAGATGTTCCCAGCGCTGCTGGCAGGCGGTGCAGCGCAGCGCGGTCGGTTCGGCCAGCAGCCGGGCTTCGCCGATGTCGGCGCCGCAGTCGATGCACACGCCGTAGTCCGGGGTGTCGAGCCGGGCGAGTGCGGCGTCGATCGCCGCGAGTTCGTCGGCATCGCGTGCAGTGGCCGCGATTTCCAGCGCGTCCATCGCTTCGACCACGGCTTCGTCGTCGGTGTTGCCGCGCTCGCTGCGCAGCGCCATCTGGCCGCTGGCGTCGTGCGCCTCGGCGCGCAGATCGGCCACCATCTGCGCCCGCCGCGCCAGCAGGCGTTGGCGCAACGTTTGGCGCAGTTGCGGGGTGATGTCCATGTCGCCCTCCTTCAGAACCAGCTGGTATGCGCGCATTGTCGCGCCAGAGACGCGGCGTGGTCTTGTTTCAGCACAAGCGCACGGTCATTCGCGGTGCACGAACTGCCGCAGCCGCAGCCCCAGCGCCCACAGGCTGGCGAAATAAACCGCAGCGCAGACGGCCAGCAGCCCGAAGCCCTGCGCCAGCCGCAGCACGTCGCCGCCGGGGTGACGGCCCCAGTCCAGCGCGGTCGCGCCCCAGGCCAGCAGCGCGGCCAGCGGCAGCTGCGCGAGCAGCACGCGCAGCCCGTAGCCGCGCCAGCCGGGCTGCGGAACGAACAGCCCACGCCGCCGCAGTCCTCTGAACAACAGCGCCGCATTGATCAGCGCGCCGCAGGAAATCGACAGCGCCAAGCCGGCGTGGCCCAGCCACGGCACGAAAACGATATTGAGCAACTGGGTGCACACCAGCACGATCAGCGCCATTTTCACCGGGGTACGCAGATCTTGCCGGGCGTAGAAGCCGGGGGCGAGGATTTTGATGCCCACCAGCGCAATCAGCCCGACGCCGTAGGCACGCAGCGCGGTGGTGGTGGCGTGCACGTCGGTGGCGTCGAAGTGGCCGTAGTTGAACAGCATCGCCGTCAGCGGCCGCGCAAACAGCAGCAGCGCAATCGCGCTGGGCAGCGCCAGCAGCAGGGTCAGCCGCAGCCCCCAGTCGAGCAGCCGGCTGAATTGCGCGGTGTCGCCGCTGGCGGTGGCGCGCGACAGGCTGGGCAGCAGCACCGAGCCCAGCGCCACGCCCAGCAGCGCAGTGGGAAACTCCATCAGCCGGTCGGCATATGCCAGCCATGACACGCTGCCGGCGGCCAGATGCGAGGCGATCTGGGTGTTGATGACAATGGACACCTGCGCCACCGACACCGACAGACTCGCGGGCAGCATCTGCTTGACCACCCGCCTCACACCCTCCGACCGCCACGCCTGCGCGAACCGCCAGTGGATGCGCGGAATCGCCGCGCGCCGGTGCAGCGCCGGCAGCTGCACCGCCAGCTGCAGCACCCCGCCGATCATCACCCCGATCGCCAGCGCGTACACCCCGGGCTGCACCCAGCGGTGCAGCAGCAGCGCGGTGGCGATCACCGACAGATTGAGCAGCGCCGGGGTGACCGCCGGCACCGCAAAATGCTTCCAGGTGTTGAGAATGCCCGCGCTCAGCGCGACCAGCGAGATCAGCCCGGCGTAAGGGAACATCAGCCGGGTCATCCACACCGCGGCGTCGAATGCCTGCGGGTGCAGGCCGGCGGCGGTGAGGTAGACCAACAGCGGGGCGGCCAGCACCCCGAGCAGGGAAACGGCCACCAGGATCCAGAACAGCGCGGTGGCGACCTGGTCGAGCAGAGCGTGGGTTTCCGCGTCGGACTTGGTCTGCCGGGTCTGCGCCAGCAGCGGCACGAAAGCCTGCGAAAACGCGCCTTCGGCAAACATGCGCCGCAGCAGATTGGGCAGACGGAAGGCGACGTTGAACGCATCGGTCCAGGCGCTGGCGCCGAACAACGTCGCCACCAAGACTTCGCGCGCCAGCCCGGTGATGCGCGACACCAGGGTGAGCAGGGAGATGGTCGAGGCGGCTTTGAGCAGATTCACCGGCCGGCATTATCGTGAATGGTGGGGTCCGGCTCGCGCCGCGTGTGCGGGCGCAGCGGCGTGGACTGCGCGCTGCGCGAGTTCGGCATTGACGGGCCGCCGCGGCCAGGGCGACCCGCCCGAGTGCGGTGCGCTCTGGGCATGGCAGTCGTCGTCATGTTGTGTGCTTCTGCGCGTTGTGCCGCTCGAATTTCTGTCGCGCCAGCTTTTTTGCTTATAATGACCTGTTTTCCAAGCCGGCACCGTATTCGAGGACTCAGTTCATGGCGACTTCTGCCCAAGCCAAAAAGAAAAAGAGCGTTCGCACCCCGTCCGGGGTCAAGCGTGCGCGTCAGGCCATCAAGGCCAATGCCCACAATACCGCGCTGCGTTCGCGCTTTCGCACGGCCGTGAAGGCGGTGCGCAAGGCCATCGAAGCCGGCGATCACGCCAAGGCGATGGAAGCCTTCAAGGCGGCGACTCCGGTGCTCGATTCCATCGCCGACAAGAAAATCTTTCACAAGAACAAGGCCGCTCGCCACAAGAGCCGTCTGAACGCCGCGGTCAAGGCGCTGGCCAGCCGCGCGGCGGCATAAGCATCCCGAGATCGCGCCTGCCGGCTCGTTCAAACGGAAAATCGACAAGGCGCCCTGCGGGGCGCTTTTGTTTTGCGCGAGAGCTTGAGTTGCTTCCCTGGGACGCTGGCAGAGCAGCAGCGCGCCGTGGTGGCACGGCGGTTGGGGCAGCGCGGTTGGGCCATGTTTCGCCGCGCTTCGGGCGGCTGCCGTGACGGCTATTAATAGCGGCGGGTCGGGCGAGAAAAAGCCCGGCGCGCGGCCGGGCTGGAAATCAGGTGTCGGGGCGCGACCGGCTTGCCGGCAGGCCGCAGCGCCGCCGCCGATCAGGCGGTCTGCATCACTTTTTGCAGCGCGGTGCGCGCCAGCGTCAGGTCTTCCTGCTGCGGGTTCGCGTCGGCGTTGTCGGTCAGGCAGGCCTCGAACACTTCGAGCTGGTTGTCGCGGGCGAAGTGCATCAGAAAATCGAAAGCCATTGGCTCGATGTCGCGCAGCGCTTCGCTCACCACCAGGCAGCGCACCCCGTCGATGTGGGTGGGCAGGCAGTAGGGCGAGTAGCCGAGGTGGGCTTCCTTGCGGCACAGACCGGCGGGACGGAAGCGCGACATCAACCCGGCCAGGCGCTCAGCCCAGTCGCTCGGGCGAAACACGCGGCCGTCAGCCGTGATGCCGCGGATGAACAGCTCGCGCGGCTTGACGAGTTGCAGAGTTTGCGGGAGTGCGCTCATGGCGGGTTCCTTCCAATGGGGCAGTTTTGCTGCGGTGCCGCAATTATCCGGGAAATCCCTGTGTCAGGGTTATCCCGAAGCGTGAGCCTGTGTTGCAGTTGCAACAGTTCGCCGCGACACTGTGAGATGCGGTGTGCCGTCAGGCGCCTGCGCTGCTGCTGGCGCGGGCGCGGGGTGCCGCAGACCCCCTCCCTATAATCGGCGTGCCCGGGTCAGCCCCGGGTTTGTCGTTTTAATCCGACAGACGGTTCTGACCGTTTGCCCCGTTTCTGCAGGAGATGCCCGTGCCCGGACATGTGATGAACACGTATTCCCGTCTGCCGATCGCGCTGGCGCGCGGCGAGGGCGCCTGGGTGTGGGACACGCAGGGGCGGCGCTATCTGGACGCGCTGTCGGGCATCGCGGTCAACACCCTGGGACATGCGCATCCGCGGCTGGTCGCGGCGCTGACCGAGCAGATCGGGCAACTCATCCACACGTCCAACCTTTACCAGATTCCGCTGCAGGAACGGCTGGCCGACCGGCTATGCGACATCGGCGGCATGGACGCGGCGTTTTTCTGCAACTCGGGGCTGGAGGCCAACGAGGCGGCGATCAAGCTGGCGCGGCTGTACGGCCATCACCGCGGCATCGGACGGCCGGAAATCGTGGTGTTCGAGCGCGCGTTTCATGGCCGCTCGCTGGCGACGCTGTCGGCCACCGGCAACCCCAAGGTGCAGAAGGGGTTCGAGCCGCTGGTCGAGGGTTTTGTGCGCATCGCGCTCAACGATGCGGCCGCGCTGCAGCAGGTCGCGCAGACCAAGCCCAATGTGGTCGCGGTGTTCCTGGAGGCGATCCAGGGCGAGGGCGGCATCCAGCCGGCGCATGCCGACTTTCTGCGCGCCGCGCGCCAGGTGTGCGACGAGCGCGGCTGGCTGCTGATGATCGACGAGGTGCAGTGCGGCACCGGGCGCACTGGCAAATGGTTCGCCCACCAGTGGGCCGGGGTGAAGCCCGATGTGGTGGCCATGGCCAAGGGGCTGGCCTCCGGCGTGCCGATCGGTGCCATCCTCGCCTGCGGCGAGGCGGCGCGCACCTTCGGCCCCGGCCAGCACGGCACGACGTTTGGCGGCAATCCGCTGGCCTGCCGCGCCGCGCTGGAAACCCTGGCGGTGATCGAAGACGAGGGGTTGCTGGCCAACGCGCAGCAAGTGGGCGATCGGCTGCTTGCCGGGCTGCGGCAGCGGCTGGGCGGCGTGCCGGGGGTGGTCGAGGTGCGCGGGCAGGGGTTGATGATCGGCGTGGAGCTCGACCGCCCGTGCGGTGCGCTGGTCACGCAGATGCTCGACCGCGGGGTGCTGCTCAACGTCACCCAGGAGCGGGTGATCCGGCTGCTGCCGCCGCTGATTTTCACCGCCGAGCAGGCCGACGTGCTGCTGGCACAGCTCGTGCCCGCCGTGCAATCGTTTCTGCAGCAACAGCCCGCGCCCGCTGCGTGAAGCGGCGACCCCGGAGACCCGCGATGACCACCCGCAGCCTGCGCCACTACCTGCAGTTCACCGACCTGAGCCGAGAGGAATACGACTACCTGTTTTCCCGCGCCGCGTTCATCAAGGCCAGGTTCAAGAATTACGAGCCGCATCAGCCGCTGGTCGATCGCACCCTGGCGATGATTTTCGAAAAGCATTCGACCCGCACCCGGCTGAGCTTCGAGGCCGGCATGCATCAGCTGGGCGGCGCGGCGATCTACATCAACACCCGCGACAGCCAGCTCGGCCGCGGCGAGCCGATCGAGGATGCGGCGCAGGTGTTTTCGCGCATGGTCGATCTGGTGATGATCCGCACCTACGGTCAGGACATCGTCGAGCGTTTTGCCGCGCACTCGCGCGTGCCGGTGATCAACGGCCTGACCAACGAGTTCCACCCCTGCCAGATCCTGGCCGATGTGTTCACATTCATCGAACACCGCGGGCCCATCCAGGGCCGCACCGTCGCGTGGATCGGGGATGCCAACAACATGCTCTACACCTGGCTGCAGGCCGCCGAGGTGCTGGACTTCACCCTGCATTTCAGCGGCCCGCCGGGCTACCGCGTCGACCACGCGCGCCGCGACTATCCGATCACCGACGGGCAGCGCGCGCATCTGCGCGAGTTCGACGACCCGCGGCAGGCCTGTGAGGGCGCCGATCTGGTCACCACCGACGTCTGGACCAGCATGGGCTTTGAAGCCGAGAAGCAGGCGCGCGAGCAGGCGTTCGCCGGCTTCATGGTCGACGCCGACATGATGGCGCGCGCTCGACCGGGCGCAGTGTTCATGCACTGCCTGCCGGCGCATCGCGGCGAGGAAGTCGCCGCCGAGGTCATCGACGGGCCGCAGAGCGTGGTGTGGGACGAGGCCGAGAACCGCCTGCACGTGCAGAAGGCGCTGATGGAGTATCTGCTGCTCGGCCGTCTGAGCTGATCGCGGCGGCGCTTGCTGCGACACCGCGGGGTGGCGGCACCGCGGCTTGCATGGGGTGCATGAGACTGCCGCTGGTGTTTGCTCAGTCCCATTTAAGCGCAGCGGAGCACACTCGTTCCCAGTCTGTTCCGCATTCGCCCATGGTTTTCGAACACCCTTCCCAACCGGCCGCGCCTCAGCGCGGCCGTCTGCCCGATCCGCAATCGTCCCCACGCGACGCCACGCAGTCCACTCACGGCCTGCGGCTGCTGCGGCTGGCGCGCTGGTTGTTCGGGCTGGTGTTTGCCCTCAACCTGGGGCTGCAATGGCAGCCTGCCGCGGTCGGCGCAATCGAACGCGGTGTGCACGCTGCCATGGTTTCGGCCGCCTGGGGCTGGCAGCGCGATTGGGCGGCCGTCGCCGCAGGTGCGTTGCATAGCGTTGGCGCAACTGCGGTGGCGGCTGCGTGGTTCGGGCTGCAGACCCTGCTGGCGCTGTCGCTGCTGACGAGCTGGGGACTGCCGCTGCTCGCCTTGGTCGGGCTGGCCGCCGAACTGCTGGTATGGAGTGCGGTCGGCGGCTTTGCGCTGACCGGCGTCGGTGCGACCGGGCTGGTCTACGCGCTGGGGTTCGCGCTGCTGCTGTTGCTGCGTGCCTGGCAGGGCGCGGCCTGGGCTCGGACGGCCCTGGCCGCAGCGCCGTCGCTGTGGCGGCTGTCGCTGGCCTTCTGGCTGGTCGGTTCGATGTGGCTGCTGCAGATGTGGCATGCCGCTGCCGGCGGGTTGATCGCTCCGGCGCAGGCCGGGGTGACGCTCGCAGCGCCAGCGCAGGCGCCGGGCTGGCCGGTGGTCGAAGCGGTGCATGCCGAAGTGCAGTCCATGTTGCACGGCCTAGTGCTGGCGCTGGGGCGGCCGGCGTTCGCGGTGATCGGCGGCGAGCTGTTGCGGCTGGTGATTCTGCTCATCGGCCTGGGTGTGCTGGTGGCGCCTCTGTTGCCGCGGGCGGTGCGCCGAATGGCGCTCTGGCTGGCGCTGGTGTTCAGCCTGGTCGCCTGGGTGGCGACACAGGTGCTCGGCGGCATGTTTGCACAGGGGCTGGACGTGGGCGGCGCGCTGCCGCTGGCGCTGGCTTTTGTGTTTTTGCTCGGCGCGCCGTTCGGGCGCGACAGCGGCAGCGAGCCCATCGCTGGCGAGTCGGCGGAAGCACCGCTCTGGCTCGACACCCGACCGCACTGAGCGGCCTCGGCCTCAACGCGGCAAGGTCACTCGCGATCGGAGGAAGGGCGCATCGCCCCGCAGTTCCAGCACTGGGCGAACTGCGGGCCGTGATGTTCGCGGCACTGCGGGCAGATCCAGCCGCGGCCGCGCACCGGGCGCTGCAGCTCGCGCAGCAGTTGTCGCGCGCGCGGCAGGTCGGCGTCGTTCATCACCCACACCGCGGGGTCGGTTTCATGCGGCGGCACTTCGCCGGCGATGCTGGTGAGGTAGCGCGAAAACACCTGGGCTTCGATGCCGGCGGAATTGAGCGCGTCGGCCCACAGGGTGGCAATCACCAGATTGGGCGCGTTGTCCACACGTTTCATCGCAGCGGCGGGGCAGTGATTTCGTCGTAGAGCTGGCGGTAGAGGGCCAGGCGTTGCGGGGTGATGGCCTGCGGGTCGGTGCTGAACACGCAGCCCGGCTCCTGCCGATGGGTGCAGTTGTGAAAGCGGCATTCTCCGCTGCGGGCGCGGATTTCGGGGAAGGCGTGTTGCAGTTGCGACACCGACAGGTGATAAAGCCCGAAGGTCTGAAAGCCCGGCGAGTCCATCAGCTCGCTGCCCGCGGGCAAGTCGGGGATGTCGTACAGCCGCGTCGCGGTGGTGGTGTGCCGCCCGGCCGACAGCGCGGCGGAAATCTCCCGCGTCGCCGCTTGCGCGGCGGGAACGAGGAGATTGGTGATCGTCGACTTGCCAACGCCCGAAGCGCCCAGCAGCAAGCTGGTGCGGCCGGCGAGCAGGGGCAGCAGCGCCTCGCGCACCGCCTGAGGCTGGGCGCTGGCCGAAAGCTCGATCACTCCGTAGCCCAGGTCGCGGTAGATCTGCACTTCCGTGCGCGCGGCGTCGGCCTGCGGCAGATCGCATTTGTTGAGCAGCAGCAGTGCCGGGATGCCCGCGGCTTCGCACGCGACCAGACTGCGGCCGATCAGCCCGTGGTTGACCCCGGGCGAGACCGCGGTGACCAGCAGCACCTGATCCAGGTTGGCGGCGAACATCTTGCTGCGCCACTGGTCTTCGCGCCACAGCGCGTTGCGCCGCGGCAGTACGGCTTCGATGGGCAGCGGCGCGTCGCCTTCGCCCAGCCGCACCCAGTCGCCGCACACCACATCGGCGCGGCGGCCGCGCGGCACGCAGGGCAGCACGCGGCCATCGGGCAAGCGGGCGAGGAACTGCCGGCCGAACGCGGCGACGATGCGCGCGGCGTCTGCCGCAGGCGGCGCGGCGGGCGCGGTGCCCGCTGCCGCCTCAGTCACGGCCCTGGGCGTAGACCGCATCGGCCTTGGCGGCGCAGATAAAGTCGTTGCGCGTGATGCCGCCGGCGGAGTGGGTGTTGAACGCGACGGTGCAGCGGTTGTACTGCACCAGCAGGTCGGGGTGGTGGTCTTCGCGGTGCACCACCCAGGCCAGCGCGTTGACGAAGGCCAGGGTCTGGTAATAGTTGTCGAAGGCGTAGATGCGGTGCAGGCTGCCTTGCGCATGCATCCAGCCGGGCAGAACGCCGAGCTGCGCGTCAATCGCGGCATCGTCCATGCGCGCCGAGGCGTCCATCGGCTGGCAGTGGGCGGCGAGGAGTTGTTCGCGCGGCAGAGGGGGGTTCATGGCGGTCGGGTCAGTGCGTCGCGGGCAGGGCGTGGGCCGGTGCTGCCGGGGGCAAGGCACCCAGGCGTTCGAGCCGTTGCAGCGCCGGCGGGTGGCTGTAGTAGAAGCGCACGTAGAGCGGGTCGGGCGTCAGGGTCGAGGCATTGTCGCGGTAGAGCTGAACCAGCGCCTCGCCCAGCGCACGCGCGTCGCTGTGTTCGGCGGCGTAGGCGTCGGCCTCGAATTCGTCGCGCCGCGACATCGCCGCGCCCAGCGGAGTGAGGAACACGCCGAACACCGGCAGGATCAGGCTGAACAGAATCAGCGCGTAGGCGTGATTCGGCGCGAACAGATGCGGCGTGACGCCCAGCCCGGTGTAGAACCACGTCTGCCCGGACAGCCAGCCCAGCAGCGCAAACCCGGCGAGGCTGACGCCGAACATCATCACCATGCGCTTGACGATGTGGTGCCGCTTGTAATGCCCGACCTCATGCGCCAGCACGCCCTCGATCTGCGCGGGGCCGAGCTGCTTGAGCAGGGTGTCGAACAGCACCACGCGGCGGCCGGCGCCGATGCCGGTGAAATAAGCATTCGCATGCGCGCTGCGGCGTGAGCCGTCCATCACGAACAGCCCCTGCAGCCGGAAGTCGCAGCGCTGCATCAGCGCCTGCGCGCGGGTTTTGACTTCGCCGTCGGGCAGGGGCTGGAATTTGTTGAACAGCGGGGCGATGACCAGCGGGTAGACGACCATCATCAGCAGGCTGAACGCGGTCAGCCCGGCCCAGGCCCACAGCCACCACCAGCCGCCGGCGATTTGCATGATCCACAGCAGCAACAGCGCCAACGGCAGCATGACCACGGCGCTGACCACGGCGTTTTTCAGCACATCGAGCACGAACGACCGCGGCGTCTGCCGGTTGAAGCCGAAGCGCGCTTCCAGCCCGAAGGTGCGGGCCACCTCCCAGGGAAGATCGAGCAACGCGCTGATCAGGGCGAACGCCACCAGCAGCGCGAGTTGCCCGCCCAAGGCGGTGCCGAAGGCGGCGCTCACCCAGCCGTTGAGGAGCTGCAGGCCGCCTTCGAGTGTCCACGACAGCACGACCACGGCGGAAAACAGCGTGCTCCACAGGCCGAAACGCAGCTTGGCGACGGTGTAGTCGGCGGCCTTCTGATGGGCGGCAAGCGCAATGCTGGCACGAAACGGCGCCGGCACGGCGTCGCGGTGCGCCAGCACGTAGCGCATCTGGCGTTGTGCCAGCCAGAGCTTGAGCGCCGTGCCGGCGATGAGCGCGACGACGAATAGCACGCTCCAGGTGAGGGCAAGGTGTTGCGGGCTCATGCGAAAATCCTTGGTCGTGCAGCGATCGATCGATCGCAGATTATTCCACCCGGCGCCGCATTGCTGCGCGCAGCCGCCTATTCCCTACTGAATGTCGTCCATGTCCTCCGATCTTGCCGCGCCTGCCTTGCCCGTCCTCGCCTGCCACGACGACAACCTGATCTGGGTCGACATGGAAATGACCGGGCTGAACCCGGATGCCGACCGCACCATCGAAATCGCCGTGGTCGTCACCGACCCGCAGCTGAGCGTGCGCGTCGAAGGCCCGGTGCTGGCGATCCATCAGAGCGACGAAGTGCTTGCCGCCATGGATGCGTGGAACCAGAACACCCACGGCAAGAGCGGGCTGATCGAGCGGGTGCGCGAAAGCACCATCGACGAAGCGCAGGCGGTGCAAACCCTCGTCGCCTTTTTGCAGCAATACGTGCCAGCGGGCAAGAGCCCGATGTGCGGCAACACCATCTGCCAGGACCGCCGATTCATGGCGCGCTGGATGCCCGAGCTCGAACGCTACTTTCACTATCGCAACCTCGACGTCAGCAGCCTGAAGGAACTCGCCCGCCGCTGGCGGCCCGAGGTAGTCAGCAGCTTCAAGAAGGTGCAGGCGCACACCGCGCTGGCCGACATCCAGGAGTCGATCGACGAACTGCTGCACTACCGCGAGCACTTTCTGCGCGTGCCTGCGGCGGGGTTCGACCCGGAAACCGCAGCGGGGTGACGGCTGGCTGTTGTCGTCCAGCGCGTCAGAACCCCTCGCGCAGCGCGTAGCGCGTCTGGCCAAGCTCGACGGCTACCGGCGTTGCCCCGCACGACCAGACCCGCACCGATTGGCCGACCGCGTCGTGCAGACGCCGCCGCACCCCCTCGTTGGCTCGCAGACACTGCGCTGCCGTGCGACCAGCGCAAACATGGGTGAAACGGCGCCAGCGCTGCGCCTCATCGATCCAGAAGTAATCTGGCCCGGCCACGCGCAACGGGCCGCGGCTCACGACCAGCTGCTGCGGCTGAGCACGACATTTGTCCAGCGCGGCGTTGCGGACTTCGCGCTGCGGCTGCGTCAGCGCGAGCGCCCAGACACCTAGCAGCAACACCATCGCCGCGAAAAATCCCGCGGCAAGCCAAGAGCGGTCACGCCGTGGCGTCTCGGGGGCAGGGTGGAGTTTCATCACCAAACCGATCTGTCGAGGTCGTCTGCGACGCAGCCGCTCGTGAAACGCCGGGGCGACATGGCCGGCCGATCAGGGCAAATCCCGTTGGCCGACAGGCAATGCTGCATCGAACATGCGGCTCGAGCCGGATGTAACCGCGAGGCGCGTCCCTTGGCTCGACTGAACCATAACCACAGGATGCTCCATGCACACTTCCCCCGCATTGGCGGCCGGTCGATCGGCCGCTGAACCATCACGCAATTCGACCACGCAGATCGCACTGGCCAGTTTTGTAGGTACGGCGATCGAGTTCTACGACTTCTACGTCTACGCGATCGCCGCGGCGCTGGTCATCGGCCCGGTGTTTTTTCCTGGCGATTCGGCGACCGCGCAATCGCTCAACGCCTTTGCCACCTTCGGCATCGCGTTTCTGGCGCGGCCGATCGGCTCGTTCCTGTTCGGCCATTTCGGTGACCGTTTCGGCCGCAAGAGCACGCTGGTCGCGACGCTGCTGACCATGGGGATATGCACCACGCTGATCGGCCTGCTGCCTGGTTATGACCGCATCGGTGAGCTCGCCCCTTGGCTGCTGGCGCTGTTGCGTATCGGTCAGGGGCTAGGTCTGGGCGGAGAGTGGGGCGGCGCCGCTCTGCTGGCGACGGAAAACGCGCCCAAGGGACGGCGCGGGGTGTTCGGCATGTTTCCGCAGCTCGGGCCGTCGATCGGATTTCTGGTGGCCAATGGGCTGTTCCTACTGCTCGGCCTGGTGCTGTCGCACGAGGCGTTTCTGGCCTGGGGTTGGCGCATACCGTTTCTCGCCAGCGGGGTGCTGGTGCTGATCGGCCTGTATGCGCGGCTCAGACTGGCGGAGACACCGCTGTTCGAGCAGACGCGGCATCCCAGGGTGCCGCTGGCCGTGTTGCTCGGCCAGCACCTCAAGCCGCTGATTCTGGGCTCGCTGTCCATCGTCGTGTGCTACGCGCTGTTCTATATCAGCGCAGTGTTCGTGCTGAGCTATGGCATCGGCAAGCTGCATATTCCCAAACCCACGCTGCAGGGCTGGCTGATGGCGGCGATCGTGTTGATGGCTGTCGGCACGGTGATCTCGGCCTGGCTGTCCGACCAGTTCGGCCGCCGGCCCGTGCTCGTGCTGTCGGGGGCGGCCGCGGTGCTGTGGGGTTTTGCACTGGCGCCGCTGCTGGGTTCGGCAACGGCCGAAGGCGCCGGGGTGTTCCTGTGCGGCGCGCTATTCCTCATGGGCCTGACTTACGCGCCACTCGGCGCGATGCTGCCGGAGATTTTCCCGACCGCGGTGCGCTACACCGGCGCTGGCGCGGCGTACAACCTCGGCGGCATTCTCGGCGCGTCACTCGCGCCGTATGCCGCCCAGGTGCTGGTCGAGCACGGCGGGCTGAGCTGGGTGGGCGGCTATATCAGCATTGCCGCGATCATCAGCCTGATCGCGGTGATCGCGCTGGGCGAGACGCGGCAGCGCGATCTGGCGCAGGTGGCGTGAAGCGGGTTCAGGCGAAGAAGTCCTCCTCCCAAAACTCCAACTTGGCGCGAACACCTGCGCCGCGCTGTGCTTCGCGCTGGCGCAGCTCGACACGGCGGATCTTGCCCGAGATGGTCTTGGGCAGATCGAAGAACTCGAGGCGGCGCACGCGCTTGTACGGCGCTGCGCGCTCGCGCACGAAGGCCAGGATGTCACGCGCCAGCTCGGCGCTTGGCGCATAGCCGACGCGGCAGGCGATGAACGCTTTGGGGATCGCCAGCCGCACCGGGTCAGGGCAGGGCACGACCGCGGCCTCGGCCACCGCCGGGTGTTCGATCAGCAGGCTTTCCAGCTCGAACGGGCTGATGCGGTAGTCGGACGACTTGAACACATCGTCGGTGCGGCCGACGAAGGTGAAGTAGCCGTCGGCGTCGCGTTGCGCCACGTCGCCTGTGTGGTAGACGTGGCCTGCGGTGACCTGCGCGGTCTTGGCCGCGTCGCCGGCGTATTCCTGCATCAGGCCGGTGGGGCGCGGGTCGAGTTCGACGCAGACTTCGCCTTCGTCGGCGGGGTTGCCGTCGACGTCGAGCAGGCGGATGCGGTAACCCGGCATCGGCCGGCCCATCGCTCCGGGCTTGACCGGTTGCCCCGGCGAGTTGCCGATCAGTGCGCAGGTCTCGGTCTGGCCGTAGCCGTCGCGGATGGTGATGCCCCAGGCGGCGCGCACCCGCTCGATCACCTCGGGGTTGAGCGGCTCACCGGCTCCCACGAGTTCGCGCAGTTTGACCGGGAATGCGGCCAGGTCTTCCTGGATGAGCATGCGCCAGACGGTCGGCGGTGCGCACAGCGTGGTCACGCCGCAGCGCGACAGCGTCTGCAGCGTGGCGTGGGCGTTGAAGCGGCTCTGGTTGAAGGCGAAGATCGCCGCCCCGGCGTTCCACGGCGCGAAAAAGCTGCTCCACGCATGCTTGGCCCAGCCGGGGGAGCTGATGTTCCAGTGCAAATCGCCCGGCTGCAGGCCGATCCAGTACATGGTCGCCAGCGTGCCGACGGGGTAGCTCTGGTGGGTGTGCAGCACGAGCTTGGGCTTGGACGTGGTGCCGGAGGTGAAGTACAGCAGCAGCGGGTCGGTCGCGCGCGTGGGCGCGTCCGGCGTGAATGCATCGCTCTCGGTCTGCGCGCCGTCGAGCGAGGTCCAGCCCGCGGGCGCCTGACCCGGGGTGAAGCGTCCTGCCACCCGCGCCCAAACGTCGGCGGGCAGTGCGATGAACTTGGGCGTGTCGCCCGCCAGGCAGATCACATGCCGCACCTCGCCGCGGCTGATGCGGTCTTCCAGATCGGCCGGGGTGAGCAGGGTGGTGGCCGGAATCATTACCGCGCCGAGCTTGATGCACGCCAGCATCGCGTCCCACAGCGCGATGCAGTTGGGCAGCATCAGCAGCACCCGCTCGCCGCGCTGCACGCCGTGCGCGCGCAGAAAGTTGGCCATGCGCGCCGACCGCTGCGCCATGTCGGCAAAGGTGTAGCGCGCGTTGCTGCCATCTTCCTCGACGATCCACAGCGCCAGCTGCGCATTGCCGCGCGCCATCGGGTCGAAGTAATCCAGCGCCCAGTTGAACGTGTCCAGCCGCGGCCACTGGAACTCGGCATAGGCGCGGGTGTAGTCGGTGCGGTGGCGCAGCAGCAGGTCGCGGGCGGTGAGGAAGGGGTGAACATTTGGGGTCATGCGTGTCTCCATGGTGTTGTTGTCGGTGACAGCGTAGACCCGCGTGCGCAGCTTGAGAACCCCGGTCAGTCCCCGCCCGGCGCGGCGCTTTGCGCGCACGGCACCTGCACGATGTCCAGCCAGGGCTGGGCCGGGTCGGGCAGGCGCAAGGCCGACAGCGCGCCGCCCCACAGGCAGCCGCTGTCCAGGCACAGCGCGCGGTGCGCCCAGTGCAGCCCAAGCGTGGACCAGTGGCCGAAGGCGATCGGGGTGCCGCGGGTGGCGCGGTCGGGGAGCGCAAACCAGGGCAGCAGATGGTCGCTGGTGTCGTCGGCGCGGGACTGCTTGTTGTGGAAATCCAGCCGGCCGTAACGTTTGCGCCGGGCGTCGAGAAAGCGCGTGCGAGTGAAGGTGTTGACCACAATGCGCAGGCGGTCGTCGCCGCGCAGCGACTCGCTCCACTCGTCGGGTTCGTTGCCGTACATCACCCGCAGAAAGTCGGCGTAGTCCGGGGCGCGCAGTCTCGTCTGCACCTCGTCGGCCAACGCCAGGGTCTGCTCGGTCGTCCATTGCGGCAGCACCCCGGCGTGCACCAGCAGCCAGCCGTTCACCTGCAGCGCCAGCGGACGGTGGCGCACCCAGTCGATGAGTTGCTGCCGCCGCGGCGAGGCGAGGATGTCTCCCAGGGTGTCGCCGCGGTGCGCCTTGCGGATGCCCTCGGCGACTGCCAGCAGGTGCAGGTCGTGGTTGCCGAGCAGGCACTCGGCGGCGTCGCCCAGCGCCATGACGCGCTCGATGCAGCCCAGTGAGTCGGGCCCGCGGTTGACCAGATCGCCGAGCACGATGAGCCGATCTCGCGCCGGGTCGAAGCGCAGCGCGGCCAGCAGCGCGTCGAATCCGGCCAGACAACCCTGAACGTCGCCGATGAGATAAGTGGCCACCAGTGCTCCCTAGAATGCCCGAACCAACGAACATCCTAGCCCGCTGCCGCGGCGCGGCGGCTCGACAGAGGAAGCCTGCATGGCGCAGATCGACCCCGGCATTTTCAAGGCTTACGACATCCGCGGCATCGTCGGCCGCACGCTCACCGAAGACGTCTGCCGGCACATCGGCCGCGCCTTCGCCACCCTGGCGCGCAGGCAGGGCGAGACGGCGGTGAACGTCAGCCGCGACGGGCGGCTGTCGGGCCCGGCGCTGGCCGCGGCGCTGATCGAGGGGCTGCGCGCCGGCGGCGTGGACGTGATTGATCTGGGCATGAACGCCACGCCGATGCTGTACTACGCCTCCGCGACCACGGCGGCGACCAGCGGCATCCAGATCACTGGCAGCCACAATCCGCCGGAATACAACGGGCTGAAAATGGTGCTGGCCGGGCAGGCGCTTTTTGGCGAGCAGATCCAGGCGCTGCGCGAACTCACCGTCAGCGAAACCTACGCGAGCGGCGCCGGGTCGCTGCGGCAGGCCGACATCACTGACGACTACATCGGCCGCATCGTCGGCGACGTGCATCTGGCGCGGCCGCTGGCCGTGGTGGTCGATGCCGGCAACGGGGTCGCCGGGGCGTTCGCGCCGCGGCTGTTGCGCGAGCTGGGCTGCACAGTCGAGGAACTGTTCTGCAGCGTCGACGGCACGTTTCCCAACCACCACCCCGACCCGGCCGACCCGCACAACCTGGAAGACCTGATTGCCACGGTGCGCCGCACCGGCGCTGATCTCGGGCTGGCGTTCGACGGCGACGGCGATCGCCTCGGCGTGGTCACGCCCTCCGGCGCGATCATCTGGCCCGACCGTCAGCTCATGCTCTACGCCGCCGACGTGCTCGAACGCCACCCCGGCGCGCCGATTCTGTTTGACGTCAAGTGCACTGCCAACCTGTTCGCCTGGGTGCGGCGGCATGGCGGCGAGCCGGTGATGGGGCGCACCGGACACTCGGTGGTCAAGGCGCAGATGCGCGACATCGGCGCGCCGCTGGCCGGCGAGATGAGCGGGCACATCTTTTTCAAAGATCGCTGGTATGGCTTCGACGACGCGCTGTATGGCGCGGCGCGACTGCTGGAAATCGTCTCCCGCGCTGACGACCCGGGCGCGCTGCTGCAAAGCCTGCCCGACTCGGTGGCCACGCCCGAGCTCAAGCTCGACACCGCCGAGGGCGAGAACTTCGCCCTGTGCCAGCGGCTGCAGCGCGAGGCGCGCTTTCCCGGGGCACAGCAGATCAGCACCATCGACGGTGTGCGCGCGGACTATGCGGACGGCTTCGGTCTGGCGCGGCCGTCCAACACCACGCCGTGCATCGTGTTGCGCTTCGAGGGGCGCGACGCGCAGGCGCTGGCGCGCATCCAGGGCGAGTTCCGCGCCGCGCTGCTCGCGCTCGACCCCGCTCTCAGACTCCCGTTCTGAAGTGCCTGTTTGAACGCGACGTTGAACGCCCCTTTCGCGGCCAGCAGCGCGTTGCGCATCCTGCTGGTCAAGACCAGTTCGATGGGCGATGTGGTGCATGCCCTGCCGGTGGTGCACGATCTGCATGCCGAGCGTCCGCAGGCGCAGATCGACTGGCTGGTCGAAGCCGCTTACGCCGACATCGTGCGGGCGCACCCGGGCGTGCGGCGGGTCATTCCGGTGGAACTGCGGCGCTGGCGCAAGGACTGGTGGCGGGCCGACACGCGGCAGGCCTGGCGGGATTTCGTCGCCGAGCTGCAACGCGAGGAATACGACGCGGTGATCGACCTGCAAGGGCTGATCAAGAGCGCCTGGCTGGCGCGGCGCGCGCGCGGCCCGCTGTGGGGCTGGGGCTGGGGGTCGGCGCGGGAGGCTCTTGCCGCCGCGTTCTACCGGCGGCGGGTTCCGGGGGGGCCGATCGGCAGCGTGGCCTCGGTGCTGCGCAACCGCCAGTTGGTCGGCGATCTGCTCGGCTACGTACCGCAGGGCGAGCCGGTGTATGGGCTGCGGCTGCCGCCCGACGCCCAGCCGCCCATCGCCCTGCCGCGTCGCTATACCGTGCTGCTCACGGCCACCGCGCGGGCGGAAAAGCGCTGGGCGCCTGCGGCCTGGGCGCAGGTGGCGCAGTCGCTGGCGGAGTCGGGGCGGCAGGTGCTGTTCGCCTGGGGTACCGCGGCGGAGCGGCAGGCCGCAGAGGCCATCGTCGACCAGGTCGATGCGCGCTGGCAGCCGCAGATGCAGGTGCAGCCGGCGCCGTGGGCGCTGGCGCAATGGCTGCCGGTGCTGGCGCGGGCCGAAGTCGTGGTCGGGGTCGACACCGGGCTGCTATTTCTCGCCGCGGCGCTGGCTGCGCCCTGCGTGGGCATTTACACCGCGACTTCGCCGGTGCATGTGGGCATCCATTCGATCAGCCCGCACCGCAACCTGGGCGACATCGGCCAGCCGCCCTCGGCGCAGCAGGTCACCGACGCGGCGCTGGCCATCGCCCGCTCGCCGGCATGAGGCTCGCGCTGATGCTCTACACCACGCTTTGGCGGCTGCTGCTGCCGCTGGCGCTGCTGCGCCTGCTGTGGCGCAGCCGGCGCGAGCCGGGGTACCGCGTGGCCATCGGCGAGCGGCTGGGGCTTTATCGCGCCGCGCCGCCCTGCCCGCAAGGCCGTCCACTGGTGTGGCTGCACGCGGTGTCGCTGGGCGAGACGCGTGCCGTCCAGCCGCTGCTGCGCGACTTGCGGCGGCAGTGGCCGGGCATGGCGCTGCTGCTCACCCACATGACCGCCACCGGCCGCGCCGCCGGTGCCGAGCTGCTGCAGCCCGGGGACATGCAGCTCTGGCTGCCGTATGACCTGCCGGGCGCGATGCGGCGATTCCTCGCCCGCTGGCAGCCCGACGTCGGGGTGCTGATGGAAACCGAGGTCTGGCCCAATCTCTCGCAGCAGGCGCGCCGTGCCGGGGTACCGCTGCTGCTGGCCAATGCCCGGCTGAGCGAGCGCAGCGCGCGCCGCTGGCAGCGCTGGCCGGCGCTGGCGCGGGCGGCGTGGGGCGGGCTGGCTG
>CAYMDM010000052.1:0-19019 GCA_964389235.1 uncultured Burkholderiaceae bacterium
GCGCGCGCTGCCTGCCTTCCCCCTCGACCGAAACCCAGTACGGCCGCAGCGTGCTTGCGCAGCGGCCCGATCACCCCGGCAGCCTGGGCATTGCGATCTCCGAGGCGGTGGAACTGGCCCTGCAGCGCGAAGACACCAAATACGCCCTCGGCTCGGTGCTCAACCACGTGCTGCTGCACCAGACCATCATCGGACTGGAAGCGATGGAGCAATTGCAGATAGCCGACACCTGGCCCGACGTGGTCGTGGGCTGCACCGGCGGCGGCAGCAACTTTGCCGGCATCGCCTTCCCGTTCATCGGCCACGGCCTGCGCGGCGGCGCCAAGCCGCGCATCGTTGCAGTGGAGCCGGCCGCCTGCCCGTCGCTCACGCGCGGCAAGTACGCCTACGACTACGGCGATACCGCGCACATGACCCCGCTGGCCAAGATGCACACCCTGGGCAGCACCTTCACCCCGCCGGGTTTCCATGCCGGGGGTCTGCGCTACCACGGCATGGCCCCGCTGGTGTCGCACTTGAAGGAACTCGGCCTGCTCGAAGCCACCGCCTACACCCAGGGCCAGTGCTTCGAGGCCGGCGTGCAGTTTGCGCGCGCCGAGGGCATCGTGCCCGCCCCTGAGGCCAACCATGCGGTCAAGGGCGCCATCGAAGAGGCCCTGCGCTGCAAGCGCGAAGGCAAGAGCGAGACCATTCTGTTCAACCTCTGCGGCCACGGTCACTTTGACATGGCGGCGTACCAGAAGTACTTCGCCGGCGAACTCAAGGACGAGGCCTACGACGAGAAGGAACTCGCCATGGCGCTGGCCGGACTGCCCAGCGTGGCGGAGCCGTGTTGACGAGCAGGTCGCTCGCTGGACAGAGTTTGACGGTCGGCGAATTGGCGGGTTCCGAGCTCCGTGCCTGGGATGCCCGAGACTCGTTGCGGGTGTTCGGGCTCCGGAGCTGAGTGGCAGCCGTACGAGGCCACGACGGGCGGGATTCCTGGGCGCTGTTTTTTCTCCGGGCGGGGTCGTTACCTCGATCAACGGACGCGCGACGGAATTTGTGGCGCAGAAAAGATCCGCCTTGTGGGCGGCACTGCTTCACTCAATGCGCGCAGGGGGTGAAGGAAGTACAACAACTGGAAAAAAATGGCCCAGGTCTTCACTCAACGCGCGCAGGGGGTGAAGCCATGACCGAGGCCGAGGCGCGGGCGCGCACGACTTCACTCAACGCGCGCAGGGGGTGAAGGGGTGGGGTGCAGGAACGCCGCCCACACCTGCATCAGTTCCCGCCGCTTGTCCAGCAGATCCCCGCGCCGATAGGCTGCCTCGACCTGATTGCCGATGGTGTGCGCCAGCGCCATCTCGACCACCTCAGACGGATAACTGGTCGCCTCAGCCGCCCAATCGCGAAACGCCGAGCGAAAGCCGTGCACCGTCAGCCCGGGCCGCATACCGCGAAGCAGCTCCAGCATCGCCATGTTGCTGATTGTGGGCTTGCGAGCGCCCCAAAACACAAAGTCCGATCCGTCCATACGCGGAAGGCTCTTGAGCAGCGCCACCGCGGCATCCGACAGCGGCACGCGGTGCTCGCGATGCGCCTTCATGCGCTCGGCTGGCACAACCCACAACTTGGCCTTGAGGTCGATTTCCGGCCAGCGCGCGCCGATCACTTCACCCGTGCGGGCCGCCGTCAGGATGGTGAACCGCAAGGCCCAGGAGGACATATTCGAGCGCGCCCGCAGCTCGGCCATGAACGCGGGCACCTCAGCCCACGGCATCGCCGCGTGGTGCTCCACGCGACGGCGCTTGCTGATGGCCGGTAAGAGCTTGTCCAGATGCCCGCGCCACAGCGCCGGGTTCTCGCCCGACCGCAACCCGCGCGCCTTGGCCGCCGATAGCACAGCCTCGATGCGCTGGCGTACCCGGGTTGCCGTCTCGTGCTTGTCCGTCCAGATCGGACGCAGCGCGGCCAGCACATCCTCGGTGGTGACTTCGGCCACGGGCTTTGGGCCAAACACAGGCAGGGCATAGGTGCGCAAGGTGTTGATCCACTGGTCCGCGTGCTTCGGATTCTTCCAGCCCGGTTTCATCGACTCCCAAAGCTGCAAGGCGACCTCAGAAAAGGTGTCTTCGGGCGTTTTATGGACAGCGGTTTTTTCCGGTCGCAGCAGCGCCGGCACATCCTCGCCACGCTTGAGCCGGGCACGCAGATCAGCTACTTTGGCCACGGCATCGGCCAGGGTCAGAACCGCTGCAGAACCCAATGAATACTCGCTGGCGCGGCCCTTGACCATCACCCGCCAAGTCCACAAAGCCGACCCGCCGCGAACGCGCAGATACAGACCTGGAGCTGCGCGGTGCACCCCTTCGACCCTGGAGAGTTTGCGCACTTCCTGCGCCGTAAGATGACCGCCTGCCATACGTAGTTCGCCGAGTTCTCTGTCCACAAAATTGCTCTACAAAAACGATGATACTCACGGCGATGTGGTGGAACGGACGGAAACGTCGCAGAGCGATAACTTATTGAAAAGATGGAGAAGCGGGGCTGATCGGAAATCGTCGGAAACTTAAACCAGACGGACACCGCTTCCGCCAATAAAAACAAATGCTTAGCATAGCTCAGTGTGTTCCGATAACCATAAGTTGGCCGGTTGGACACGATATGTTTGATTTGCCGATGGGACACATTTCGTTTTGTTGGTATTGAGTGCTATGAGCTCAACAGAAAAGCCCATGGGCTTGTGCCGGATGTAGGACGTGCCCAAGGCATCCGGCACTTTGTGCGCAAGCTGGTGCTCGATCACCTCGGGCGCAAACCCCAGGCGTTCATGCAGCAGGGTGCGGGCTACGGCGCGCCAGCCGTGCCCCGTCAGTTCGTTGCGGGTGTCGATGCCGAGCCGGCGGTCTACGGCATTGATCGCGGCGTCAGATAACGGCTGCATCGGGCTGCGCCCGCCGGGAAACACCCAGCCGCCGGGCAGGTGTCCGGTCAACGGTTGCAGGTCGCGCAGCACGGCCAGCGCCTGGGTGGACAAGGGGACGATGTGCTCGGTGCGGGTCTTGGTGACGGTGTAGCGCCAGAGGGCGGCGTCGAAGTCGATCTGCTCCCATCGCATCGTCCGCAGTTCGCCCGGTCGGCAGAACACCAGCGGCAGCAGCTTGAGCGCGGCGGCAACAATCGGCCCGCCCTTGAAGGCGTCCATTGCGCGCAGGGTGTTGCCGACGGCGGCAGGGTCTGACCTTGCCCGATGTTCTGCTGCGCCCGGTGCGTCGTCTCCAACACGCCCTGGCCCTCGATTCGGCGCAGCACAGCCAGGATTTTCGGCGTGCTAATGTCGGCAACGGGGCGGCGGCCCAGGTAGGGGAACACGTCGCGCTCGAGGCGTCGAATCACCTTGTCCCGGTGGCTTGCGGCCTTGGTGCTGAGGGGCCGGTCAATCCGCGCCCGCGCTACGGCCTCGAAGCTGTCGGCAGCCAGTGCAGCCGCGCGCAGTTTCTCCGCTTGCTTGACGGCGCTGGGGTCGCGCCCGGCGGCCAGGTGTGTGCGGGCTTCGTCGCGCTTAGTGCGGGCGGCCTTAAGGCTCACGGCGGGATATACCCCCAGCGCCAGGCGCTTTTCTGCCCCCAGGTAGCGGTATTTCAGCCGCCAGAGTTTGCTGCCTGAGGGCGTGACTTCCAGATACAGCCCCGCGCCGTCGAACAGCTTGATGTTCTTCGCGCCGGGCTTGGCGTTGCGAATGGCGGTATCGGTCAGGGGCATGGGGGCATCCTTCGGGGGCAGCTTGCCCCCAGGGGGTGGCGATATGCCCCCAATCTTGCCCCCGGCAGTCAACGCACAACAGCGCACAGCTACGGAAAGAAAAAGGCCGCAAAGCCTTGATTTCTCTTAGCTTTGCGGCCTTGTGTGCACGGCTGCGGATGACTGTATGGTGGGTGGTACAGGGATCGAACCTGTGGCCCCTGCCGTGTGAAGGCAGTGCTCTACCGCTGAGCTAACCACCCGGGGCGCTGGGTGTGGCATCTTCTTGCTTGGCAAGAAGGCGCGTCCAGCAAAGCATTAAATTATCTCACAACAACCGACCGCGGTTCAAGGTTGCGGGCGCCAGATGGCTTTGCCATTGCTCGCCTTGTCGAGCGCGGCGAGGATGGCGTGGTGCTCGGCGAGTTCATCCGGGCTGGGTTCGAGCACCGGCAGGTCAAAGTCGGCGAGTGGGCGGTTGGCTGCTGAGAGCTGCTGCGGGGCAGGGGCGTCGAGCTCCATCGCCAGGGTGTTCTGTCCGCGGGTGAGGGCGAGGTAGACCTCGGCGAGGAGTTCGGCGTCGAGCAGGGCGCCGTGCAGGGTGCGGTGGGTGTTGTCGATGCCAAAGCGTCGGCAAAGCGCGTCCAGGTTGTTGAATTTGCCTGGGAATTGTTGCCTTGCCATCAGCAGGGTGTCAGTGACCGTGGCCACATGCTGCTCGAACGCCGGCAAGCGCAGACGCTCGAATTCGGCGTTGAGAAAGGCGCAGTCAAACGAGGCGTTGTGGATGATGATTTCGGCGCCGCTGACGAACTCGATCAGCTCGCTGGCGATGGCTTCGAATCTGGGCTTGTCGGCGAGGAACTCTTCGGTCAGCCCATGCACCTTGAGCGCGTCCGGGTGGCTGGCCCGCTCGGGGTTGACGTAGCGGTGGAAGTGGTTGCCGGTCAGGCGGCGGTTGATCAGTTCGACGCCGGCGACTTCGATGATGCGGTCGCCGCTGCCGGGATTGAGACCGGTGGTTTCGGTGTCGAGAACGATCTGTCGGGTCATGGCGCGGGCGGTTTGTTTTGCTGCCTGAGGCAAAATGCTGGCTTTGCCCGAGACCGCGGTGAGCGGTCCGAATGCGGGGCAGCGAAGCCTCGCCAGCCTAGCGCAATCGAGCCCGCCGATGCAGCATCGGCTGCGGTTCGAGCGCCGCAATGAACATGACTTCTCCCCTCGTCGATCAGATTCGCCGCCGGCGGACCTTCGCCATCATTTCCCACCCGGACGCGGGCAAGACCACGCTGACCGAAAAGCTGCTGCTGTTCTCGGGCGCGATCCAGATCGCCGGCAGCGTGAAGGCGCGCAAGGCCAGCCGGCATGCGACCTCGGACTGGATGGAAATCGAAAAGCAGCGCGGAATTTCGGTGGCGTCGTCGGTGATGCAGATGGAGTGGCGCGACTGCGTGATCAACCTGCTCGACACGCCGGGCCACCAAGATTTTTCTGAGGATACCTATCGCGTGCTCACCGCGGTGGATGCGGCGCTGATGGTGATCGACGCGGCCAATGGCGTTGAGGAGCAGACGCTGCGGCTGCTCGAGGTCTGCCGCGCGCGCAACACGCCGATTCTCACCTTTGTCAACAAAATGGACCGCGAGGTCCGCCAACCGCTCGACCTGATGGACGAGATCGAGCGCACCCTGGGCATGGCCGCGGTGCCGTTCACCTGGCCGGTGGGGATGGGCAAGAGCTTTCACGGCGTGTTCGATCTGCGCGCGGATCGCATGCGGGTGTTCCGCGCGGGTGAAGACCGGCTGGGCGACGACGGGGCCGAATTCATCGCCGGGATGGAAAACCCGGAGCTGCCGCGCCGCTTTGGCGCGGAGTTCGACAAGGCGCGCGATGAAATCGGCCTGCTGCGCGAAGCCGCGCCCACGTTCGATCGCGCGGCGTTTCTCGCTGGGCAGCAGTCGCCGCTGTTCTTCGGCTCTGCGATCAACAACTTCGGCGTGCAGGAAGTGCTCGACGCGTTGGTCGAGCAGGCGCCCGAACCGCTGCCGCGCGCGGCGTTGCAGCGGGTGATCGAGCCGACCGAATCGGCCTTCACGGGCGTGGTGTTCAAAATTCAGGCGAACATGGATCCGGCGCATCGCGACCGCATCGCCTTCGTTCGTGTCGTGTCGGGGCGGTTCGAGCGGGGCATGAAAATTCGCGTTGCCCGCACCGGCAAGGATATCCGGCCAGGCAGTGTGGTGACCTTCATGTCGCAGCGGCGCGAGCTGCTCGACGAGGCGTTTGCCGGGGACATCGTCGGCATTCCCAACCACGGCACCTTGCACCTGGGCGACAGCCTGAGCGAGGGTGAGGTGTTGCAGTTCACCGGGTTGCCGTTTTTTGCGCCGGAAATGTTCCGCGCGGTGGAAATTGCCGACCCGATGCGCAGCAAGCAACTGCGCACCGGGCTGCAGCAACTCGGCGAGGAGGGGGCGATCCAGGTGTTTCGCCCGCTGGCCGGCGGCAGTCTGCTGCTCGGCGCGATCGGCACCCTGCAGTTCGACGTGGTGCAGCACCGGCTGAAGTCGGAATACGGGGTGGACGCGCGCATGGAAGCCACGCGCTACAAGCTCGCCCGCTGGTTCACCAGCGACGACCCGGTGGCGCTCAAGCGTTTCATGGATGCCAACTCGCACCGCATTGCCTACGACGTGGTCGAGGCGCCGGCGGTGCTGCTCACCCACACGAGCGAACTGCGGGTGATGGAGGAAACCGCCCCGGCGATCCGCTTTCACAAGCTGCGCGAATACGCCGGGCAGGCCGGACAGACCGGGCAGGCCGCCGCGGCCTGATGCGCTGCGCGGTCGACGGCGTCTCGACCAACCATCAGCCCGCCGCGGGCTGTTGCAAGCTGGGGCACACGACCCCGCGATACGCGTGCCAGCTGGCGTGGCCGATGACCGGCAGCGCGACGATCCACCCCAGCCCGAACGGCAGCGCGGCCAGCACGCCGATCGCGGCAATCAGCAGCGCCCAGGCGGCGAGCGCCACCGGGTGTTCCAGGCAGGCGCGCAAGCTGGTGAGCGCGGCGGTGATGGCATCGACCGGGCGGTCGAGCATCAGCGGAATCGACACCACGCTGATCGCGTACGCCAGCCCGCCGAACAGCGCTGCCACCAGCACATAGGCGACGACAAAGCCGACATTCTCCGGGTCGAGCAGGATGTGCAACACTCCCCCGCTGTCCCCGGGCAGGCCGGCGTCGAAAAACAGCGCGAACACCACCAGCGCGGTGCGTCCCCACAGCAGCTCGATCACCAGCAGCAGCCCGGCAAAAATCGCCACGCTGCTGCGTTGCGGCCACCAGCAGCGGATGCAGAACTTCAGCCGCGCCGTCTGCTGCAGTTCGCAGCGGCGGCTGGCTTCCATCAGCCCCATCGCCAGCACCGGGCCGATGAGCAGCAGCCCGGCGGCCAGCATCAGGGTGTATTCGGGGGTGCGCACCAGAGTCAGAGCCAAGCCCCAGCCGAGGACAAAGAACAGCAGCCCATAACTCAATCCCACCACCGGGCAGCGAACGAAATCGCGCCAGCCCGCCGCCAGCCAGCCAAACGGCGCCCGCCAGGTCAACTCGCAGACGGTGACGCGGCTTCGCGTCTGCGCCGACAAGGGGTGATGCTGGGCCTCCTCCGGGGTCATGCGCTTGCCCTCCCTGCGCGGCCGGGCGGCCGCCCATCAATCGCCGATAAGCACTGGCGCTCTGCGGCGCCGGACGCGCGGCAGGTTAGGGGTGCGACTCGTTGCCGCACAACCGGGTTGCACCTAAGTCGCAATATCCATATGCATGGATACCGCGCCGGGCCGGTCAGGATCGCGCGGAGTGGCCACCGCGGCGCAGTTCGTCGATGACCACCAGCACCGCGCCGACGGTGATCGCCGAGTCGGCGAGGTTGAACGCCGGCCAGTGCCATTGCCGGCCATGCAGGGTGAGGTAGAAGTCTAGAAAGTCGGTGACCTGACCGAACGCCACACGGTCGATCACATTGCCGATCGCCCCGCCCAGGATCAGCGCCAGCCCCAGGCTGAACAGCTTGCGGTCGCCGTGCCGGCGCAGCAGCCAGATGATGACCGCAGCCGCGGCCAGCGCCAGTGCGGTGAACAGCCAGCGCTGCCACCCCGTCTGCCCCGCGAGAAAGGAAAACGCCGCGCCGGGGTTATGGATGTAGACCAGGTTGAAAAACGGCGCCAGCGCAATGCTGTCACCCAGCGGCAGGAAATGGCGCACCAGCGCCTTGCTGATCTGGTCGAGCACGATGACCGCGAGCGCGACGGCCAGCCAGCGCGCGAGGGGCTTGGGCGTGGCGGCCATCAGGCCACCGCCCGCGGCTCACCCGCGCCGTACAGATTGCTCACGCAGCGGCCGCACAGACCGGGGTGCGCCGGGTCGGCATCGACGTCGGCGCGCCAGTGCCAGCAGCGCTCGCATTTGGCGTGCGCCGTGGGCGTGACGTGAACACGCAGCGCGCCATCGCCACGGTGCAGGCTGGCGCGCGAGGTGATCAGCACAAAGCGCAGGTCGTCGCCGAGGCTTTCCAGAATCGCGTGATCGTCGCCGCTGGCATGCAGGTCGACCTCGGCCTGCAGCGAGGCGCCGATGCGCCCGGCTTCGCGCTGGGTTTCGATTTCCTTGTTGACCAGGTCGCGCACTTCGCGGATGCGCGCCCATTTGGCCAGCAGCGCCGCGGCGTTGGGCAGTTCCGGCCAGTTCCAGTAGGTCTCGATGAAAATGCTGTTGCTATTGCCGACCAGCTTCCACGCTTCCTCGGCGGTGAAGCTGAGAAACGGCGCCATCCAGCGCAGCAGGGCCTGGGTGAGGTGCCATAGCGCGGTCTGCGCGCTGCGCCGCGGCAGCCCGCGCTCGGGCGCGGTGTAGAGCCGGTCCTTGAGCACGTCGAGATAAAACGCGCCCAGGTCTTCGGAGCAGTAGACCTGCAGTTTGGCCACCACCGGGTGGAATTCATACATCTCGTAGTGAGCGAGGATGTCGCGCTGCAGTTGCGCCGCGTGCGCCAGCGCCCAGCGGTCGATTTCCAGCAGGTCCGGCAGCGGCACGGCGTCGCGCTGCGGGTCGAAGTCGCTGATATTGGCGAGCAGAAAGCGCAGGGTGTTGCGGATGCGGCGGTAGGCGTCGACCACACGGGCGAAGATTTTGTCGTCGCCGGCGATGTCGCCCGAGTAGTCGGCTGCGGCCACCCACAGCCGCACGATCTCGGCGCCGAGCTTGTTACTGGCCTGGATCGGGTCGACCCCGTTGCCCAGCGATTTGCTCATCTTGCGCCCCTGCGCATCGACGGTGAAGCCGTGGGTCAGCAGCCCTTTGTACGGGGCGCGGCCATACATCGCGCAGGCGGTGAGCAGCGAGGAATGGAACCAGCCGCGATGCTGGTCATGGCCTTCGAGGTAGAGATCGGCCTCGGGGCCGCCGTCGTCATGCCCGGCGCCGGCATGGCTGCCGTGCAGCACGGTGGTGTGGGTGGTGCCCGAGTCGAACCACACTTCGAGAATGTCGCGGCTCTTGGCGTAGTGCGGCGCGTCAGCCTCTGCGCCGACGCGGCGCAGGATATCGGCCTCACCCAACTGGCTCCACGCCTCGACTCCGCCGCGCTCGACCACCTCGGCGGCCACGTCGAGGATTTCCAGGGTCTTGGGGTGCAGCTCGCCGCTGTCCTTGTGCAGCAGGAACGGGATCGGCACGCCCCAGCTGCGCTGCCGGCTGATGCACCAGTCGGGACGGTTGGCGATCATGTCATGCAACCGCGCCTTGCCGTTGGCGGGGTAGAAGCCCGTGTTTTCGATCGCCGCCAGCGCCATCTGCCGCAGGGTCTGCGGCGCCTTGTCGGTGGTGAACACGCCCTCGCCTTCATCCATGCGGATGAACCATTGCGCGGCGGCGCGGTAGATCACCGGCACCTTGTGCCGCCAGCAATGCGGGTAACTGTGCTGCAGCGGCGCGGTGGCCAGCAGCCGGCCGGCGTCGCGCAGGGTGTCGATGATCACCGGCACCGCTTTCCAGATGTTCAGCCCGCCGAACAGCGGAAAGTCCGCGGCGTAGCTCCCGTCACCCTGCACCGGGTTGAGGATGTCGGCATACGCCAGCCCGTGCGCGACGCAGGAGTTGAAGTCTTCCACGCCATAAGCCGGCGAGGAGTGGACGATGCCGGTGCCGTCCTCGGCGGTGGCGTAGTCGGCCAGATACACCGGCGACAGCCGGCGATAGCCAGCGTCGACGTCGTAAAGCGGGTGGCGGAAGTTCAACCCGGAAAGCGCCTGCCCCTGCACCGTGGCGACCACCTGCCCGGCCAGGCCGTAGCGCTGCAGACAGGCATCGACCAGCGAAGCCGCCAGCACCAGGTAGCCGCGCTGGGTGTCGACCAGCGCGTAGTCCAGCGCCGGGTTGAGGTTGAGCGCCTGGTTGGCGGGGATGGTCCACGCGGTGGTCGTCCAGATCACCGCAAACGCCGGCTTGGCCGGGTCGGGCAAAGCCTGCAGGCCGAACGCCGCGGCCAGCGCCTGCGGGTCGTCGGCGGCGAAGGCCACGTCCAGGGTCTGCGAGGTTTTGTCGTGGTACTCGATTTCAAACTCGGCCAGCGACGAGCCGCAGTCAAAGCACCAGTACACGGGCTTCAATCCGCGGTAAACGAAGCCGCGTTCGATCACCCGCTTGAACGCGCGAATCTCCGCCGCTTCGTTGGCGTAGTCCATCGTGCGGTAAGGGTGCGCCCAGTCGCCGAGCACCCCCAGGCGCTGGAAGTCGCGCATCTGCTGCGCGATCTGCTCGCCGGCGTATGCGCGCGACTTGGCCTGCATGTCCTCGCGCGAGAGCTTGCGGCCAAACTGTTTTTCGATCGCGTTTTCGATCGGCAGGCCGTGGCAGTCCCAGCCGGGCACATAGGGCGCGTCGAAGCCGGCGAGCTGGCGCGACTTGACGATCATGTCCTTGAGGATTTTGTTGACCGCGTGGCCCATGTGGATCTGGCCGTTGGCGTAGGGCGGGCCGTCATGCAGCACGAACTTGGGCCGGCCGGCACGCGCGGCGCGCAGCCGCTGATACAGCCCGTTCTCGTTCCATTCGGCAATCCATTGCGGCTCCCGCTTGGGCAGATCGCCGCGCATCGGAAACGGGGTATCGGGCAGGTTCAGGGTGGCGCGGTAATCCGGTTTGTCGGCCGGCTTGGCGCTGGCTTCAGAAGCAGAGGTCTGGCGATCCATCGGGTGGGGCCGCAACGGTCGCTGCGGCAGGGCGGGAGTTCGGCAATCCGGGGCCGCAGGCAGCGACCAGCCGGCGGACATCATCAAAAGCGGGCCACCGCGTGATGGCGGCACCGGGCGACGTGTCAAATTCGGTCGCGGGTAGTCTGGCGGCGGGTCTGCGCGAACCAGATACGCGCCTGCGCCTCATCTCGGGCGATCGCCGCCTTGAGGCTGTCCAGATCGGGGAAAGGCGCTTCGTCGCGCAGTTTGTGCAACAGTTCCACGCTGATGAGTTTAGCGTAGGCATCTCCCTGCCAATCGAGCACATGCGCCTCCAGCAGCGGCCGGCCGGCCGCCTCCACCGCGGGCCGCGTGCCCAGGCTGGCCACCGCCGGCAAGGGCGTGTCGCCCAGACCCTGCACGCGCGCGACGAAAATGCCCGTCAGCGCCGGTTTGCGGGTGCGATCCAGCCGCAGGTTGAGAGTCGGATAGCCGAGCTGGCGCCCGAGTTTGGCGCCATGCAGCACATGGCCGCTGATCGCGTAGGGGCGGCCGAGCAGATCAGCCGCTTTGTCCATGTCGCCCGCCGCCAGCGCCGCGCGAACCGCCGAGCTGGAAATGCGCTGGCCGTCGGCGGCGGAAATCACGGTATGAAACTGAGCTGCGGTGTAGCCGTTGGCCGCGGCATGTGCTTGCAGCGCGGCAAAGTCCCCGGCACGGCCGGCGCCGAAACGGAAATCGTCGCCGACCAGCACGTGCCGGGCGTGGGCTCCGTCGCGCACGATGCGGTCGAGGAATTGCTCCGGCGTCAGCGCGGCCAGCGCGGCATCGAAGCGCAGGATGATCAGCTGCTCGATGCCGGCGTACCGCAGCGCGATCACCTTGTCGCGCAGGGTCGAGATCGGGGCCGGCGCTGCGTCTGCCCGGCCTGCGAGTGTGGCGAAAAACTCACGCGGGTGCGGGTCGAAGGTCAGCACCGTCGGCACCAGATCGCGCGCCTTCGCCTCTGCGACGAGCTGCGCGAGCATGACCTGATGGCCGCGGTGAACCCCGTCGAAATTGCCGATGGTCAGCGCCGCGCGCGCAGCCAGCGCCGCGTGGTGGATGCCGCGAAAAATCTGCATAAAGGGGCGTGACTTGCTGTAACTCAATGAATCCGGCGGGATTTTTCAGTGCCGCGCGGCCACTGCGCGTGCCGGGTCGGCGCCCGGCCGGGGCACTTCTATCTAGGCGCTCTGGCACCGACCGGTCTGGGTAAGACGCCCCTGAGCGGAGCCGGCGCCGGCTGCGCATTGTTTCAGTTTTGCAACCCTGCCGCGCAGGGATGCGCGGGTGCGGATGCCACAAATGAAGATTTCTCATTTCCCGGCGCGGTTTACGTGTATAGTGCATCGCGCAGTCGAGACAAGGGCCTGAGCCTTGAGGTGCCTGGCACCGGGCGGGACGGTTTCACAGTCTGTGATTTACCGGGCTTGTTGAAGATTTGCATCGTTCTGTCCTATTTAGAAGGTTTATTCATGGCAACCGGTACTGTGAAATGGTTCAACGAAGCCAAGGGCTTCGGCTTCATCAAGCCTGATGAAGGCGGCGAAGATCTGTTCGCCCACTTCTCCGAAATTCAAGCCAAAGGTTTCCGCACCCTGCAGGAAAACCAGCGCGTCGAGTTCGTCATCAAGCAAGGCCCCAAAGGCCCGCAGGCTTCGCAGATTCGTCCGCTGTAATCTGTGGCGGGCTGACAGCAGCCCGCCGCAGGTGCAAAGCCCGCCCGAAGGCTCATCTTCGGGCACGAAAAACCGGCCGCGGCCGGTTTTTTTTCGCCCCGCAGGAATCGGGGCACTTCCCACCCATCCACACGCTCTGTGACCGAATCCTTCGTCGCCCAACTCATCGGCCGTTGGGGCTATCTGGCCATAGCACTGGGGGCGCTGGCGGAGGGCGAGACCTTCGTTCTGGCTGGCGGCTACGCCGCGCATCGCGGGCTGTTGTGGGCGCCAGCGGTGTTTGCGGTCGCGGCGGTGGCGGCGTTTGTCGGCGATCAGGTGTTTTTCTGGGTCGGCCGGCTGTGGGGCGCGCGGGTGCTGGCGCGCTGGCCCAGCATCGCGTCCAAGCAGGAAGCGGTCGCCAGGCAGTTGCGCCGCTTCGGGCCAGGTGCGATCGTTGCGGTGCGGTTTCTCTACGGCTTTCGCATCGCCGGGCCGGTATTGATCGGTGCCGCGGAGGTACCGCCGTTGCGCTTTGCGTTTTGGAACGCGATTGGCGCGCTGCTCTGGGCGGCGGCAATCACCGCAGCGGGCTGGCTGTTCGGGCAGGCGATGGGGGCGATCTCCGGACGGCTGCATTCGCTGGAAACCGGCCTGCTGGTGTTGCTCGGTTCGGTCGCGATCGGCGGCGGGCTGTGGCATCTGTGGCGGGCATGGCGGCAGCGCCGGCAGCGCTAGACTTTGCCGCTTCGCTCGTTCGCCCGCGCCGCCTGTCGGCTTTGCCTTTCGTGACTTCCACCGTTACCCGCGTTCTCACCGGCATCACCACCACCGGCACTCCGCATCTGGGCAATTACGTCGGCGCCATTCGACCGGCAATCGCCGCGAGCCGTCGACCCGGGGTGCAGAGCTTTTACTTCCTCGCCGACTATCACGCGCTGATCAAGTGCGACGATCCGGCGCGCATCGAGCGCTCGCGCCGTGAACTAGCTGCGACTTGGCTGGCCTGCGGTCTCGACCCCGACCGAGTGGTGTTCTATCGCCAGAGCGATGTGCCCGAGACGCTGGAACTGATGTGGATGCTCACCTGCGTCTGTCCCAAAGGCTTGATGAACCGGGCGCATGCCTACAAGGCTGCGGTCGACGCCAACGCCGCTGCCGGCGCCGAGCCCGACGATGGCGTGACCATGGGGCTGTTCAGTTACCCGGTGCTGATGGCGGCAGACATTCTGCTGTTCAACGCGCATCAGGTGCCGGTCGGGCGCGACCAGGTGCAGCACATCGAAATGACCCGTGATCTGGCGCAGCGCTTCAACCACCTGTTCGGCCAGGGGCGGGCGTTTTTCGAACTACCCGAGGCGGTGGTGGACGAGCAGGTGGCGGTGCTGCCTGGTCTGGACGGGCGCAAGATGAGCAAGAGCTATGACAACACCGTGCCGCTGTTCGAAGGTGGCGACAAGGCGCTGCGCGAGGCGATTGCACGCATCGTCACCGATTCGCGGCTGCCGGGCGAACCCAAGGAGCCCGAGGGCACCGCGCTGGTCGCGTTGTACGACGCCTTCGCCACGCCAGAGCAGGCACAGGCGTTCCGCGACGATCTGCGCGCCGGGCTGGGCTGGGGCGAGGCCAAGCAGCGGCTGCATGCGCTGATCGATGCCGAAATCGCGCCGATGCGCGCGCGCTATGCGGAGCTGATGGCGCATCCCGATCGGCTGGAGGAGATTCTGCAGGCCGGTGCGGCCAAGGCGCGGGCGCTGGCGCAGCCGCTGATGGCGCACTTGCGCGAGGCCGTCGGGCTGCGGCGCATGGTGGGTAGCGCGTCGGCTGTGAGTCAGCAAACGCGGCCGGCCGGCGAGCGCAAGGCGCTGCCGGCGTTCAAGCAATACCGCGAGGCCGACGGCCTGTTCTATTTCAAGCTCACTGCAGCCGATGGAACGCCCCTGCTGCAAAGCCGCGGTCTGGCGCAGGGTCGAGAGGCGGGAGACTGGGTGCGCCGGCTCAAGGCCGAGCCGGACGTGGCGCTGCCGCAGGCGCCGGTCGAGCGCGCGCCTGGGGTGGACGAAGCCACCGTGCTGCACGCCTTGCAGGCGCTGGCCGCTGCCGAGGCGGCGAACTGAACGGACCTCTACCCGCTAGGGCCGTGAAGCGCGGGAGCCGCAGCGCGCAGCCCGAGCACGGGCTTACGGCAAGTCGTAGCTGACACGCAGCTGCAGATAGTCCTGCCCGGGGTTGGGGCGCTTGATGTCGGCGTTGGAGTAGTGGGTGAAGCGCAGCCCGACGATCCACGGCGAATGTTCAAAGTGGTGCATCACCCCGATGAAGTCGCCGAACTGGTAGGCAGTGGAAATGTTTTTGCTGCCCAGCCGAGTGCCCGAGAACAGATTGGCGCCGATGCCGGCCTCCAGCGCCGTCGACGGCTCGAACCACCAGCGAACGACCGGGGTGAGGCCGACATGCCAGAGCGAGCTGTCGGCGCTCGCATGGTCGGCGATGGCCTGGCCGGCGGAAAGCTCCAGGCTGGCATCCAGGCTGCTGGCGGACAGTTGCCGGCTCCAGAACGGACTGGTCTGGTAGGCCAGGGTGACGTTCTGATTCTTGTTGCCCCGACCCCATAGAGCAGACACCTCGGCAGCGTGGGTGAGGCTTGGGACGAGCGATGCGCCGGCCAGCACCAGCGCGGCGGCGCGTGAGCGAATCAATCGAGTCGAGACCAACATGGGCGGAACGGACTTTCGAGTTGTTATGGAATAAAGCTTCGCGCGGCAGGCGCGCGGCTTGCCTGCGCTACATCAGCATCTGAAACGGCGAGAGCAGCACGTTGAGCACCTGCGCGCTCAGTCCGATCAGCGGCCGCAGCCAGAAGTTGCTGACGATGCCGGTGAGCACCAGCGCCATGACAATGAAAAAGCCGTAAGGCTCGATGCGCGACACGGCGATGGCCTGACGCACCGGCAGCAGACCGACGAGGATGCGGCCGCCGTCGAGCGGCGGAAGCGGAAACAGGTTGAACACGAACATCACCAGATTGACCAGAATGCCGGCGTTGGCGACGTCGAAAAAATAGGTCTCGGTCGAGCCGAACGCGTGCAGCAGCACCAGCGCGAGGCCCCAGATGAAGGCTTGCACGAAATTCGAGGCCGGGCCGGCGAGCGCGACCCAGATCATGTCGCGCTTGGGGTGGCGCAGACGGCCAAAGTTGACCGGCACCGGCTTGGCATAGCCGAACAGAAACGCGCCGCTGGTAGCGAAATACAGCACCAGCGGAATCAGGATGGTGCCGATGGGGTCGATGTGTCGCACCGGGTTGAGCGACACCCGACCCATCATGTAGGCGGTGTTGTCACCGAAGTAGCGCGCCGCGTAGCCGTGCGCCGCCTCATGCAGAGTGATCGCGAACAGCACCGGCAGGGCGAAAACCGTGACGGCTTGGATGAGTTGGTCCATGCAGGCGCTCGGATGGAAAAGCGGTAGAAAGGGTGCAGCTTATTGCAGCGTCGGCAGTCCGAGGGCGTCGAGCGGGCCGCGGCCCACACGCACCACCACAGGTTCGGCGCCGCTCAGATCGACCACCGTGGTCGGCTCGCTGACGCAGGGGCCGGCGTCGAGCACCAGGTCGATCTGGCGGTCGAGGCGTTCGTGGATTTCAGCAGCGTCGTTCAGCGGCGCTTCGTCGCCCGGCAGGATCAGCGTAGTCGCCAGCAGCGGCTGGCCCATTTCGGTCAGCAGCGCATGGGCGACTGCGTGAGCGGGCACGCGCACCCCGATGGTCTTGCGCGAGGGGTGCGACACCCGGCGCGGCACTTCCTTGGTCGCCTCGAGAATGAAGGTGTAGGGGCCGGGGGTGCAGGCGCGGATCAGGCGGTATTGCCGGTTGTCGACGCGCGCGTAGGCGCCCAGCTCGGACAGATCGCTGCACAGCAGGGTGAGGTGGTGGCGCTCGTCGACCTGGCGGATGGTGCGCAGCCGCTGCACCGCATTCTTGTCGTCGAGGTGGCAGACCAGGGCGTAAGACGAATCGGTCGGGATCGCGGCAATCGCTCCGCCGTGCAGGTAGTTCACGGCTTGTTTGATCAGCCGCGGCTGCGGGTTGACGGGGTGCAGCGAGAGCAGAAGCGCCATGATGTCGTTCAGTGCAGCAGCGACCACACCGGGGTCAGTCCGGCCGGCAGCGGCGGCAGCCGCCCCAGATCGCAAGGGCTTTCCTGCGGGCTGTGAAAGTCCGAACCGCGCGAAGCGGCCAGACCGAACTCCCGCGCTCGCTCGGCATAGTGGCGCATCTGCGCCGCGGTGTGGCTGCTGGTGACGACTTCGATGCCTTGCCCGCCGGCGGCGGCAAAGGTGGCGATCAGCTCGCGCTCCTGCGCCGCGTCGAAACGGTAGCGCCCGGGGTGGGCGATCACCGCGACGCCGCCAGCGGCGCGAATCCAGCCGACCGCATCGGCCAGCGTCGCCCAGACATGTTCCACATAGCCGGGTTTGCCTGGGGTGAGAAAGCGCGCGAACACCTCATGGGTGTGGCGGCAGATGCCGCTTTCCACCAGCAGCCGCGCAAAGTGCGTACGCGACAGCAAGGCGGGGTTGCCGGCATGGCGCAGCGCGCCGGCATACACGTCGCGCAGCCCCGTGCAGCGCTCGAGCTCGGCGGCGATGGCCTGTGCCCGTGCATCGCGGCCGCTGCGAATCTGCGCCAGACCCGCGAGCAAGTCGGGCTGGGTCCAGTCGATGCCCAGACCGACGATGTGCACCGTCTCGCCGAGAAAAGACACCGACACCTCGACCCCGCCGACGAAGGGCAGACCGACCGCCTGCGCAGCGTGCCGGGCTTCGTCCAACCCGGAGACATCGTCATGGTCGGTCAGCGCCCAGAGCGCAACCGCATTGTCGGCGGCTCGCCGGGCCAGCGCGGCGGGCGACAGCACCCCATCCGAGCACAAGGAATGGCAATGCAGGTCGGCGTTCAGCGCCGCGGGATCCGACGAGACGGTCATGGAAGCATTGTAGGGAGCGGGCTGCGGCCGCGTCGCTGCGGGGTTTCGCCCGCGGTCGTGCCTAAACTGCCGGCAACCTTCCCGTGTTCCTTTACCATGTCCAACAAGCTTCGCCACGTCAGCCTCACCCCCGCAACCCATTGGCTGCGCGAGCATGGCGTGGAGTACAGCGAGCATGTCTACGACTATGTCGACCACGGCGGCGCCGCGCGTGCGGCGCAGCAGCTTGAGTTGCCGCTGGCGCAGATCGTCAAAACGCTGATTCTGCAGACGGCTGACGGCTCGCTGCTGGTGGTGCTGATGCACGGCGACCGCGAAGTCTCCACCCGTCAGCTCGCTCGCGCGATCGGCGCGAAAGGCATCGAGCCATGCGCCCCCGCGGTGGCGCAGCGGCACAGCGGCTATCTGGTCGGCGGCACTTCGCCGTTCGGCTTGCGCAAACCGCTGCCGATCTATGTGCAGCGCACCGTGCTCGATCTGCCGAGGGTGTATATCAACGGCGGTCGGCGCGGCTATCTGGTCGGCATCGATGCGGCGGTGTTGCTGCAACCACTGGGCGCGGTGCCGGTGGACTGCGCGGCAGCGTGAGCCACATCGCCCTGCCTAGAATCGCGCCGCATGAATCTGTCCACGCTTGCCGCCTTGCTGGCTGCGGCCGCGGCTTACGCCATCGGCTCGCTTTCGTTTGCGGTCATCGTCAGCCGAGCGATGGGTCTGGCCGATCCGCGGCACTACGGTTCGGGCAACCCCGGCGCGACCAATGTGCTGCGCTCGGGCAACAAAGCTGCCGCGCTGCTCACCCTGCTGCTCGACGCGGTCAAGGGCTGGCTGCCGGTGTGGATGGTGATGCACTTCGGTCATCCCTTCGGGCTGGACAATGCGGCGGTCGCGCTGGTTGCGGTTGCTGCCTTTCTCGGCCACCTCTACCCGGTTTTTTTCCATTTCAAGGGCGGCAAAGGCGTGGCTACCGCCGCCGGTGTGCTGCTGGCGTTGCAGCCCTGGCTCGGCATCGCAACCCTGGCGACCTGGCTGATCGTCGCCGCGTTTTTCCGCTATTCGTCGCTGGCGGCACTGGTGAGTGCGGTGTTCGCGCCGTTCTACTACGCCTTCGGCAACGGCCTGGCGTGGCGACTGGATCCGGCGATTTTTCTCGCCCTGCTGATCATCGCCGCGCTGCTGATCTGGCGTCACCGCGCCAATATCGGCCGGCTGATGCGCGGGCAGGAGAGCCGCATCGGCTCTCGCCGCAAGGACGACTGAGCAGCGGCGTCCGGCCTGTGGCGACCGTCAGAACGCCCCGACGTTGAACCCGCTGCCCGCGCCCACGAACCCTGATCCGGCGAGGTTGGTGGAGAAGCCCGCGCCGGGGATGGCG
>CAYMDM010000053.1:0-18925 GCA_964389235.1 uncultured Burkholderiaceae bacterium
TGTAGACGGCTGGCCGCGCGCGTTGTGGGCCGGGATGTTGCCGCTGCCGCTTATTTGGCCGTCGGCATCACGAACTCGGCGCCCTTGGGCGTGCTCTCGGGCCAGCGCTGCATGATGCTCTTTTGCCTGGTGTAAAAGCGCACGCCTTCCTCGCCGTAGGCGTGCATGTCGCCGAACAGGCTGGCCTTCCAGCCACCGAAGCCGTGCCAGGCCATGGGCACCGGAATCGGCACGTTGATGCCCACCATGCCGGCCTGCACCCGGCGGCCGAACTCGCGCGCCACATGGCCGTCGCGGGTGAAGCAGGCGACGCCGTTGCCGTAGGCGTGGCGGTTGACCAGATCGAGTGCGGTGGCGAAGTCGGGCGCGCGTACGCAAGACAGCACCGGGCCGAAGATTTCTTCCTGGTAGATACGCATGTCCGGGGTGACGTGGTCGAACAGCGTGCCGCCCAGCCAGAAGCCCTGCTCATGCCCCGGCACGGTGTGACCGCGGCCATCGACCAGCAGCTTGGCGCCTTGCTCCACACCCGAAGCGATGGAACCGGCGATGCGCTCGCGCGCTGCGGCGGTGACGATCGGACCCATTTCGGCATCGGGCTCCATGCCGTTTTTCACCTTCAGCGCGCGGGTGCGCTCGACCAGCCGGGGCATGATGCGATCGGCCACATCGCCGACCAGCACGCCGACCGAAATCGCCATGCAGCGCTCACCGGCCGAGCCGAAGGCGCTGCCGATCAGCGCATCGACCGCCTGGTCGAGGTCGGCGTCGGGCATCACCACCATGTGGTTTTTCGCCCCGCCCAGCGCCTGCACCCTTTTGCCGTGGCGCGCGGCTTCCTGGGCGATGTGGTGCGCGACCGGCGTGGAGCCGACGAAGCTGATCGCCTTCACATCCGGGTGCGCCAGCAATGCGTCCACCGCGACCTTGTCGCCCTGCACCACGTTGAACACCCCGTCCGGCAGCCCGGCCTGCTTGAGCAGTTCGGCCATCAGCAGGCTGGGCGAAGGGTCGAGCGGGCTGGGCTTGAGCACGAAGGTGTTGCCTGCGGCAATCGCCACCGGGAACATCCACATCGGCACCATGCATGGAAAGTTGAACGGCGTCACGCCGGCGACCACGCCCAGCGGCTGGCGCAGCGTCCAGTTGTCGATGCCGGTGGACACCTGCTCGGTGTAGTCGCCCTTGAGCAACTGCGGAATGCCGCAGGCGAATTCAACGATTTCGATGCCGCGCGTGACCTCGCCCTGTGCATCCGAAAACACCTTGCCGTGCTCGGCGGTGATCATTGCCGCCAGGGTGTCGCGGTGCTGGTTGAGCAGTTCGAGAAATTTGAACATCACCCGCGCGCGGCGCACCGGCGGGGTATCGGCCCATTTCGGAAACGCGGCCTGCGCTGCGGCCACGGCCGCATCCACGTCCGCTGCCTCGCCGAGCTGCACTTCGCGCGCCACCTGCCCGGTGGTAGGGTTGAACACCGGCTGCAGCCGTTTGCCCACGCCGGCAGTGTGCCGGCCGGCGATGAACTGCGCCACCGTTGCGGTGGCGGTGAAGACTTCGGGTGCGCCCATGTTCGACTCCTGCAAAACGATAGGGATAGGAAAGCTCGGGAAGTCTAGGCAGTGGCTCGGCGCTTGACCAGCGCGGCGGCGTGACAACATCGTTCAATTAAGTGAACAATCGGGCGATGGACGCGCCGATCTCCCCGCTTGACGACACCCTCTGGCAGCAGGTGCACTGGCTGGGGGTGATTGCCGGTGCCGGCAGCATCACCTCGGCGGCGCAGCGACTGGGTGTGTCCAAGGCCGCGGTCAGCCACAACCTCGCGCTGCTGGAGCGGCGCGTCGGCGTGCCGCTGGTGCGCCGCACCACCCGCGCGCTGCGGTTGACCGAAGCCGGGCAACGGCTGGTCGACGACACCGCGCCGGCCTTCGCCCACATCGCCCACAGCGTCACCGCGGTGCACGACCTCGCCGCCGCCCCGCGCGGTCTGGTGCGGGTGACGGCGCCGGTGGCGCTGGGCCGCCAGCATGTCGCACCGCATCTGCTGAGTTTTTTGCGCAGGCATCCGCATATCCGGGTCGAGCTCGATCTGTCCGATCGCCTTGTCAACCTGCCGCAGGAAGGGTTCGATCTGGCCATCCGCCACGTGGCCGCGCCGCCGGGCAACAGCGTCGCCTGGCGGCTGTGCGCCACCCGCTCGCGTCTGGTCGCCAGCCGCGTTTATCTGCGCAAGCGCGGTGTGCCGCAGCACCCTTCCGAGCTCGCGCAGCACGACTGCCTGACTTACCTGCGCCCGGGCGCGGCGGTGTGGAGCTTCGAGGGGGAGGGCGACCCGCCCGAGCGGGTGAGGGTGAGCGTGACCGGGCCGCTGCGCGCCAACACCAGCGAGGTGTTGCGCGAGGCGGTGCTCGCCGGGCTGGGTATTGCGCTGGTGCCGGATTTCAGCATCGACAGTGCCGCGGTGCAGCGGCGCGTCGCCGCGGTGCTGCCGCAATGGCGCCCGGTCGGGTTTTTCGGCGAAGGCATTTTTGCGATCCGCCCCTGGAGCCCGAACACCCCGCGTGCGGTGCAGTTGCTGGTCGATCACCTGCGGCGGGAAATGGCCGGCGGCTTCGCGTCGGGCGATGCAAACTGAGTCAGTTTTGCGGCATCGCCGGGCGCGCGTTTCCGGCTTCGAGGTATGCCGGGTTCGGATTGTGCGGCCTGACCGCGCGGCAGATCAGGGTGCGCCTTGTGTGCATCGGTTTAAACTCATCAACCGATGAGCGATCCGCCTCCCGCCCGCCCCTGCGCCGGATTCGACGTGCGCGAAGCCGCGCAAGCCCTGGCCGACTGCACCCCGCTGTTTTTTGCGTTGGGCGAGACGGCCCGGCAGCAGATCGTGTTGCTGCTGACCCAGTTCGATGCACTCAACGTCAACCAGCTCGCTGAGCGGCTGCCGCTGTCGAGGCCGGCGATTTCGCATCACCTCAAAATCCTCAAGGATGCCGGGCTGGTGACGGTGCGGCCATCCGGGGTCGAAAACCTTTACGCCCTGCGCATCGCGCCAGGGTTGGCGCAGATCGAGCGGCTGATCGGGCAGTTGCAAGCGATGGCTTGAGCGCCGCCGCATGGAGTGCGCGGCGCTGCCGGGTTCAGGCCGCGGCGTGGGCTTTGTCTCCGCACACCGGGCAGTCGGGGTTGCGCGCCAGTGCGATGGTCTGCAGCTCCATGTCCAGCGCGTCGATCAGCAGCAGCCGGCCGGCCAGGGGGGTGCCGACGGCGGCAATCAGCTTCAGACATTCGGCCGCCTGCAGGCTGCCGACAATCCCCACCAGCGGGGCGAACACGCCCATGGTCGCGCAGGCGACTTCTTCCACCGGCACGTCGGGCGGAAACAGGCAGGCGTAGCAGGGGCCGCGCTCGCCGTCGGGACGCGGCCGCGGGTCGAACACACTGACCTGGCCGTCGAAGCGGATTGCCGCGCCGCTGACCAGCGGCACCTTGCGGCGCACGCAGGCGGCGTTGAGCGCCTGCCGCGTGGCGAAGTTGTCGCTGCAGTCGACGGCAACCGTTGCGGCGTCGACCAGCGCGTCGAGCAACTCGGCATCGGCACGCCGTGCCACCGTTTCCACGACAGCGCGCGGGTTGATCGCCAGCATCGCCGTTCGCGCCGACTCGACCTTGAGCTGGCCGATGCGCGCCTCACTGTGCGCGATCTGCCGCTGCAGATTGGTCAGGTCGACGCGGTCGCCGTCGACCAGGGTGATGCGCCCGACCCCGGCGCTGGCCAGATAAAGCGCCACCGGCGAGCCCAGCCCACCGGCGCCGATGACCAGCACATGCGCGGCGTTGATGCGCTCCTGCCCTTCGATACCGATGTCGTCGAGCAGGATGTGGCGGGAGTAGCGCAACAGATCGGCGTCGTCCATGGCGCAAGCATAGAGGCTGACCGGGCGCGATGCAGCGCGGCGGCGGAAGGTCTCGCGGGCAACGGTTGTTGGCTCCAACCGTTGGCTACAAAACAAAAGGGCCGCATTTCGCGGCCCCTTCGGGTCATGCGGCGCGCGGCGCCGATTTACTTGCTGGCCGGGCTGGCGGGCTCGGCCGGCGCAGCCTTGGCCGGGGCGCTGCCGCCATGCGGGCCGGGGCCTTTGCCGGCGCCGGGCGCCTTGGCCGTGATCACCGGCTTGCCCTGCAGGTAGTTGAGCGCCTGCAGCAGTTGCCAGTCCTCCTTGCTGCCGTACTCGGGCAGCTTGGGGAACTTGTTCGGGTTCTTCTCGATTTCGGCTTCGAGCAGTCGGCGCGCCTCCTCCTGCTTCTGCACCTCGGTCTGCACCTGCTGCGTGCCAGCGGCCTCCTGCCCGGTGCCGATCTGGTTCTTGTAGTCGATTTCGCGCATGCGCAGCGCCGCGTAGGGGTCGCCGGACTCCAGCGGGTCGACCAGGTAATTCGGGGTGATGCCCTTGCCCTGGATCGACTGTCCGTTGGGGGTGTAGTAGCGCGCGGTGGTCAGCTTCAGCGCGGTGTCTGGGCCGAGCGGCAGCACGGTCTGCACCGAGCCCTTGCCGAAGGTGAGGGTGCCCATCACCACGGCGCGCTTGTAGTCCTGCAGCGCGCCGGTGACGATTTCCGAAGCCGAGGCTGAGCCGCCGTTGACCAGCACTACCAGCGGCACGCTCTTGATGCCCGGCGGCAGCTTGTCCAGCGGGTTGTCGCCGGCGCGGCTGAGGTAGTCGCTCGGCGTGTTGCGGTAGCTGGCGTTGGCCTCGGGCATCTGGCCCTTGGTCGAGACGATCACCGCGTTGTCCGGCAGGAACACCGAGGCCACGCCGACCGCGGCTTCGAGCAGCCCGCCCGGGTCGTTGCGCAGGTCGAGGACGATGCCCTTCATTTTCGGATCCTGCTTGTACAGCTCGTCGAGCTTCTGCACAAAGTTCGACAGGGTGTCCTGCTGGAACTGGGTGATACGGATCCAGGCGTAACCGGGGGCGACGATCTTGCCGCGCACGCTGTGCACCTGGATCAGCTCGCGGGTGATGTCGAAGGTGAGGGTGCGGTTTTCGCTCTTGCGCAGCACCGTGAGCACGACCTTGGTGCCAGGCTTGCCGCGCATGAGCTTGACGGCTTCGTTGAGCGTCAGCCCCTTGACCGCGGTGTTGTCGATGCGTGTGATCAGGTCGCCGGCCTGGATGCCGGCGCGCGCGGCCGGGGAGCCCTCGATCGGCGAGACCACCTTGACCAGCCCGTCCTCGGCGGTGATTTCGATACCCACGCCGACGAACTGCCCGCTGGTGCTTTCCTTGAATTCCTTGAACGCCTTCTTGTCCAGATATTCCGAATGCGGATCGAGGTTGTTGACCATGCCGTTGATGGCGTTCTCGATCAGCTTCTTGCCCTCGACCGGCTCGAAGTAGTCGGCCTTGATCAGGCCGTAAACCGCGGCGAACTGCTGCAGTTCCTCCAGCGGCAGCGGCGAGACGGCGTTGCGGGCGAGCGCCTGCACCTGCAGGGTCGCCATCACACCGGTGATGGCGCCGATCAATACCCAGGCGGCGACGCGGAATTTACTGGCCATGATGCAAAACTCGGACGAAAGGCGAGAGCGGCGCAGTATAGGGGGCGGGGGGCTGGCGCCGGGCCGTGAGCGGCCAACTGCCGAGGCGGCGTGCGGGTATCGTCGCCGCGCCGCGGCGGGCGTGCGCCCCCGGCTCAGCCGTGCGAGCCGTCGGCCTTGAGGTAGTAGCGCTGCAGCGGCTTGAGGTCGGCGTCGAGCTCGTACACCATCGGCACGCCGTTGGGGATGTTCACCCCGACGATGTCTTCGTCGGAAATGTTCTCCAAATACTTCATGATCGCCCGCATCGAGTTGCCGTGCGACACGACCAGCGCGCGCCGCCCGGAGCGGATGGCCGGGGCCAGCGCCTCGTGCCAGAACGGGAGCACTCGCTCGACCGTGTCCTTCAGACATTCGGCCAGCGGCAGCTCCTCCGGCTTGACCTTGGCGTAGCGCGGGTCGGCGGCGAGTTCCTTGCGGTGCGCCTCGTCCATCGCCGGCGGGCGGGTGTCGTAGCTGCGGCGCCAGATCAGCACCTGTTCGTCGCCATATTTCGCGGCGGTCTCGGCCTTGTTCAGCCCCTGCAGCGCGCCGTAGTGCCGCTCGTTGAGCCGCCAGCTGTGCACCACCGGCAGCCACATCGCGTCGAGTTCGTCCAGCGTCAGCCACAGAGTGCGAATGGCTCGCTTGAGCACCGAGGTGTAGGTGAGGTCGAAGCTGTAGCCCAGTTCCTTGAGCAGCTTGCCTGCTGCGCGCGCCTCGCGCACGCCCTGCTCGGTGATGTCCACGTCCACCCAGCCGGTGAAGCGGTTTTGCTGGTTCCAGGTGGATTCTCCGTGGCGAAGCAGCACGAGCTTGTACATGGGGGCGTTCCCGTTCGGGGTTGGAGTCGAGGGAGTTAAGCGGCGATTACGGGTGGGAGTTTAAATCAGCCCGCCGCTTACGCTGCGTTGCAGCAAAAACCGTTGCGCCCGGCGCGGATTTTCCCGCCCGGCGCAGGGCTGGTCATGGCTTTTTAGAATGCCGCGCTGGATTCCAGGAGAAATTCAAGTGCAGTTCATCATCGACAACTGGGCGCTGATCGCGATTGCCGTCGTTTCCGGCGGCATGTTGCTGTGGATGTCCTACGGCCCGACCGCGGGCGCGGGCGGCGGCGACGGCGTGACTGCGGCGCAGGCCGTGATGAAGGTCAATCGCGAAAAGGCGGTGATGATCGACGTGTGCGAGCCCGGCGAGCACAGTGCCGGCCACGCGCCGGGCAGCAAGAACATCCCGCTGGGGCAGATTGACAAGCGATTGAATGAATTGCCCAAGGACAAATCGGTGCCGGTGATGGTGATGTGCCAGTCGGGCATGCGCGCCAAGCGGGCCGCGGCGCAGCTGCGCAAGGCCGGCTGGGTCAACGCCGCTGCGGTGGCCGGGGGCTTGCGCGCGTGGCGCGAGGCCGGGCTGCCGGTGGAAAAGAGCTGACCGGCGCGCCGGCGAAAGGAACCGAGATGAGGCCCGTGCGCATGTACACCACCGCCGTCTGCCCGTATTGCATCCGCGCCAAGGCGCTGCTGCAGAAACGCGGCGTGCAGCACATCGAAGAAATCCGGGTTGACCTCGACCCGCAGCAGCGCCAGACCATGATGGCAACCACCGGGCGGCGCACCGTGCCGCAGATTTTCATCGGCGACACCCACGTCGGCGGCTGCGACGACCTCTACGCGCTCGACGCTCGCGGCGGCCTGCTGCCGCTGCTCGGCGGCTGATTCGCGCGCCTCTCCCTCGGCATTCGCTCAGCCGCCCGGTCGCCGCGCTGCGATCGCCCCGCGGCGGGGGCATTGGCTGCGGCTTCACCGGCCGTGCCTAGAATGGCCCGGTCAGTCCCCTTCATCCTGCCCGCAGCCGCGGGCTTTTTTCCGCGGAGATTTTCCCGATGAGTGCCACCCCCGAGGGCGCGCAAAGCGCCGACCCCGTATTCATGCTGCAGCGCTGCTATCTGAAGGATATGTCGCTGGAGCAGCCCAATGCGCCGCAGATCCTGCTCGAACAGGCGCAGCCCAATGTGGACGTGCAGATGAGCGTGGAAGCGCAGCCGGTGGTCGAGGGGCTGTTCGAGGTCACGGTCGGCGCAACCATCACCGCGCGGGTCGGCGAGCGGGTGCTGTTTCTGGTCGAAGGCAAGCAGGCCGGCATTTTCGAATTGCGCAACATCCCGAGCGAACACGCCGACCTGCTGCTGGGCATCGCCTGCCCGCAGACGGTCTACCCGTATCTGCGTGCCAATCTGGCCGATGCCATCACCCGCGCGGGCTTTCCGCCGGTGCACCTGGCCGAAATCAACTTCCAGGCGATGTACGAGCAGCAGCGTGCGCAGCAGCAAAACGGCCAGAACGCTGCCGCCGCGCCCAGCCTGAACTGAGCGGCTTGGGAACCGGCTTGGGGCGATGAACCCGGCGGCTCGCACGGCGGCGATCAGCGTGCTCGGCGCCGGTGCCTGGGGCACCGGGCTGGCCTGCCAGATCGCGCAGCACCAGCCGGTGTTGCTGTGGGCGCGCGACGCGGCGCAGGCCGACGTGCTGCACACCCGGCGCGAGAACCCGCGCTACCTGCCCGGCATCGCACTGCCGGCGGCGGTGCAGGTCACCGCGGACCTGGACGCCGCGCTGCGGCACTGCGCCGGCGCGCATGGGCTGGTGATACTTGCGGTGCCGGTGTCCGCGCTGCGGCAGACCGCGCAGGCGGTGCGTACCTTCAACGCCGGGCGGCCGCATGCGGCGCAGGTGCAGCGGCTGATCTGGCTGTGCAAGGGCTTCGAGTCCGGCAGCGCGCTGCTGCCGCACGCCGTGCTCGAAGCGGTGTTCGACGGTGTGCCGCATCCCCCGGCCTGGGGCGCGCTGTCGGGCCCGAGCTTCGCGCAGGAAGTCGCGCGCGGACTGCCGGTGGCGCTGGCGCTGGCCAGCAGCGATCTGAGCCTGCGCGATTTTGGCGTACTGGCGCTGCACCACGGCGCGATGCGCATTTACGCGACCAGCGATGTCATCGGCGTGGAGGCCGGCGGCGCGCTGAAAAACGTGCTGGCGATCGCCACCGGGGTCAGCGATGGCATGGGCCTGGGCCACAACGCCCGCGCGGCGCTGATCACCCGCGGGCTGGCCGAACTCGCGCGGCTCGGTGCGGCGCTGGGCGGGCAGGCCGAAACTTTCATGGGACTGAGCGGGCTGGGCGATCTGGTGCTCACCGCCACCGGCGAGCTGTCGCGCAACCGCCGCGTCGGGCTGATGCTCGCCACCGGTCAGCCGCTTTCGCGCATCGTCGCCGACCTCGGCCATGTCGCCGAAGGCGTGGCGACGGCGCATACCGCGCTCGACCTGGCGCGGCGGCATGGGACGAGCGTGCCGATCACCGAAGCCGTCTGCCGGCTGCTCGACGCCGAGGTGTCGCCGCAGCAGGCGCTCGATGGGCTGCTGCGCCGTCAGCCGCGCGCCGAGTAAAGTCACACTGCCGCGCCCCCTGGCGTCGGCATTTGCACCCTGTCCGCGTTTGACACGCATGAGCCTCCCGATCCAACTCCTCGTCGGCCTGGGCAACCCCGGGCCCGAGCACGCCCTCGACCGCCACAACGCCGGCTTCTGGCTGGTCGATCAGATCGCGGTGCGCGAAGGCGTGGCGTTGCGCCCGGAGCGCGGTTTTTTCGGCGATGTCGCGCGGGTGCGCATCGGCGGGCGCGAGCTGTGGCTGCTCGAACCGACGACCTACATGAACCGCTCGGGCCAGTCGGTCGGCGCGTTCGCCCGTTTCTACAAAATCCCCCCGGCGGCGATTCTGGTCGCGCACGACGAGCTCGACCTGCCGCCCGGGCAGGCCAAGCTCAAGCTCGGCGGCGGCCACGCCGGGCACAACGGGCTGCGCGACCTCGTCGCCCAGCTGGGCACGCCCGATTTCTGGCGGCTGCGCATCGGCATCGGTCATCCGGGCAGCCGCGAGCGGGTGATCGGCCATGTGCTGGGCAAGCCGCCGCAGTCCGAACTGACGCTGATCGAGCAGTCGCTCGACGCCGCGCTGGACGTGCTGCCCGAACTGCTGGCCGGCGAGTTCGACCGCGCGACCCAGCGCCTGCATGCCAGCGCCAAACCCGCGCCGGCGGCGAAGGCCAACCCATGAACGGCCCGCATCATCCACCGACGACCGCCCGACTCAGCCGGCTGCGGCGGGTCGCGCTGGCGCTGCTCGCTGGGCCGCTGGGTGCGGCCGCCGCTGGCGCGGCCGATGCAGTGGCGGCCGAGAACGCCGCGCCAATCTGGCGCTGTGGCAATGCCTACAGCCACCAGCCCTGCACCGGCGGCCAGGTGGTCGAGGTCGAAGATGCACGCACCCCGCAGCAGGTCGACCAGGCGCGTGCGCAACAGCAAAAACTACAAGCCGTGCTGGAGCAGCGCGAGCGCGAGCGGGCGCAAGCCGAGGCCGAAGCCCGCGTGCAGGCCGCGGCGCAAGCGCGCGCCGAATATCGGCAGTTGCTGGCCGAAAAGCGCCTGGCCCGCGAAATCGAACGCCAGCGCGAGCACGCCAGGCCGCGCAAGCCGGTGCATCCCCCGCGCCACCCGCCAGCGCGCGCCGCATCGGACATCCGCCGCGCCGTCACCCCACCCAAGCCCCGCACGGTGCCGTGAGCAGCGCGGCGCGCCGCGCCCGGGCGAGGCTCAGCGCCGCCATGCCAGCAGCGCGACGCCGCCGGTGACCAGGGCGATGCCCAGCCAGTCGCGCGGCGATGGGCGCTCGCCGAGAAAGGCCACGGCCAGCAGCGCCACCAGCACCACGCTGAGCTTGTCCACCGGTGCGACCTGAAACGCTTCGCCCATCTGCAGCGCGCGGAAGTAGAACAGCCACGACGCGCCGGTGCCCAGCGCCGACAGCGCGAGGAACAGCCAGGTGTGCGCCGACAGCGCCAGCGGGTTGCTCCACTTGCCGGTGGCCAGCACGATGACGGCCAGCAGCACCAGCACCATCGCGGTGCGGATCAGCGTGGCGAAGTCCGAATCGACGCCTTGCAGCCCGACCTTGGCGAAGATCGCGGTCAGCGCCGCGGCGAGCGCGGCCAGCAGCGCCCAGAAGGCCCAATGCGAGGTCAGTGAACTCATGGTCGAAAGTCTCGGCAAGCGGCTTGTGCCGCGGGGTGGAACAGAACGGGCGGCTGCCCCTCGCGCGGCGGGGTGAGGCGGCGCGCAGCGCGCGCTGGCTCAGGGTGCAGGCGCGGCGGTCAGGCCGCGGCTTTTTCAGCCATCAGCCGCTGATACTTGGCCAGCAGCTGCTCGCGCGTTTCCACGCGGTCGGGGCGCACCGGAATGCAGTTGACCGGGCAGAGCTGCACGCACTGCGGGGTATCGAAATGCCCGACGCATTCGGTGCAGCGGTCGGGGTCGATCTGATAGATCTCCGGGCCCATCAAAATGGCCTGGTTCGGGCACTCGGGCTCGCACACATCGCAGTTGATGCACTCGTCGGTGATCCACAGCGCCATGATGTTTCTCCGCAGCGGCGGCAGACGGTCAGCGCGCCGAAGGCGTGGCGCGCGCGGCTTCGGCAGCTTTGCGCTGCGCCACTTTCTGCGTCAGCCGCTCGGTGACCAGCGGCACGACGAACTTGCTCACATCTCCGCCCAGGGTCGCAATTTCGCGCACAAAGGTGCCCGAAATGAACTGATACTGATCGGCCGGGGTGAGGAACAGGGTCTCGACCTCGGGCATGAGCTGGCGGTTCATTCCGGCCATCTGAAATTCGTATTCAAAGTCGCTGACCGCGCGCAGCCCGCGCACCACCACCTGCGCGCCCTGGGCGACGACGAAATCGCGCAGCAGCCCGGTAAAACCGCGCACCTCGACATTGTTGTAGGGCGCGAGCACCTCGGCAGCGATCTCCAGCCTTTCCTCCAAGGTGAACATGGCATTCTTGTGGTGGCCGGCGGCGATTGCGACGATCAGCCGCTCGCACAGCCGGCTGGCGCGGCGCACCAGATCTTCGTGGCCGCGGGTCAGCGGGTCGAACGTGCCGGGGTAGATGGCAAGCAGCATGGCGGTCTCGGGGCGGGATGTGGCCGGGCTCAGGCCGGTGGCGGGGCGGGTCGTTGCAACAAAGCGTAATGCACCTGGCCTGCACGAGCCTGACGCCAGACTTGCCAGCCGGCCGCAGCGGCGGCGTCGAACACCGCGGCGTCGGGCGCTTCGAGGTAGACCACCCCGTCCGGCGCCAGCACCGCGGCCGCGGCTGCAAGGGCAGCGGTCTGCGCGTCGGCGGCATATGGCGGGTCGATGAACACCACGTCGAACCGCGCCCCCTGCCGCGCCAGCAGCGCCGTGTGCTGCAGCGCATCGCCGCTGCGCACCTCCACCTGGCTTGCGCCCAGGCGTTGTGCGGTGGCGGCGATGCTGGCGGCGCAGCGCGGCTGCTGCTCCACCGCAACCACCGCGGTGGCACCGCGCGACGCCGCCTCCAGCGCCAGCGCGCCGCTGCCCGCATACAGGTCGAGCACCCGCAGCCCGGCCAGGGTCTGCCCGAGCCAGTTGAACACCGTTTCGCGCACCCGATCTGGCGTCGGCCGCAATCCGGGCGCATCGGGCACCGGCACCTTGCTGCGCTTGTACACCCCGCCGATGATGCGCACTTCACCGGGCGAGCGCGGCGCACGGGCGGCAGGACGGTTGCCGCCGGTCGCGGCGGCGCGTTGACGCGCGGAAGCATTCATGGCCGGGTAAATTGTAGGGAGACGCCACCTGCCTTGCTGCGCTGCCGCAGCGAGGCTCTCTCCCCTTCCAGCATGTTCCGATTCTTTCGACGCAAACCCGCCGCCGAGCCGGCGGCATCGCCGGCCCCGGCGCCCGCCGCGCTAGCCGAGGCGCCTGCGATCGCCGCCTCCACGGCCCAACCCGCTCCCGCGCCAACGGCTGAATCCGTGACGCCGGCATTGGCGGACACCACCATTGCCGCAGCCGCCGCTCCCGAGGCCGCTGCAGCCGAAGCCGAAGTTGCTGCGGTCGAAGTCCCCGCCCAGCCCGCCGGCTGGTTCACCCGACTGCGCAGCGGTCTGAAAAAAACCGGCGCCGGGCTGGCCGGACTTTTTGGCGGCAGCAAAATCGACGAAGCGCTGTACGAAGAACTCGAATCGGCGCTGATCATGGCCGATGCCGGCATGCCCGCCACCGAGGCGCTGCTGGCCGACCTGCGCAAGCGCGTCAAGGCCGCGCGCGCCGAAACCCCGCAGCAAGTGCGCGCGCTGCTGGCGCAGGCGCTGGCCGATCTGCTCGCGCCGCTGCAAAAGCCGCTGGACATCGGCCGCCAGCAGCCCACGGTGCTGATGATGGTCGGCGTCAACGGCGCGGGCAAGACCACCACCATCGGCAAACTCGCGCAACACCTGCTGCACGCCCACGCCCGCGTGCTGCTCGCTGCCGGCGACACCTTTCGCGCCGCCGCGCGCGAGCAGCTCCAGGCCTGGGGCGAGCGCAACGGCGTGCCGGTGATCGCGCAGCAGGGCGGCGACCCGGCCGCAGTGGCGTTCGACGCCGTCAGCGCCGGCCGCGCCCGCGGCATGGACGTGGTCATCGTCGACACCGCCGGCCGCTTGCCGACCCAGCTGCATCTGATGGAGGAGCTGAAAAAGGTCAAGCGCGTCGCCGCCAAGGCGATGGACGGCGCCCCGCACGAAATCCTGCTGGTCATCGACGCCAACAACGGCCAGAACGCGCTGGCGCAGGTGCGCGCGTTCGACGACGCGCTGGGGCTTACCGGCCTGGTCATCACCAAGCTCGACGGCAGCGCCAAAGGCGGGGTCATCGCCGCAATCGCCCGCGAACGCCCGGTGCCGGTTTACTTCATCGGCGTCGGCGAAGGGCTGGACGATCTGCAACCCTTCGACGCCCAGGCCTTCGCGCAGGCGCTGGTGGGTGACTGATCGCCGACTGGCCTGCCTTTCGCCAGCGGCTATCGACCCAGTTTTCAGGGAGATCGCTCAGCGTTCAAAAGATCACCAAGGGGCCAGCGCCGTTCGTTGCGGTTGGCGCGCCGGTGATCACGAATCCGACGGTACGTCCCATGAAAAACGGCAGCCCGAAATCGAACAGCCCGCTCATCCCTGAAATGCTGGCATCGCCGACATTACCTGCCAAGGCCGGGATAATGCCAGCGGGCGGATTCTGGCTGACGAGAACACTCCCGTTGCCGACGACGAACGGGATGCTCCGCGGACCTATGCTGGCCACCAGATTGAGGTCGTTAGCGGGGCAAAACATAGCATACGAACTGCATGGGGGAATGCTGCTGTCCGTGAAATAATTCATCGCTGAGCCTGTGTCGAATAGCCCGCCATACGCTGTTCCTTTATACGAAATCTGAACCGTGTCGTAATTATAGGCTGTCAATCCGCCGAGGTTCAAAATCTTATTATTTTGCTGTGTGTCGATGCCGAAAGTCATCGCTCCCGCAGCCGATGCTGCACCATGCGGAGGAACGGATGGCAGAGTGATGAGTACCCCATTGTTATCGCTGGCGAACTGAGCAATAGGGTTGACGACCTGATTATTCAGTGCGACGGTCGTTGCTGCGCATGCGCCGTTGTTGCAGGTGTAGTAATAGGGGTTAGAGGTAACCGAAACACAATAAGGCCCACAATCCTGTGCCAGCTGCCCTACACCAATGAGGCCATTGCCGCCAAGGGCACCGCTGCTGGCCATGGAAGAGCCCGAGTTTGCGCAGGCAGAAGGTTCCGGACTCATGCCATCGGCAACCACCTGTACGGGGATGTTCGAAGCGACTTCACCCGCGAGCTTGACGTCCGCGCGTCGCACCGACCCCCAAAGGTTCCCACCGGCAAACATTGAGCATTGATTCAGGGTACCCGATCCTGAGGCAATGGGCTGCATGCCCTGAAGCATGGTGCTGTTGAGCGAGCTGGCCAGCAGACGCAGACCGAAAGATCCCGAGTCAACCACGACGTTGGGGATGGTCTGACAAGTACTGGTGCCCGGCAGGCATACGGTCACGGACACGAGCAGACGGTTGATCGTTCCGATATCCAGGCCGCCTGCAACGATCGGAACCTGATTGGCTGTGGTCGACGGGGCCGGAACCGAAGTCGGGGCGGTCGTGCTGGTTGAACCTGTCGTGGAGCCAGAAGAACCATTGCTGGAGCCGCCCTGCGTACCTCCTGTGCCGCCGTTTCCGTTCGGGGTGGGGTTGGTCGTCTGCGGCTGTGTCCCCGCCGAGGTCGAACCGCCGCCACCTCCGCCACATCCCCCCAGCAGAAGCGCCCCGAGTAACGCGAAACTCAGACCGAGTTTTCGGGTCGTTTTCATTTTTTATGTAGCCTTCCTTGGCGTTTATTGATTGTTGAAAGAGAAGCCGCCTGGAGTCTGCGATTTCAGTTGGGCATAACCGTGGAACTTCGGCATCGAGCCCAGTGACACGATGACCAAATCGTCACTGCCCGACTGAGCGATCATCCCCGGCCCAACAGGGAGTTGCGGAAAATACTGTCCGAGCAACTGTTGCAGATCGGGTTTCCCCGTTCCAGACCAGGAAACGGCAAACACGACGCCGGCGGTATTTACATATTGATTGATGGTGATGCCATGAGCATCAGTGGTACAGACCACAGTCCATGGTTTGGAGGTTTGACGCAAGGCTCCTTGTTGATTCGCGATAGGCACTTTCTGCCCCAGGGCGAAGGGTAGGGGCTGAGCGAGAGAAATATGGACAGAGAGGCTGAATAAAAATGCCGGTGCCAAAATTTTTGAGATTTTCATGGAGTTTTTTATCAGTGTTTTTAGTGTCCGGGCAGATTATTTATTTTCGAATGACGCGTAGATTTTTCGCAATTCGAATGCGATCCGTCGGATCAGGAATCTGGTTTGGGTGCACTCGATCCTGAGGGCGCAGGCGCGGGCGACTGAGATTTACCGAGGTCCAAGCGGAGAAGTTCTTGAGCCTGGTCGCTTAAGGCGTCGTCGAACGCGGACGGCAATGCAGAAGTGACGGGTCCGTTTTGTCCAGGGTAGACGGCGTAATTGACATCCACGCCGGACAGCGTCACGCGATGGCCATGAGCGTCGCTGACCGCAAGTTGCCCCGTGGCGTTGCACTGCACTGCACCGACATCCAGGTCGGCCTTGACCGCGTGCTGGTATTGCAGCGAAAGCTGCATCGACAGTGTTTCGGCGGGCGCTGGGTCGAGGTGCGCTTCTTCCAGGGCGTGGCCAAGTTGCCTGCGCAGGTGCGGCACAATGATTCCCTCAACCGAGCCGCGCACGTCGTCGGACCAGCACACTGCGACGTTCGCTTTGGGCGCAGTGTCGCCAAAGTTGCAGGCCGTGAGCACGGTTGCCAGCGGAAACAATAAAAGCCAACGCATCAAGCTCCTCCTCCGGGTTGTTTGTCGCGTGCCAAAGGAAGCACACGCTTCCGGGGGGAACGGCACAGTCGTGCCGAGTTTTAGCGTTGGCTTTAAGGTTTCTGTTGCTGCTGGAGGGCTGGCCGCGACGCCTGGGTTATACGGCTTCCAACCCAAGCCCGCGGTCGTGCTTCACTCCACCGCCGACCCGATGCGTTCGGGCAGATCTTTACGAATCTGTTCGGGGGGCAGATGCACCAGGTTTTTGCTGACCTCGGCGACGATCATGGCCTTGGTCGGTGCGTCGAGGTGCTGGCGCAGTGCGCCCAGGGTTTCGGGGGCCGCGGCCAGCGCGATGGCCTGCACGCCCTCGGCGGTGCGGGCGCGGTGCAGGCGCTCGGCGAGCAGCTTGGCGAAGACGTCGAGTTCGTGCTCGCGCGGTTGCTCGTTGGGGTCGACCGCATGGCGGCCGGGGCCGAAGCGGTCCTGCGTGCGTCCGGGGGCGGCGGCGCCGAGTTCTTCGTTTTTCAGCCGGCCGGCGGGGTGGGTGAGCACTTCGATTTCTTTCAGCGGCCCGATCGGGGTGTCGATGCTGAACAGCCGGGCGCTGGCGCGGTTGGCCACGAGGACGTAGGTTTTTTTCATCGTTTCGTCTCCATCGGTTGAGGCAGGTTCGGTCAATGCTAAACCCGTGTGCGGGCGGGCGGCTGCATCATGGCGACGCATCGCTGGCAGACCGCCCGGTACTGCGCCGAGTGACCCTTCCAAGCGGGGAGCGCTGAGCAGACCCGCGCCGATAATCGCCTCTGAGGGTGCCGCCGCTGATTGCTTTGGCGGACACACATGACCCCGCGGCGCAAGGCCATTGAGGAGCGACGATGCCGGTTCTGGGACTGAGCCACTACAACCTTCGCGGCCCGCGCGAAACCATTGACGCGCTGCGCGATTTCTACTGCGAAGTGGTCGGGCTGCGCGTCGGCCCGCGGCCGTTGCCCTCGTACGGACACTGGCTGTATGCCGGGGAGCACGACGTGCTGCATCTGTCGGAGTCGCACCCGGGCGAGCCGCGCGTGCAGGGGGTGCGTACGACCTTCGATCATGTGGCTTTCCGCTGCACCGACCTCGCGGTGGCCGAGCGGGTGCTGGTCGAGCGCGGCATCGCTTACCGCTCGGCCGTGGTGCCGCAAACCGGGCAGCGACAGCTGTTTTTCACCGACCCGGCGGGCAACGGCGTGGAGCTGAACTTCGACCCCGCCGATTGAGCCCGCCGCACCGCGCGCCGCAGCGCACACTCGACCATCAGGTAAACCGCTTCAGAGACAGCTGGGGCTGCCATCGGCGCGGGGTTGTGCGGTCGGGTGGCCCGACTCCGGGAACGGGTCGAGCGGGCCGATCAGCGGGCCGCCGCTGCGCCCCAGGGTGGTCAGCGGGCCGCCGCCGCGGCGCAGTTCGCAGAAATTCTCGAACGGCACGGGCACCGGGAATGCCGGGCGCTGGCCGAAGCGGGTGTTTTCCGGGTAGATGTATTCGCCGATCGGTGCGGTGTACTGGCCGATGCCGGCGGCGCTGCCGACGATGCGCACCCGCACGTCGCGGGTTACGGCGAGAAAGTTCGCCTTCGACGGCAGGGTGATGCGGATGCGGCCGATCTGCCCGGCGCGCTGCGGGGTGAGCACGGTCAGCAGCCGCTCGGTGGGCTCGGCTGCGCCGGGAGCCTGATCGAGCAGATGGACTTCGACATCGCGGCTCGGGTCGGTGGTGAAGCCGACCAGCCGGAAGCGCGAGGTCTGCTCCTGGTCGACGCCGGGGAACGGCTCGCCCAGCATGCCCATCAGGCTTTCCTCGATGAACACATGTGCCGGGTCGGCGCCGGGCGAGGTGTAGATGCCGGCCTGCACGTGCAGCGCGTGCGCGGCAACGAAAAACCGCCCAGCGTGCTCGGGGTCGGGCACCAGCGCGCCGGCGTAGGTCACGTAGTCGCCGACCAGCACCGGCGCGGCCTTGGCCGGGTCGCATCCTGGGTGTGCCGGGCTGCTGCTTTCGGCCGCGACCGGGCCGCAGGTGAAGCGGGTGTGCGCCGGCGGCGCGGCGCGGTTGGCGGCGGGGCAGTCCGGGTCGGCGGCGCTGCGGGGAATGCACATCGGAAAGCCGGTAACGGCGACCACCGCTGGGTTGTCCGGGTCGAGCGCCAGGCGTTCGTCCATCGGGTCGGCGCCGGTGAACTTGGCGGCGTTGGGCTTGCCGTGCACGCCCTGCGGGTCGTTCAGCCGCACCCGCGCGGCGGCGTCGTCGCGCTCGGCCTGCTGCGCCGGGGTTTCGCCCGCGGTGCGTTCGGCGCCGACCAGCAGCTCGCCGCGGGTGATGTCGATCTGCCGCACAAACCCGGCGCCGGTGCCCAGCTCCATCGGCACGATCTTGGCATGGCCGGCGATGTAGCGGCCGTCGACGATGTTGCCGATCAGGTGCATCTCCAGCGGCAGCGTCGGGCGTGGGGTGTCGGCCAGCGCCAGCCCGCTCTGCGGCTGCACTGGCGCGAGGGTGGCGCCGCTGCCGGGATGCGGGCCGCGGAACAGGTCGTTGAGGGTGAGGTATTGCCCGGGCAGGGTCAGCAGCAGGTTGCGCGGCAGGGTCACGCTCAGACCGTTGACCCGCACGCTGCCGCCCGACAGCGGGTCGGCTGCCGAATCCAGGGTGAGCGCCTCGATCGGGCCGATGATGGCAAACGAGGGGTTCGGGGTCTGCGCCGCGGCGGGCAGGGGGCCGAGTGCCAGGGCGATTGCAAACGCGGCGGCACGGCCGCGCGTGGTGGGTTGGAGCGGAGGCTTCATCGCGATCTCCAGACGGTGGTGACCGCCAGCGCATGGCGGCGGTTGCGGTCCAGCGCAAGGCTGACGCCGGGCGCTGCGTCGAACGCCGGCAGTTCGGTCTGCGCCTGCGCCAGCGCTTCGGGCTGCACGCGGCGGCCGGCGCGGGCCAGCGCTTCGCCGGCGAGCTGGGCGGCCAGCCGCCCCAGCCCCTGCCAG
>CAYMDM010000054.1:0-18807 GCA_964389235.1 uncultured Burkholderiaceae bacterium
CCGGCCGCCGCGTTCTCGGCACGGCCGCCACGGGCGGGCGGCGCGGGATCCCGCCGCCCGCTGCTGTGGGGCGCCGGGGCCGGCGCGCTTGTCCTGCTGCTGATCGTTGCCGGGGCCGTCTGGTGGCTGCTTGGCCGCAGCGAGGGGCCGTCGCCCGAGCAGGCCAACGCCATTGCCCAATCCTGGCTGCAGCAGGCACAGCCCGAGCTGATGCAGAAGGCCTGCCTGCGCAACTTCAACTACTCGGCCAATCCGGTGTTCGTCAACGGCTTCGACACGCGAACCCAGGCGTGGCTGAACACCCTGGTCAAGGCGGGCATTTACACCGCGGGGCAGCCGGTGCAGAACGGTTTTGCCCAGCAGATCCGCTACGCCTACGGCCCCAACGCGCCAACCTATATCCGCAAAGGCGCGCTGTGCGTCGCCAGTGGCATAACGGTGGCCGATGCACAGGTTCTCAGCCGCAAAGACGTGCAAGCCGCCGTGGCCGCGAAACTGCCGCAGCTCAAAGACGGATTGCCATCTGACTGGGCTGTGGTCGGGGTGCGCTGGCAATGGAAGGATCTGGCGCCGTGGGCCAGTGAACCGGCAGCCGTTGCACAGTTCGGCAATCTCCAGCCGCAGCAGACGTTCGTGCTGGTACACAAGGGTTCGCAGGGCTGGGCACTGGGTTCGCCGGACGAACTCGCGGCTTTGCGGGGGCAACTGATGGCAGCCGTACAGGGCGGCCAGAGCGGGACGTTCGGATTTCCCATGGCGGGAAACCCGGCCGTTTCCAGAGCGGCGGCGCCCAGCGGGGATTCGGGCGGCGGATTCCTCGGCTGGGTTAAGGGGCTGTTCGGTGGAGGCAGCGACGGGGGCACGGCGGAGGTGTCCGAGCGCTACATCCGCGATATCGCGAATGGGAAGTTCGACGATGCCTACGCGCTGCTCGCCCCGAACATGCAGGCCATGGGCCGAGGCGTGATGCAGTTCGCCTTTGCCACGGCGCAGGCCGAGATGCAGCGCCGAGGCGGTATTTCCAGCATCGAGGTCGTTCGGTCGCGCGACACCGAGGCCGGCAGGCGGCTGGTGGTGCAGATCCGATACAACAATGGTGCGGTCGATAACACGGACATGGTGCTCGCCCAGTCCGATGGCCGCTGGCGTATCGTCAAATCCGACTGAACCTTCACAGTCTTTCGACTGCGCCAGCCGGAGTCGGTGAAAGGCGCAGATCTGGGGTGGGCCGGCCCACCCCGGCCTTCGACCGAGTGTGTCTTACGTCACGCTGGCCGGGAAATCCATTGCGTCGGTGGGCTGAGCCGCATCGGTCAGCCACGATTCGATCAGCTTCGAGGCCTCCTCGATCCCGGTCAGCGCAGTCGCAGAAAATAGCTGCAGCGAAATCGGCGCGGTCATGCCCACTGCCTGCGCGTGCTGGGCGAGTTGATCGCGGGTGGCCTGCGCGGCGCGCAGCCCCTGCTGGCGGCTGAGTTTGTCAGCCTTGGTCAGCAGCACGTGCAGCGGCACGGCCGCAGGGGCCATGTAGTCGAGCAGGGTGAGGTCGTGCTCGGTCAGCCCCAGGCGCGAATCGGCCAGCAGGATCAGCCCGACCAGCGGGCCGCGTTCGGCGAGGTATTGGGCGAGGAATCGTTGCCAGCGCTGTTTGTCGCTTTTGCCGACCGCGGCGTAGCCGTAGCCGGGCAGGTCGACCAGCAGCCCGGTGGGTTGGTCTTTCGGCCCGACGGCGAAAAAATTGATGTGCTGAGTGCGCCCCGGGGTCTTGGACGCGAACGCCAGTTGCCGCTGCTGGCACAGGGTGTTGATCGCGGTGCTCTTGCCCGCGTTGGAGCGGCCGACGAAGGCGATTTCCGGCAGCCCCAGGGTCGGCAGATTGTCCATCGCCGAGCTCGTGACCAGAAAACGGGCGCTGTGCAGCAGCGGGCTGAAGCGCACCGGCGGCCGGGTTCTGCTGGAATTCCCTATATTCGTCATCGCTTATGCGTCGTTAGCATGCGCCATCTTACCGACAGCCCTGCCTGCCGCCAGTTGCCGTCGGGTCGAGGCGCCAGCGGGCTCTGACAAACGCCCGGCGCCCGGCCCGAAGCCGTTCCGGCCCGGTAGGCGTCTGTTCCCCGCGCCCCAGTCTTGCCGACGCCCATGCTGCAAACGTTCGCCGCCGAGTCTCGCCAGTCCCTCGCCCCATCGGTCATCCGGCTGAGCCGTGCGCTGTTCGGCGCCGTGCTGGGCGCGTCGGCGCTGGTGGCAGCGAACGCGGCCGATGCCCCGGCTGCGGCCGTGGTCAAGGAGGAAGTCACCTACCCGGTGCCGACCGCCGCGCAGGTCGCCGCCGGCGCCAAGGTGGCGCAGACCTGCGCCGCTTGCCACGGCTTGGACGGCAACGCGACGACCGACCAGTTTCCCAAGCTCGCCGCCCAGCATGTGGACTATCTGGTCAAGCAGTTGCACGACTACCAGCCGGGCAAGGATGGCAAGCCGCGGCGGGTCAACCCGATCATGAACGGCATTGCCGCGACGCTAAGCGCCGAGCAGATCCGCGACGTGGCCATCTACTACAGCCGGCAGCCGCTCAAGCCGGCGTTTTCGCCCAAGGGCGGCAAAGACCTGGCGCTGGGGCAATCGATCTGGATGGCCGGCATCCGCGACCGCCAGGTGCCGGCCTGCGCCGCCTGTCACGGGCCCGGTGGCGCCGGTATGGCCTCCCGTTACCCTCGTATCGGCGGGCAGTGGAACGCTTACCTCGACGCGCAGCTGCAGCTGTTCCGCAATGACCGCCGCACCAACAGCCCGGAAATGCACGACATCGCCTCGCGCATGACCGATAAGCAGATCACGGCCGTCGCCGATTTCGCTGCCGGGCTGCGTGCCCCGTCGGAGCAGCCGCGGTAAGCAAGGCGTCTGTGGATTTTTCGTGCGGGCTCGCGTCAATCCAGTCTGTCACCTCCCGTTACCGGAACTTTCGCGCCACGTCAGATTCTTTTGTTGAGCCGCTGCGCGTCGCAGGGTGTGTCTGTCCGGATGGCTCCCAGGGGTTTGGGTTTTTGTCAAGATTCGAGATGCAGCGCTTTGCTATATTGACTCGATTTTTCGCTGCGCTGCCAGCCGGCACCTCGCCGGCTCTGCCCGGGCCAGAGGCCTGCGGGGTCTGATCCACGCCAGTTGCCCGCCACACCCGCCGCAGCCTGACCGTTCCGCCCATGTCCGCCAATCCCTCGTCCGTCCCTTCCACCTCGCTGAGCACTTCGGGCTGGGAACTGCAGCACGGCTCGCGCGCCTGGCGCGCCTTCGTCGAACTGCTATCGTCGATGCGCTTTGCCGTTGCGCTGCTGGTGGTCGTGGCCATTGCCAGCATCATCGGCACCGTGCTCACGCAAGGGCAGCCGTACGCGAATTACGTCGATCAGTTCGGCCCCTTCTGGGCCGACGTGTTCCGCCGCTGCGAGCTCTACAACGTCTACTCCTCGTGGTGGTTCCTGCTGATCCTGACCTTCCTGGTGGTGTCCACCAGCCTCTGTCTGATCCGCAACACTCCCAAGATTCTGGTCGACATGCGCACCTTTAAGGAGGGCGTGCGCGAGCAGGCGCTGCGCGCCTTCCCGGAGCGCGCGCATGCCGGCTTTGTCGAGGGCCGCGCTCGCGTGGTCGAGCGCACCGCGGCGGCCTTGCAGGCCAAGGGCTATCAGGTGAAGGTGCAGGAGCGCAACTCGGCCGCAGGCGAACCGGGGGCGACGATGATCGCCGCCAAGAAGGGCGGGCTCAACCGCGCGGGCTACGTGCTGGCGCACGCGGCGTTCGTGCTGATCTGCCTGGGTGCGCTGTTCGACGGCGACATGATGATCAAGGCGCAGATGTGGCTGTTCGGCAAGGAGCCGCTCAAGACCAATATGCTCATCTCGCAGGTGCCGGAGAACCACATCCTGTCGTCGCACAACCCCACTTACCGCGGCAATGTGCAGATTCCCGAAGGCGGGGCTTCGAACATGGCGGTGCTGAGCCTGGGCGACGGGGTTCTGCTGCAGCCGCTGCCGTTCACCATCGACCTCAAGAAATTCCACATCGATTTCTACTCCACCGGCATGCCGCGGCTGTTTGCCAGCGACGTGCAGATCACCGATCTCAAGACCGGCAAGAAAACCGATGCGGTGATCCGGGTCAACCATCCGTTGACCATCGACGGTGTGACCATTTTCCAGTCGGGCTTTGCCGACGGCGGCTCCAAGCTCGACCTGCGCGCCTGGCCGATGCATGGCCCGAGCGACAAATCGTTCAAGCTCGATGGCACCGTTGGCGGCAGCCAGCAGCTGACCAACGGGCAGGAAAAGCTGCAGGTTGAGTTCACCGAACTGCGGGTGTTCAACGTGCAGGACATGAGCCCGGCGCAGACCACCGGGGTCAAGCAGCCCAAGACCGGGCTGGTCAGCGGCTTTGACCAGCATCTCGGCCCGCCGGTGGCCGCGCCCGGCCAGCGCCATCTGCAGAACGTCGGCCCGGCAGTCGTTTACAAAATCCGCGACGCCTCAGGCCAGGCGCACGAGTTCTTCAACTACATGCTGCCGGTCGAGCTTGACGGCCAGCGGGTGTTCCTCGCCGGCGAGCGCGACTCGCTGGGCGGCAGCTACCGTTACCTGCGCATCCCGGCCGACGGCAAGGACAGCATCGACGGCTGGATGCAGCTGCGCGCCGCGCTGTTCAACCCGCAGCTGCGCGCCGAGGCGGTGCAGCGCTATGTGGCCGAGTCGCTGCCACCCAATTCCTCCAAGGAACTGCGCGAGCAGCTCACCACCACCGCGCTGCGCACCCTGGATATTTTTGCCGGCGAGATTCCGACCAACCCGCAGACCGGCAAGCCGGTGGTCGAGGCGCCGGGCGGCCTGCCCGCGCTGGCCGAGTATCTGCAGGCCGCGGTGCCCGAGGCGCAGCAGCAGAAGGCGTCTGATGTGTTCGTGCGGCTGCTCAATGGCGCGCTGTGGCAGCTCTGGCAGGTCGAGCGGGCGCAGAACGGCCAGCCGCCGGCCCCGCAGGACGACGCAAACGAGAAATTCTTCAATGCTGCGGTGCTCGCGCTGTCCGACAGCTTCTTCTACCCGGCGCCGCTGTATCTGCAGATGACCAACTACCAGCAGGTGCAGGCCAGCATCTTCCAGGTCGCCAAAGCCCCGGGCAAGGTGGTGGTGTATTTCGGCGCACTGCTGCTGGTGCTGGGGGTTTTCGCGATGCTCTACATCCGCGAGCGCCGGCTGTGGTTTTTTGTCAAGGATCGTCCCGAGGGCGGCAGCGAAGCCACGATGGCGATGAGCACCAACCGCCGCACCCTCGAATTCCGGAAAGATTTTGAAACGCTGCGCTCGGCCCTGCTGGGAGTAGCATCCGCCAATCCCGAGTCGTCCGCGTCCTCCCCGCAGGCGCATTCGGATTCAGCACGTACCTGAAGGGAACCGTGATGGAATTAGCCAGCAAAACCCCGTCCTTGCCGGGCCAGCAACCGGCCAGCCATGCGCCCAAGCGCAATGAAACCGGCGTGCGCGCCTACCTGAGCCGGCGAACGCCCTATGACTGGCTGTTTCTGCTGCTCATCGTCGGGGGCGACGCCTTTGTGCTCAGCCAGTACGGCCAGAACATGAGCTACTACGTCAAGCTCATTTTCCTCGGCGCAACCACCACGCTGCTGTTCCTCGGCTGGGGCTGGACGGCGATCAAGAATCTCGCGCTGGTCGTCGCTGGCCTGTCGCTGTTCGGCATCTGGCTGTATTACGGCCCGAACGGTCAGCCCTCGCTGGCGCGGGGCGAGCAGGTGTTCTTCCTCAAGTATTTCCTCGCCAGCCAGTCGGCGATTCTTTGGATGGCGTTCCTGCTGTTCCTCAGCACCGCGGCGTACTGGGTCGGCATGTTCACCGGCCCGGCGCAGAACACCGCCGGCGGCATGGCGCTGGCCGGTGGCGGCACGATGGCCGCGGGCGGTGGCGATGGCGTGATCCGCGACGCCAAAGGCTGGCAGTCCAACTTCTCGCAGTGGTTCGGCTCGCGACTGGCCTGGGTCGGCGTGACCATGGCGCTGACCGGCACGATGATGCGCTGGTTCGAGAGCTATCAGATCGGCCCGGACATCGGCCACATCCCGCTGTCGAACCTGTATGAAGTGTTCGTGCTGTTCTCTTGGCTGACCACCATCCTGTATCTGTATTTCGAGCAGAAGTACAAGACCCGCAGCATGGGCGCGTTTGCGATGCTGGTGGTCAGCGCCGCGGTGGGCTTCCTGCTGTGGTACAGCATGATCCAGAACGCCTACGAGATTCAGCCGCTGGTGCCTGCGCTGCAGAGCTGGTGGATGAAGCTGCACGTGCCGGCGAACTTCATCGGTTACGGTACTTTTGCGATCGCGGCGATGGTCGGCTTCGCCTACCTGATCAAGTCGCACGCGAACGAAACCTCGTGGTGGAAGCTCGCGCCGCTGTGGATCATCGGCTTTGTGATGTTCTTCGAGCCGCTGGTGTTCCGTCAGGGCGGGATTTCCGAGTACTGGGGCGTGTTCGCCGGGGTGTCGGCGATCATCGTCGGCGGCATTCTGTATGGCCGCAAGCGCATCGCCTCGCACCTGCCTTCGCTCGAAGTCATGGACGACGTGATGTACAAGTCCATCGCGATCGGCTTCACCTTCTTCACCATCGCCACCATCCTCGGCGCGCTGTGGGCGGCCGAAGCCTGGGGCGGTTACTGGAGCTGGGACCCGAAGGAAACCTGGGCGCTGATCGTCTGGCTGAACTACGCAGCGTGGCTGCACATGCGACTGATGAAGGGGCTGCGCGGCCAGGTCGCCGCCTGGTGGGCGCTGACCGGTCTGCTGGTCACCACCTTCGCCTTCCTCGGGGTCAATATGTTCCTCTCCGGCCTGCATTCCTACGGCAAGCTGTAAAGCGGAACTTTTCCGAACGAACAGGGGCGCCAGCGGCGCCCCTTTTTCATGGCCTCCCCGGCGACAAGTCGCGTGCGAGGGGAACGCGCATGCCCCTGCGACACGGCGGGTTCGGCTGGCGCGTTAAGGTGCGGGGCGTGCTGTTGCGCGGCAGAGCGCGGTTGCCCTGCCAGCAGGGAATAAACCGCCGCATCCGGGCGTCCATCTGCAGCGTATGGCTGGATAAGCGGCAACTTGGCCGCAGCACTTTTGCAGGAGACCGTGCCATGACTTCGCGTCGAGATCAGGGGTTCGAACACCCCGTCCCTTCCGACATCACCCCGCCCGAAGTGTGGCGCGACCGCCGCCGCTTCATCGCCCTGGCCGGGCTGGGAGCCGCCGCTGCGGCGGTGGGCGCTCGGCTGGAGTCGGCCCATGCCGCACCGGCGGCGCCCGCCAACCTGGCCGCTCTGCCGGCGCAGCGCAACGCCGCATTTTCGACCACCGAGCCGCCGACCCCTTACGCTGACATCACGACCTACAACAACTTCTACGAGTTCGGCACCAGCAAGAGCGATCCCTCGCGGTACGCCGGCTCGCTCAAGACCCGTCCGTGGACGGTGGTGGTCGAGGGTGAGGTGCACAAGCCGCGCACCTTCGATATCGACGATCTGCTCAAGCTCGCGCCGATGGAAGAGCGCGTCTATCGCCATCGCTGCGTCGAGGCGTGGTCGATGGTCGTGCCGTGGGTCGGCTACTCGTTGTCGCATCTGCTCAAGGCGGTGGATCCGACCGGCAACGCCAAGTTCGTCGAATACATCACCCTGCTCGACCCGGCGGAAATGCCGGGGCAGAACGACCCGATCCTGCAATGGCCTTACCTGGAAGGGTTGCGCATGGACGAGGCGATGCATCCGCTCACGCTGCTGACCTTTGGGCTGTACGGCAAGGTGCTGCCGAACCAGGACGGCGCGCCGCTGCGCATGGTCATTCCGTGGAAATACGGCTTCAAGGGCGGCAAGAGCATTGTGCGCATCCGGCTGGTGGAAAAGCAGCCGATCACCTCCTGGATGCGCGCGGTGCCGCAGTGGTATGGCTTCTATTCCAACGTCAACCCCAACGTCAGCCCGCAGAACTGGAGCCAGGCGACCGAGCGGCCGATCGGCGCCGGTGGCGCTTTCGGTGGCCTGTTCGCGCCGCGAAAAAAAACCGAGATGTTTAACGGCTACGGTGCGCAGGTCGCCTCGCTCTACGCGGGCATGAATCTGACCAAGGACTTCTGACCCCGTGGCCGCGCCGATGCCCACCCCTTCTGCCCGCGGCAACGCGGGGCTTGCGCTGCGGCTGCGGCGGGCCACCGTCGGCGCGCGCTGGTTCAAGCCGGCGGTGTTCGTGCTCGCGCTGCTGCCGTTCGCCGATCTGGTGTGGCGGGCATTCACCGTCCAGCTTGGCCCCAATCCCCAGCAGACCCTGATGTGGCACACGGGGCTGTGGGCGCTGCGCTTTCTGCTGTTCACCCTGGCCGTCACGCCGCTGCGCCAGTTGACCGGGCTGACCGAACTGGCGCGGTTGCGGCGCATGCTCGGGCTGTTCACCTTTTTCTATGCCGCGCTGCACTTCTTTTGCTACGTGTGGCTGATGAACGACTTCGACTTCGGCCAGATCGTGCAGGACGTCGCCAAGCACCCCTTCGTTCTCGCCGGACTTTCCGCGCTGCTGATGCTGTTGCCACTGGCTGCGACGTCGACCAACGGCATGATCCGGCGTCTCGGCGCGGCTCGCTGGAAGGCGCTGCACCGTCTGGTCTATGTGATCGCGGTGGCGGCGGTGCTGCACTTCTGGTGGTTCAAGCTGGCGAAGAACAACACCGCCGAGCCCAAGCTCTACGCCGCAATGTTCGCGGCGCTGTTGCTGTGGCGGGTCGGGCGCGCGCTGCGCGACCGGCTGCGGCAGCGCGCCCAGCTTGCCGCGCGGGCCTGAGTGCCGATGCCCGTCACGGATTGAACGCGTCGGTCGGCGGGGTCAGAACACCAGCCGGTGTTCGTTGGCCAGCAGTTGTTCGACGGTTTCGCGTTCGCGGATCAGATGGGCACGGTCGCCATCGACCAGCACCTCGGCGGCGCGCGGGCGGGTGTTGTAGTTCGACGCCATGCTCATGCCGTAGGCGCCGGCCGACAGAATCGCCAGCACCTCGCCCTCGCGCACATCGAGCTCGCGGTCGCGCGCCAGCCAGTCGCCGGACTCGCACACCGGGCCGACCACGTCGACCCGCTGGGGTTTGCCGCTGCTGCGTTGCTCGGCCGGGACGACGCCATGCCAGGCCTCGTACAGCGCCGGGCGCATCAGGTCGTTCATCGCCGCGTCGACCACGGCGAAATGCTTGTCCAGGGTGCTCTTGAGCCCGATCACCGTGGTCAGCAACACCCCGGCGCTCGCCGCGATCGACCGCCCCGGCTCGAACATCGCAGGGCGATGGCCGTGGCCGCGATGGTTCAGCCGCGCCAGCAGCGTGCCCATCCACGTACCCGCGTCCGGGGCGGCCTGATGGTCGTAGCGCGCGGCCAGCCCGCCGCCGAGATCGACGTGTTCGAGCCGGATGCCGCGGTGTTCGATCTGCTCGACCAGGTCGAGCACGCGGTCGAGTGCTTCGATGTAGGGCTCGGTGTCGGTGATCTGCGAGCCTATGTGGCACGCGATGCCGACCACCCGCAGGTGCGGCAGCAGTGCCGCGTCGGCATAGGCGCGGGGCGCCAGTCCCTGCGCGATGCCGAACTTGCTGTCGCGCAGGCTGGTGGCGATGTAAGGGTGGGTGTGGGCATCGACCTCGGGGTTGATACGCAGACTGACCGGGGCGACGGCACCCATCTCCCCGGCAATGCGGTTGAGCCGCTCCAGCTCACTTTCGCTTTCGACGTTGAAGCACTCGATGCCGGCGCGCAGCGCGGCGCGCAGTTCGTCGTCGCGCTTGCCGACACCGGAAAACACCGTCTTCGCCGGGTCGCCCCCGGCGGCCAGCACCCGCGCCAGTTCACCGCCCGACACGATGTCAAAGCCCCAGCCGCGCTGCGCCAGCAGCTGCAGCAGCGCCAGGCTGGAATTGGCTTTGACCGCATAGCGCAGCGCCACCCGTTGCCCGGCTGCCGCCGCTTCATATGCCTGCGCGGCCGCCTCGATCGCCGCGCGCGAATACACATAAAGCGGTGTGCCGAATTCGGCGGCCAGTTCGGCGGCCGGGCGGGCTTCGATGCGCAGCGTCGGGCCGTCGTAGGCAATGTGGGGATGGCCGGGCAGGTTGGGCAGGTCGATGCGGTGCATGGGCTCGGTCGGGGTAGAAAAAAGGCGGATCGGGCGGTCGAGGGAAGGTGCGGGTTCGTCGATCGGTTCAGGTCTCAACGCGCGGTCGCTGCGGCTGAAGCTGCCGGCGCGACGCCGGGCTGAGCGGCGGGCGCGCTCACCGCTGGCGGCAGGTAGAGCGGCCCCGGCTGGCCGCAGCCGGTCAGCAGCAGCGCGGCCAGCGCCGCGCCCGCGGCGGCCAAAGCGCGCAGCGGCGTGAGGGTCGAATCGGCTCGGGTAAGCTGCGGTTTCATCGCGTTTCAGTGTATCAACGCCCATGGCCGACACTCTCGACGACACCCGCTACCTGCAACTGGCCGAACAGGCGCTGGCCGCGATCGAGGCCGCGGCCGATGCTGCCGATCTGGACAGCAAGCGCGACGGCACTTCGGTGCTGAAAATCGAGCTCGACAGCGGCGAAGCCTTGGTCATCAACAAGCAGCAGCCCACGCACCAGATCTGGCTGGCCGCGCGCACCGGGGCTCATCACTACGTGTGGGACGGTGCCGCGTGGCGCGACACCCGCAGCGACGAAACCCTGGGCGCGGCGATCGCGCGGGTGATGGCCGCGCTCGGCGGCCCGACGCTCGACCTCGGCGATCTGCGTTGAACGCAATATCTGCGCTCAGTTCGCGCGGAACAGATCGAGGATGCTGTTGCGCTCCTGCGAGCTGACCGGCGCCGGAACGGCGGTGACGCCGATCGATGAAACCCCGGCGCCGCCGGCGAATTCGGAGAACACCGGCTCGCCGTTTTCCACGGTGATGCCGGGCGGCTCGGGGTAAGTCATCACCGGCACGCCCTGCAGCGCGGTGCGCATGTAGTCGATCCAGATCGGCAGGGCCAGCGCGCCGCCGGTTTCCTTGGCGCCGAGTTCGCGCGGGGTGTCGTAGCCCACCCAGGCCACCGCGACCAGCGTGGGCTGGAAGCCGCAGAACCAGGCGTCCATCGCGTCGTTGGTGGTGCCGGTCTTGCCGTAGAGGTCCGGGCGCTTGAGGGTGGCCTGCGCCTTGGCCGCGGTGCCGCTGCGGGTGACCTCCTGCAGCAGGCTGTTCATCACATAGGCGTTGCGCGACGACAGCGTTTGCAGCGCCGGGTCGCCGGCGCGCTGCGGCTTGGCCTGCACCAGCACCCGGCCGTTGCTGTCGGTGATTCGGCTGATCAGAAACGGCGCGACCCGATAGCCGCCATTGGCGAACACCCCGTAGGCGGTGGCCATTTCCAGCGGTGTCACGCTGCCAGCGCCCAGCGCGAGAGTGAGGTAGGGCGGCTGCTTGCTCGCCTCGAAGCCAAAGCGCGTCGCCCACTGCTGCGCAAAGCGCGGGCCGATGCGCTCAAGAATGCGAATGGCCACCATGTTCTTGCTCTGCGCCAGCGCGCGGCGAACGGTGATCGGGCCGTCGTATTTGCCGTCGTAATTTTTCGGCTCCCAGGCTTCGCCACCGTTTTTGGTCGCGGGGTAGAACAGCGGCTCGTCGTTGACCACGGTCAGCGGGGTGATCCCCTTTTCCAGCGCGGCCGAGTAGATGAAGGGCTTGAACGCCGACCCCGGCTGCCGCCACGCCTGGGTGACATGGTTGAACTGGTTGCGCGCGAAGTCGGTGCCGCCGACCATCGCGACAATGCTGCCGGTGACCGGCTGTAGTGAGACGAACGCAGCCTGCACCGTGGGCAACTGGGTGACCACCCAGCGATCCTCGCCCTGCCGGTACACCCGCACCACCGCCCCCGGGCGTAGCTTGACGTTGGGCTGCGCCTTGTCGCCCAGCCCCAGCGCGCGCACCTGGCGCAGCCCATCGCCGCCGATGCGCAGCACCTCGCCCGAGGCCAGCATCACCTGCACTTCCTTCGGGCTGGCAGCCAGCACCACCGCGCAGGGCAGTTCGTCGGCTACGGGCTGGTCGGCGCAGGCCTGCTCGACCGCGGCGCCCATTTCACTCACCGATTTCGGCAGGTCGATGAACGCCTCGGGGCCGCGGTACGGCTGGCGCAGTTCGTACGCCATCACCCCGGACTGCACGGCCTTCCACGCCGCGAGCTGGTCGCGCACCCGAATGGTGGTCGTCACTTCCAGACCGCGGGTGTAGGTGGAGGCGCCGAACTGCGCGTAAACCTGCTGCCGCACCGTCTCGGTCACGTACCCGGCGTGCAGATCGCGCACCGGCGCGCTGGTGCGCAGGTTCAGCGGCTCGTTGCGCGCTGCGTCGGCCTGCTGCGCGCTGATCCAGCCCAGGGTCTGCATGCGGGCGAGCACATGCAGTTGCCGCTGCCGCGCCCGCTGCGGGTTGCTCATCGGGTTGTAGGCCGACGGCGCCTTGGGCAGGCCGGCGAGCATCGCCATCTGCGCCAGGCTGAGCTCGGTCAGCGGCTTGCCGAAGTAGATCTGCGCCGCAGCGGCAAAGCCATATGCCTTGCGCCCGAGGTAGATCTGGTTCATGTACAGCTCGAGGATCTGGTCCTTGCTCAGCTCGGTTTCGATTTTCAGCGCCAGCAGCACCTCGAACAGCTTGCGGGTGAAGGTCTTTTCGCGGCTCAAGTAGAAGTTGCGCGCCACCTGCATGGTGATGGTCGACGCACCCTGGCTGCGGGCGTGCTCCAGGTTGGCAAGGGCGGCGCGCACCACCCCGGCCCAGTCGATGCCGCTGTGCGAGTAGAAATGGTCGTCCTCGGTCGCGAGCACGGCCTTTTTCAGCAGGTCGGGCATCTGGCCGATCGGCACGAACGCGCGGCGCTCCTCGCCGAATTCGCCCAGCAAAACCCCGTCGGCCGAGTACACCCGCAGCGGCAGCAACGGCTGGTAGGCCCGCAGCTCGCTGACATCGGGCAACCGCGGCCAGGCCAGCGCCAACGCAACGCCCACCGCCAGCACCGCCGCCAGCGTCAGCCCCAGGACGGTGGCGATGCTGCCCAACAGCAGCCGCAGCCACAGCGGCCGGCGACCGCCGCGGTGCGGTCGAGGGGGGGGGCTGGGCGAGGCAGCCGACGGTTCGGTGGGCATGGGGATCGGGAGCGGGCCGCGGCACCTGGAAGCGCGCGGTCAGGCGCCGGTGGCGCGGCAGAAATCGAGACGGGCGAAGCGGCGAGAGCCAGCCGGCGAGGGCTGCGAAAGCGGCAAATTATAAAAATCCGACCCCGCGGCGAGACTTTGTGCTCAAGTCTGCGTTGGCGTGTGCCGTATCCGAATCACAACGATCGCAACGAAGTGCGCGTTTTTCCTCGCGGAGAAACAAAGGCTTGTTGTTAGCATCGCAGAAAAATAGTGAACACCGGCAACCGGTGCGGCGGAATTCGGGGCGCCGTGCAAGCTGGTGCATCGCTTTTCCACAATAGACCGGGGGAAACTCTCGTGGCCGCATTCGGCAGTCTGTTCCGCAAGCGCTACGCGCCGATGATCGGGCTCGACATCAGCAGCTCCAGCGTCAAGCTGGTCGAGCTCGACATGGACGACCGCGGCCAGTACACCCTGCTGCGCGCGGCGATGGAGCCGCTGGAAAAGGGCGCGGTGGTCGATGGCAACATCGAAAAGCTCGACGACGTGGTCGAGGTCGTGCGCAAGGTGGTGCGCAAAAGCGGCACCAAGGCCAAGCAGGTCGCGCTGGCGCTGCCTCCGTCGGCGGTGATCACCAAAAAAATCGTCCTGCCCGGTGAACTGCGCGAAGAAGAAATCGAGGTGCAGGTCGAGAGCGAGGCCAACCAGTACATTCCGTTTGCGATCGACGAAGTCGCGCTGGACTTCTGCGTGCTGGGGCCCAGCCCGAACTCCCCCGGCGATCAGGAGGTGCTGATCGCCGCCTCGCGCCGGGAAAAGGTCGAAGACCTGCGCGGCGTGGCCGAAGCCGCCGGGCTCAAGCCTGCAGTCATCGACATCGAGGCCTTCGCCTCACGGCTGGCGGCGCAGCGGCTGATCGAGCGGCTGCCGCGTGGCGGGCACGATCTGCTGGTGGCGCTGTTCGAGGTCGGCGCCTCGGCCACCAGCCTGCAGGTGCTGCGCAACGGCGAAACCCTGTACGACCGCGACCAGGCATTCGGCGGCGCGCAACTGACGCAAATGATTGCCCGCACCTACGGCTATTCGCTGGAGGAGGCCGAGGCGAAAAAACGCGCCAACGATCTGCCGGAAGACTATTCCACCCAGGTGCTGCTGCCCTTCATGGACAGCCTCACGCAAGAGGTGGCGCGGGCGTTGCAGTTTTTCTATCGCGCCACCCCGTTCGGCCGGGTCGACTACATCCTGCTGGCCGGCGGCTCCTCGGCGCTGCCGGGGCTGGCCGAAAAAATCACCGCGACGGCATCAGTGGCCTGCATGGTCATCAATCCGTTCGAGGGCATGACCGTTGCCGACACGGTGCGCGAGAAAAAGCTGCGCAGCCAGGCGCCGAGTTATCTCACCAGCTGCGGCCTGGCCATGCGGCGTTTCCTGCAATAAGCCGCCATGAACATCGTTCTCATCAACCTGCTGCCGCACCGCGAGGCCAAGCGCAAGAAGCGGCGCGAGGCGTTCTACGCCGGGGTGGTGCTGGCCATTGTCATCGGCGGGCTGATCCTCGCGCTGGGCTACACCGTGCTGAGTGAAATGATCGCCCGGCAGGAAAGCCGTAACGACTTTCTCAAGGCCGAAATCACCAAGCTCGATGCGCAGATCAAGGACATTGCCTCGCTGCGGCAGGAAATCGACGCGCTGCGGGCCCGCCAGCAGGCGGTCGAAGGCCTGCAGGCCGATCGCAATCTGCCGGTGCATCTGTTCGACGACCTCACCCGCGACACTCCAGCCGGGGTGCAACTCACCCAGATCAAGCAGGAAGGCAACACCGTGCTGATCCAGGGGCTGGCGCTGAGCCAGGAGCGCGTGGCCGACTTTCTGCGCAATCTGTCCAACGACCAGGGCTGGCTGGAAAAGCCCGAACTGATCGAAATCCGTTCGCAGATGACCGGCGACAAGGGCAGCGCCAGCGGCCAGCGTGTGGTCGCCCAGTTCCAACTGCGTGCCTCGCTCAAGCGGCCTTCGCCCGATGGTTCGGCTCCTGCCGGGGCGGCGAGCGCGCCGGCCAAGCCCGCGGCCTGATGGACCGAGGACGACGATCATGGCCACCAAACCCTCGCTCAACATCGACCTCAAGGGCTGGTACGACAAAGCCTCGGCTCAGTTCAAGGGGCTGAACCCGAACGACCCCGGCGCCTGGCCGCGGCTGCCGCGGGTCACCGTCTACGTGCTGGCGGCGCTGCTGACCGTTGCCTTGGGCTGGTATCTCTGGCTGTCGGACAGCAAGGCTCAGCTCGACGCCGACCAGCAGCAGGAGCGGCAACTGCGCGACGAATACAAGACCAAGCTGGCGCAGGCCGTGAGCCTCGATCTGCTCAAGGCGCAGAAGGCGCAGGTGCAGCAGTACGTCACCCTGCTGGAGAAGCAGTTGCCGAGCAAGGCGGAAATGGACGCGCTGCTGTCGGACATCAACCAGGCGGGTATCGGCCGCGGGCTGCAGTTCGAGCTGTTCCGCCCCGGGCAGGTGGACGTCAAGCCTTACTACGCCGAGCTGCCGATCGCGATCAAGCTGCAGGGCGGCTACACCGACCTGGCCGGGTTTGCGTCTGACATTGCCAAGCTCTCGCGCATCGTCACCCTCAACAACATCACCCTGACCGCCAACAATGCCAAGGGCGGGCCAGCGATGACCATGGACGCCACGGCCAAGACCTTCCGCTATCTCGACAAGGAAGAAATCGCCGCGCAGGCCAGGGAGCAGCAGAAAGGGGGCAAGAAATGAGCCGCTTTTCGCTGCGCGCCGCGCTGGCGTGCTGCTCGCTGGGCGCCGCCGCGCTGCTGGCTGGCTGCGGTCAGCAGCATGAAGACCTGCGCGCTTGGATGGCCGAGCAGCGGGCGCAGATGCATCCGCAAGTCAAGCCGATCGAGCCGCCCAAGCCCTTCGTCCCGGCGGTGTACGACCCCAGCATCGGCATCGACCCGTTTTCCGCGGCCAAGTTCGAGGTTGGCGCCAAACAGGAAGTGCAGCAGCTCAACCCGCTGCTGCAGGCCGAGCTCAACCGGCCCAAGCAGCCGCTGGAGGCGTATTCGCTCGACCAGATCCAGATGGTCGGCACGGTCAAGATCGCGGGCAAGCAGTATGCGCTGGTGCAGGCCGGCAACCTGTTGTACCGCGTGCACGTCGGCGAATACATGGGCCAGCATTTCGGCAAGGTTACCAAAATCACCGATTCGGCAGTCGATTTGAGGGAACTGGTGCAGGACGCCACTGGCGACTGGGTCGAGCGCCCGGCATCCCTTCAATTGCAGGAGAGCACAAAATGACTAGGTTTCTGGCGTCAGCGCGGCTGACCGTGGCAATGGGGTTCGCGGCAATGCTCGCCATGCTGGCCGCCGCGATGCCGGCCTGGGCCGAAGGCAACGCCATCCAGAGCGTGTCGGCCAGTCGCCAGGGCACGCAGACCGTGGTGCAGATCGAACTGGCGCAGCCGCTGCCGGCCGTGCCCAACGGGTTTTCGATCGACCAGCCCGCGCGCATCGTGCTCGATTTCCCCGGTGTCACCTCGGCGCTGAACTCGCAGACCGTCAATTTCGAGCAAGGCAATCTGCGCTCGGCCAATGTGGTGCAGGCCCAGGGCCGCACCCGCGTGGTGCTCAACCTGCGGCAGACCGCAACCTACAAAACCCAGCTCGACGGCAAGCGGCTGCTGGTGCTGCTCGACACCACGCACGACAGCGGCTCGGGGCTGGCCAGCGGCGCGCCGCAGGGGCAGACCGTGCACTTCGCGCAGAGCACCAACGCGCAGCAACTGCCGCTGCAGTCGGTGGACTTCCGCCGCGGCACCGACGGCGCGGGGCGCATCATCGTCGGCCTGCCGAACAACCAGGTCGGGGTGGACATCCAGCAGCAGGGCCAGAACGTGGTGGTCGATTTCCTCAAGACCTCGCTGCCGCCCGATCTGCGCCGCCGCCTGGACGTGACCGACTTTGCCACCCCGGTGAAAACCATCACCACCTTCCAGATGGGCGACAAGGTGCGCATGGTCGTGCAGCCCAGCGGCGACTATGAGCAAAGCGCCTACCAGGCCGACAACCAGTTCGTGCTGGAAATGCGCCCGGTCAAGCCCAACCCCAACGCGCTGGTGCAGGGTCAGGGGCCGGGCTACCACGGGCAGAAGCTGTCGCTGAATTTCCAGAACATCGACGTGCGCTCGCTGCTGCAGGTGTTCGCCGACTTCACGCACCTGAACATCGTTGTCAGCGACAGCGTCACCGGCAACCTCACCTTGCGGCTGAAGGACGTGCCGTGGGATCAGGCTCTGCACATCATCCTGCGCGCCAAGGGGCTGGGTGAGCGCAAGGAAGGCAATGTGCTGTGGATCGCCCCGCGTGAAGAAATCCTGGCGCGTGAAAAGGCCGACCTCGAAGCGAAGAGGTCGCTTGAACAACTCGAGCCCCTCAAGAGCGAGGTGTTCCAGCTCAACTACCAGAAGGCTGCCAATGTCGTCGCGCTGCTGACGGGTGCCGCAGGCGGGGTGGCGCCGGGGGCGACGCCAGCCGTTTCGCCGCTGCTGCCGGGTCTGGGCAGCGTGGCTGCGGCGCCGACCTCCCGCATTCTTTCGCCGCGCGGCACCGTGCTGGCCGACCCGCGCACCAACCAGATTTTCGTCACCGACATTCCGTCCAAACTCGAAGAGATCAGCCAGTTCATCGCCAAGATCGACAAGCCGGTGCGGCAGGTGCTGATCGAGGCGCGCATCGTCGAGGCGACGGACTCCTTCGGCCGCGCGCTGGGCGCCAAGCTCGGCTACACCGATGCCCGCGGTCTGCAAGGGGGGGTGCCGGGCGTGAAGCTCGGGGGCAACACCTACGGGACGATCGGCGGGGACTACCTGGGTGTCGCCAACCAGACCAACCAGCCGGGGGCCGGCGGCGCGACTCTGGGAGATTCCCAGTTCGTCAACCTCCCGGCGAACACCATCACAAACGCGGTGCTCGGCGGCGTGGCCCCTGGCGCGCTGGCGATCAGCCTGTTCAGTGCGGCGGCCAACCGTTTCATCAACCTCGAACTCTCTGCACTCGAAGCCGACGGCAAGGGCAAAGTGATTTCCTCGCCGCGGGTGATCACCGGTGATATGCAGAAGGCGACGATCGAGCAGGGCACCGAAATTCCGTACCAGCAGGCCACTTCCAGCGGCGCGACCTCGGTGTCGTTCAAGAAGGCGGTGCTGAGTCTTGACGTCACGCCGCAGATCACGCCGGACGGCAACGTGATCATGAACGTCGAAATCCACAAGGACAGCGTCGGTCAGAACACCGTTTCGGGGCCGGCGATCAACACCAACACCGTGACGACCCAGGTGCAGGTGGAAAACGGCGGCACCGTGGTGTTGGGCGGCATCTATAGCTCGACCGAGCAGAACACCACCGACAAAATCCCGCTGCTCGGCGACATCCCGGTGCTTGGCTACCTGTTCAAGACCAACAGCAAGAGCATCCAGAAGGACGAGCTGATGGTGTTCCTGACACCGAAAATCGTGACCAATGCCGATCTGTCTCGCTGAGGCGCGACGAGTTCAATGGGCCTTTAATCGCAAATGGA
>CAYMDM010000055.1:0-17991 GCA_964389235.1 uncultured Burkholderiaceae bacterium
GTTCGGCCGCTTCGCGCCGCGCCTGCGCCGCGCTGACGTCGGCCGCGGGCGGCGTGGCCTCACGCGCGGCCCGCTCGTTGTCTCGCACCCGCTGCAGTTCGGCAGCGGCGGCGCGTTCACGCTCGCGCCGGGCAATCGCAGCCAGCCTGGCGTCGATGTCTTCGCGCGCCTTGCGCTCGGCCCGCCGCTGCGCATTCAGGCAATCGTTGACCATGAAGCGGTGATAGCACTGCGCCACCGCCTGCGCATGTTCGCGCGCCAGCGCCTCTCGCTGCTGCAGCAGTGCTGCGCGCTCGGCAGCGTCCTGCTCGGGCGTGGGCTGCGCGCCCCAGGCGGCGGATGCGCAAATCAGCGCGAGCAGCGCCGCGCCCAGTCCTGCAGCCCGGCTCATGGCAGCAATTGCGCGCCGGCGACGCGCCGACCGGCAAGCAGGTACTCCTTGCTCTGCATTTCGTGCAGCCGCGACACCGTGCGCTCGAACTCGTAAGCGAGCTGGCCCTTGAGAAACAGTTGCTCGGGCGGTACCGCGGCCGACACGATCAGTCGCACGTGTTGGTCGTACAGCACATCGACCAGCAGGGTGAAGCGCCGCGCGGCGCTGGCCATGTCCTCGCCCATCTGCGGAATGTCTGAGACCAAAATGGTGTGAAACCGGGCGGCCAGGTCGAGGTAATCGTTCTGCGAGCGCGGGGTGTTGCACAGGGTGTTGAAGTCGAACCACACCACCCCACCGGCGCGCTGCTTGGCCACCAGCTCGCGGCCCTCGACCCGCAGCGTCGGGTCTTCCTCGGCGCAGTCGGCCAGGCGGTCGAAAGCCTTTTCCATTTCCGCATCGGCCTGCTGGCCCAGCGGGGTGATGTAGGTCTTTTCCAAGTCGCCGATGGCCTGCGCGCGGTAGTCGTGCCCGGCATCGACCTGAACGATGTCGAGCTTCTCCTTCAGCAGGTCGATCGCCGGCTGGATGCGGTCGCGGTACAGCCCGTCCGGGTAGAGCTGGTCGGGGTGGAAATTGGATGTGGCGATCATCTGCACCCCGTTGTCGAACAGCCCCTGCAGCAGGCGGTACAGAATCATCGCGTCGGTGACGTCGGAGATGTGGAACTCGTCGAAGCAGATCAGACGAAAGCGCCGCGCGATGCGCCGCGACAGCTCTTCCAGCGGGTCGACCGTGCCCTGGATCTCGGCCATTTCCTGCTGCACGTCGCGCATGAATTCATGAAAGTGCAGCCGGGTTTTGCGCACCACCGGAACGGTGATGTAGAACGCGTCCATCAGCATGGTCTTGCCGCGCCCGACCCCGCCCCACAGATAGACCCCACGCGGCAGTTCGGGGTGCACCAGCATGCGGCGAATCGCAGTGGAGCGGCGCGATTTGTAGCTCACCCACTCGTCGTAGCAGCGCTGCAGCCGGGCCAGCGCAGCCAGCTGCGCCGGGTCGGCGGTGAAGCCGCGCTCGGCCAGGGTCTGCTCGAAATACTCGGTGACATTCATGGAGTAATCGTAGTGCGGCGCCGGCCGCCACAACGCCGCCATGCTGCTCAGAAATTCAGCGTGCGGCCATCGACCCCCAGCGCCGCTTCTTTGAGCGCCTCCGACAGCGTTGGATGGGCGTGGCAGATTCGGGCGATGTCTTCGGCGGCGGCCTTGAATTCCATCACCACCGCGGCTTCGGCTATCAGCTCCGAGGCCATCGGACCGATGATGTGCACACCCAGAATTTCGTCGCTGCTCGCATCGGCCAGCACCTTGACGAATCCCGTGGTATCACCCAGCGCCCGCGCGCGGCCATTGGCCATGAACGGAAAGCTGCCGGCCTTGTAGGCGCGGCCAGCGGCCTTGAGCGCCTGCTCGGTCTGCCCGACCCAGGCGATCTCGGGCGCGGTGTAGATCACCCACGGCACGGTGTTGAAGTCCACATGTGGCTTCTGCCCGGCAATGCGCTCGGCCACCGCCACGCCCTCCTCCTCGGCCTTGTGCGCCAGCATCGGCCCGCGCACCACGTCGCCGATGGCCCAGATGCCGGGCAGAGCGGTGCGGCAGTCGGCATCGACGGGGATGAACCCGCGCTCGTCCAGCGCCAGACCGACCGCCTCCAGCCCCAGCCCGGCGGTATTGGGCTTGCGCCCCACCGACACGATCAGCCGCTCGACCTTGAGGGTCTGCGCCTGGCCCTTGGCGTCAGTCCACTCCACCGTGACCCCGCTCTTGCCCGGCTTGATCGCACCGATCTTCGCGCCGAGCTGGATGTCCAGCCCCTGCCGAGTGAACTGCTTGAACGCTTCTTTCGCCACTTGCGCGTCGGCGGCGGTGAGAAACTCGGGCATGGCTTCGAGCAGCGTGACCTGCGCGCCCAGCCGCCGCCACACGCTGCCCAGCTCCAGCCCGATCACCCCAGCGCCGATGATGCCCAGAGTCTTGGGTACCGCGACCAGCGCGAGCGCGCCGTCGTTGGACAGCACGCGGTCTTCGTCGAACTCCACTCCCGGCAGACTGCGTGGCACCGAGCCGGTGGCGACGATCACCTGCTTGCCGGTGAGGGTCTGCTCGCCGTCCTTGCCCGCCATCGCGACCTGCCAGCCCGCCTCGGCGCTGCCGCCGGCCAGCCGGCCGCTGCCGTGGAAAAAACTGACCTTGTTTTTCTTGAACAGGTAGAGGATGCCCTCGTTGTTCTGCCGCACCACCGCGGCGCGGCGCGCCTGCATTGCCGCGACGTCCATCGTCAGCCCTTGCACGCCGATGCCGTGTGCCTTGAAGCCGTGCCCCGCTTGCTCGAACAGCTCGCTGGACTGCAGCAGCGCCTTGCTCGGAATGCAGCCGACGTTGGTGCAGGTACCGCCGGGGGCGGGGCCGCCAGCGGCGTTGCGCCAGGCGTCGATGCAGGCCACCGACAGGCCGAGTTGCGCGGCGCGGATCGCGGCGATGTAGCCGCCGGGGCCGGCGCCGATGACGATGACGTCGAAAGTCGAGTTGGACATGATGAGATCGAGTGAACGGTTGTTGGACGGGCGCGATCAGGCGTGCCGCGAGGCCGTCGCCCTGCGCGCCGCATCACGGCGCGCGGGGGCCACGGCCCGGCTCGGAGATTCAGAGGTCGAGCAGCAGCCGCGACGGGTCTTCCAGCGCCTCTTTCATCGCCACCAGGCTGAGCACGGCTTCGCGGCCGTCGATCAGGCGGTGGTCGTAGCTCAAAGCCAGGTAGTTGATCGGGCGGATGACGATCTGCCCGTTTTCCACCACCGGGCGCTCCTTGGTCGCGTGCACGCCGAGGATGGCCGACTGCGGCGGGTTGATGATGGGCGTGGACAGCATCGAGCCGAACACCCCGCCGTTGCTGATCGAGAACGTGCCGCCAGTCAGTTCCTCGATGGTGAGCTTGCCGTCGCGCGCCTTCACGCCGAACTCGGCAATGGCTTTTTCGATGTCGGCAAAGCTCATCTGGTCGGCGTTGCGCAGAATCGGCACGACCAGCCCGCGCGGGCTGCCGACGGCGATACCAATGTCGAAGTAACCGTGGTAGACGATGTCGTTGCCATCGATCGACGCATTGAGCACCGGGAACTTGCGCAGCGCATGCACCGCGGCCTTGACGAAAAAGCTCATGAAGCCGAGCTTGACCCCGTGCTCTTTCTCGAACTTGTCTTTGTAGAGGTTGCGCAGGTCCATCACCGGCTTCATGTTGACTTCGTTGAAGGTGGTGAGGATGGCGTTGGTCGCCTGCGACTGCAGCAGCCGCTCGGCAATGCGCGCACGCAGCCGGCTCATCGGCACGCGCTGCTCGGGGCGTTCGGTATAGGCGGCCAGATCGAGCTCGGCCTCCACCGGCTGCAGCGCCGGGATCGACACCGTGGGCATCGACGCTGCGCCCGGCGCCGGTTTGGCCGCTGTCGCGGCTGGGGCCGCGGCGGGCCTGGGCTGGACTGCGGCCTGCAGCACATCGCCCTTGGTGATACGGCCGTCGCGGCCAGTGCCGGCCACGTCGGCGGCGGTGAGGTTTTTCTCTGCCATCAGCTTGGCCGCAGAAGGCATGGCCATCCCGGCCGCCGCAGCCGCCGGCGCGCTCGTAGCCGGAGCGGAAGCGGCCGGCGCCGCTGCAGGAGCGGGCGCTGCGGCCGGGGCAGCAGGCGCTGCGGGAGCCGAGACCGGCGTGACCGGCAGCGGACTGGTCTGCGCCTGCGCCTCGGTGTCGATGCGGGCGATGACTTCGTCGCTGGTGACCGAGGCACCGTCGTCCTTGACGATCTGCGCCATCACCCCGGCAGCGGGGGCGGGGACTTCGAGCACGACCTTGTCGGTTTCGATTTCGATCAGGATTTCGTCCTGCGCCACCGCCTGCCCCGGCTTTTTCTTCCAGTGCAGCAAGGTGGCTTCGGCGACGGATTCGGACAGCTGAGGAACTTTGACTTCGATGAGCGCCATGATGGGTTCCGGTTATCGAGTGAGCCGCAGCGCGGACGCTGCCGGCCGGTGAACGGCTGTTGTGTGGAGAGATCGGAGGCGGTGGCCCGGCGCGGCGGCTCTGGCCGCGCCGGGCGCATCGATCAGCGGGTCAGCACAAAGCCCTTGATCTTGCCGAAGGCCGCGGCCAGCAGCTCTTTCTGCTGCTCGGCATGCTTGGCGAAGTAGCCCACCGCAGTCGAGGCCGACGCGGGGCGGCCGGCGTAGCCGAGCTTCTGCCCTTCGAGCATGTTTTCGTGGATGTTGTGCTGCACGAAAAACCAGGCGCCCTGGTTCTGCGGCTCGTCCTGGCACCAGATGATGTCGCGCGCGTGCGGGTAGCGTTTGACCTCGGCGGCGAAGGCCTTGTGCGGGAACGGGTAGAGCTGCTCGATGCGAATTATGGCCACGTCGCTGATCTTGTTCTCGGTGCGCCAGGCCACCAGGTCGTAATACACCCGACCGGTGCAGGCGATGATGCGCTTGACCTTCGCGGCGTCGATGTCCTCGGTTTCCGGCAGCACGACTTCGAAGCGCCCATGCGCCAGATCGGACAGCGGCGACTTGGCGTGCGGATGACGCAGCAGCGACTTGGGCGTCATCACCACCAGCGGCTTGCGGAACGGACGGATCATCTGCCGCCGCAGCAGGTGGAAGATCTGCGCCGGGGTGGTCGGCTGGCACACCTGCATATTGGTCTCGGCACAGAGTTGCAGATAGCGCTCCAGCCGCGCCGAGGAGTGCTCCGGCCCCTGCCCCTCGTAGCCATGCGGCAGGAACAGGGTGAGCCCGCTAGCGCGGCCCCACTTGACCTCACCGGCCGAGATGAACTGGTCGATCAAGACCTGCGCGCCGTTGGCGAAATCGCCGAACTGCGCCTCCCAGATCACCAGGGTGCGCGGCTCGGCGGTCGAATAGCCGTACTCAAAACCGAGCACTGCCTCTTCCGACAGGATGGAGTCGATGACCGTGAACGGCGCCTGCCCCTCGACCACGTTCTGCAGCGGGATGTAGGTGCCCTCGTCCCACTTTTCGCGGTTCTGGTCGTGCAGCACCGCGTGGCGATGGCTGAAGGTGCCGCGCCCGCTGTCCTCGCCGGACAGCCGCACCGGAAAGCCATTGGCCACCAGCGAGGCGAAGGCAAGGTGCTCGCCCATGCCCCAGTCCAGCGGCAGTTCGCCGCGGCCCATCTTGGCGCGATCGGCGATGACCTTTTCCACCAGCGGATGCAGCTTGAAGTTCGGAGGCACCGTGGTGATGCGCTCGGCCAGGCGCTTGAGCTCGGTCAGGGGAATCGCAGTGTCGGCCGCGTCGGTCCAGCGCTTGCCCAGATACGGCGACCAGTCGACCGCAAACTTGCTCTTGAAGTTGGTCAGCACCGGCTCCAGGCTGCTGACGCCCGACTCCATTTCGGCGCGAAAGTCGTGCACCATCTTGTCGCCGTCGTCGGCACCGATCACGCCTTGGCTGACCAGCCGATCGGCATACAGCTTGCGCGTCCCGGGGTGGGCCGCGATCTTCTTGTACATCAGCGGCTGGGTGACGGCCGGCGTGTCCTGCTCGTTGTGGCCGAGCTTGCGGAAGCACACGATGTCCACCACCACGTCGTGATGGAACTGCTTGCGGTAGTCGAGCGCCAGGCTGGTGGCGAAGGCCACGCTTTCCGGGTCGTCGCCGTTCACATGCAGGATCGGCGCTTCGATCATTTTCGCCACATCGGTGCAGTACAGCGTCGATCGCGCATCGCGCGGGTCGGACGTGGTGAAGCCGATCTGGTTGTTGATGACGATGTGCACCGTGCCGCCGGTGGTGTAGCCGCGGGTCTGCGCCAGCGCCAGCGTCTCCATCACCACCCCCTGCCCGGCAAACGAGGCGTCGCCATGCACCAGCACCGGCAGCACGGTTTCGCCCTTCGGGTCGCCGCGGCGGTCGAGCCGGGCCCGAGCCGAGCCCTCGACCACCGGGTTGACGATTTCCAGATGCGAAGGGTTGAACGCCAGGCTCAGGTGCACCGGCCCGCCGGGGGTGGACACATCGCTGGAAAAGCCCTGGTGATACTTGACGTCGCCCGAGGGCAGATCGTCGGCATGCTTGCCCTCGAACTCGTCGAACAGATCCTGCGGCCGCTTGCCCAGGGTGTTGACCAGCACGTTCAGCCGGCCGCGGTGCGCCATGCCGATGATCACCTCCTGCAGCCCCAGTTCACCGGCGCGCTGCACCAGCACGTCCATCGACACGATGAAGCTCTCGCCGCCTTCGAGCGAAAAGCGCTTCTGCCCCACATAACGGGTCGCCAGATAACGCTCCAGCCCCTCAGCCGCGGTGAGTCGCTCGAGCAGCCGCTTTTTCGCATCGGGCCCATAGTCCGGGCGGGTGCGGGTCGATTCCAGCCGCTGCTGCCACCAGCGCTTCTGATCCTGATCGCTGATGTACATGAACTCCGCGCCGATGGAGCCGCAATACGTCTCGCGCAAGTTGTTGAGCAGTTCGCGCAGCGACAGATTTTCGCGGTCGAAAAAGGTATTGCTGACGTTGAACACCGTCTCCATGTCGGCGTCGGTAAAGCCGTAGAAACCCGGCTCCAGGTCGGGAATCGCCGGGCGTTCGGCGCGCTTGAGCGGGTCCAGATCGGCCCAGCGCACTCCGACGTTGCGATACGCCGCGATCAGCTGCTGCGCAGCGACGCGCTTGCGCGCCAGCTCGCCGTCGGCCGCTGCCTGCAGGGTGCGGATCGGGCCCGACTTGGCCCGCTCCGCAAACGCCGACACCACCGGGGCATGCGGGACGTCGCGCGCATTGCTGCCGTCGAGCGCCGGCACATGCTGCAGCGCATCAAAATACTCCCGCCAGTGATCGGGAACCGACCCGGGGTTGGAGAGATAGCTCTCGTACAGTTCCTCGACGTACGGAGCGTTGCCGCCAAACAGGTACGAGTTGGCGCGAAATTTCTGCATCAACATCTGCGCTCACTTTCTGCCGGGTATCCCGGCGGGCTGTGGGAAACATCCTTCCGCGGCTCGGGCACCCCGATAGGCGGATTGCGGCATGAGTCAGAGAAGGGCCGTTTGCAGACACTCTAGCAGCGGAATTGATGCAGCGCAAAACCCGGATGGTTACAAAACATGGCCGCGATGCGCTGGACGTCATCGCGCTTGCGGTATGTTCTGCGTTTTGTCAACGCCCAGGCTAAGGGATCGCTCGTGAAAACCGCCGTGAAGACCTTTCTGCCCGCCCATTTCCCGAACAGCCATCGCCTGCGCGGGGCAGTCGCCGCCTTGCTCGTCGCTGGGCTGCTGACCGGATGCGGAGGCGGCGGCGACTCCACAGCCTCGAACAATCCCAACGCGCTTCCGACTGCGGCAACTGGGACGTCTTCCGATCCGGCCACCGCTCCGAGCACCTCCACCCCGAGCACCTCCACCCCGAGTTCCTCCACTCCGAGTTCCTCCACGCCGAGCACCTCCACCCCGAGTTCCTCCACGCCGAGCACCTCCACGCCGAGCACCTCCACGCCGAGCACCTCCACGCCGAGCACCTCCACGCCGAGCACCTCCACCCCGAGCACCTCCACCCCGAGCACCTCCACGCCGAGCACCTCCACCCCGAGCACCTCCACCCCGAGCACCTCCACGCCGAGTACGTCCACCCCGAGTACGTCCAGCGGCAGTTCTTCCACGCCGAGCAAGGGAACGGTGTCCGTCGCGGCGGCGACTTTTGCCGCCAACAGTTCGGGCGTACAGAAGCCGGTCCTGACCACGCCGGCCGTCAACACGCCAAGCAGCGGCAACGTCATCCTGGTGCAGGTGCTGACGCAGAACACCGGCACCCTGGCCGGTCTGAGCGACAACATGGGCAACACCTATACCCTGGTGGGTCAGGGCACATATGCCGGCGCGGCGGGGACTTATCTCTACGTGTGCCAGCCCAACTGCAAGGGCGGTTCGGGCCAGAGCTGGAGCCTGACCAAGACCAGTGGTTACGGCGACAACGAGGCGAGCATTTATGTCGTGGTGCTGTCGGGCGCGAGCGGGCTGGGACAGACCTCATTCAGCAACACCCGCTCGTATGACAGCGCCGTGCCTATCACCACCACCGCGGCCAACAGCATCGTCGTGTCGTTCTGGGGTCCGGCCGACTACACGGGCACGCAGAACGTCTACACCCCGCCGGCCGGCTGGACGCTGGGCGGCTACAACGGCAATGCGGTCGACCAGAACTCCGGCGGGTTCGCCTGGAGCGCAGAGCCCGCGCCCGGCACGCAGGTGAACCCGGCCTGGTCGGCGAAGTACGCGATCAACGACCCGACCGGATCGATGTGGCTGGCCGCCGTGAACCCCTGACCGCGGCGATGGCGTGACGCGTTCGATCCAGAGAGGTCGGCTCGGGGTGTTGCTGCTGGCCCCGGCGCTGCTGTGGGGCTGCAAGGATCGCGAAGGCCGCTCGACCATTGCCGGCGCGGGCGGCTACGCCGCACAGGTCAGCGAAGCAACGAGTTACGCCACGCCGCCGGCGGATTCTCCTTTGCGTCACCAGGTCTGGGTCGCCGCGCAGGCGCTGGCCGCCAACTCGGCCGGCACGCCGGTCGCCACGCTGAGCACGCCCGCGGTGCAGACCACGGCAGACGGTGCGCTGGTGCTGGTGCAGGTGCTGCTGCAGAGCACCCACACCCTCGCGTCGATCAGCGACAACAAGGGCAACGTCTACCGCCTGCTCGACCGCATGCACACCTACGCCGGGGTCGATGCCGGCAGTGCGCTGTTCGTCTGCCCCCAGGCGCGCGGCGGGGAAGGCCATGTGTGGAACCTGCGCAAGGCACCGGGGCAAGAGGCCGACGAGGCGACGGTTTACGTCGTCGTGCTGCAGGGCCCGGCGCAGATCGGCGCCTGGAGCTTCAGCAACACCGCGCCGGATTCCAGCGCCCGACCGATCACCACCACCGGGGATCACAGCATCGTCGTCTCGTTCTGGGGCCCGGCCGACTACAGCGGTTCGGCGGAAAACCCGGACAACGTCTACACCCCGCCAGCGGGGTGGGCGATGGGCGGGCAGAACCCCAACGGTTTCAACCAGAACTCCGGCGCCTTCGCCTGGCTGCCGGTGGCGCACGCCGGCACGGTGGTCGACCCCCAGTGGCGGTCGCGCAAAAGCGTCAAAGGCAACGGATCGATGTGGCTGGTCGAGGTGAGGCGCTAACGCGGCCTGTGCGGACCGCTGGCGCTGAACGCCGCCTCAGTACCGCTGCCAGTGCCCAGGGGCGCCACGCCAGGCGCCGCCATAGGGTTCCCAGCGATGCGGCACCCAGCGATAGCCCGGGCGTGGGGCCTCCCAGCGGCCGCGCTCCCAGGTGTAGCGGCCGCCGACCCAGTTCCAGTAACCCGAAATCCAGATGTAGCCGGGCGCCGGGGCGACGCCGATGACCTCGCGCACCGGCGGTGGCGGCGGCGATGGCGCGACCACGTAACCGTATCCACCATAAGGGGAGGCCGGGTAGGGCGAAACGGCATAGGGCGCAGGCGCCGGAGCGACGACGCAACCGGCCAGCCCGCTGGCGGCAAGCAGGGCTCCGGCGGCCCAGAGCGATGGAGATTTCATACTCAGCACTCCCTGGTGAGCGGCCTGCGATTGCCGGCCTGTGCAGCAACAACGCCGCACGGGCGCCGATGCCGACAGCCGGTCGCCGGACAGCGCATCAAGCTTGCGGAGGCCGCTCCCACAGCCACGCCGCACCCCGCACTCCGGATGAATCGCCATGCAGCGGCTTGACGATGCGGGTGCGCAGCACATCGCAGAACACCCAGTCGGCGATGCGCGGCGGCAGGTCGGCATACAGGTCGTCGATATTGCCCATGCCGCCACCGAGGATGATGACCTGCGGGTCGAGCAGGTTGACCACCTGCGCCAGCGCCCGCGCCAGACGGTCGACGTAGCGCACGTAGCTTGCGCGCGCGGCCGCGTCGCCCGCGCGCATCGCGGCGACGAGGTCAGGCGCCAGCTGCAACGAGCTTTGCGGATTGTGCCGCGCATGGTCGCGCGCGAACGCCGGGCCGCTGAGCCAGGTTTCGATGCAGCCCTGCTGCCCGCACCAGCAGCGCGGCCCCGGCACCTCGCCCCAGGCGGATGACGCGCGCGGCCACGGCAGCGGGTTGTGACCCCACTCGCCAGCCACGCCGTTGGCGCCGGCCCATTCGCGGCCGTTGCACACAATGCCGGCGCCGACCCCGGTGCCCAGGATCACCGCAAACACCGTATCCGCGCCGCGACCGGCGCCGTCGGCCGCTTCGCTGATGGCCAGACAGTTCGCATCGTTGCGCAGCCGCACCGGGCGAGCCAGCAGGCGCTGCAGGTCTTCCCGCAACGGCTGGCCGTTGAGCACGGTGGAGTTGGCATTGCGGATGCGGCCGTCGCGCGGTGACTCCGAGCCGGGAATCGCCACCCCCACCGGCAGGCGCTCTGCACCGCCGACGACGGCATCGGCCCCGGCGACCAGCTCGGCGATGGTGTGCAGCGTGCCGGCGTAATCGCCCTGCGGGGTCGGCCGGCGTTCGCGCAGGACAAAGCGACCGGCGGCATCCAGCACCGCGACCTCGGTCTTGGTGCCACCGAGGTCGATGCCGATGCGATAGTGCGGCGCGTTGCTCACACCGATGTGACGATCAGCCAGGCGTTGAGCACGATGATGATCGCGGTGAGAAACCAGCCGATGGCCTGCACCCGCGGGGTGTTGACCAGCACCCCCATCAGATCGCGCCGGCTGGTGAAAATGATCAGCGGCACCAGCGCCAGCGGGATGCCGAAGGACAGCACCACCTGTGAAAACACCATCGCATTGGTGGTGTTGATGCCCAGCGCGATCACGATCACCGCCGGCAGCGAAGTGGCAATGCGCCGCAGCCAAAGCGGAATCGAAAAGCCGACAAAGCCCTGCATCACCACCTGCCCCGACAGGGTGCCGACCACGCTGGACGACACCCCGCTGGCCAGCAGCGCGACCGCGAACAGCGCCGCCGCTGCCGGCCCCAGCGCCGGGGTGAGTTCCTTCCATGCCTGCTGCAGGTGGGCGACCTGCTCGTGGCCGTAGAAGGTCGCGGCGGCCGCGGCAAGCATCGCCATGTTCACCAGCCCGGCCAGCCCCATCGCCAGCACCACCTCCCAGCGGGTAAAGCGCATGAGCCGCGGCTTGAGCGCATCTTCGACGACGATGCGCGCCTGCGTCAGACTGGAGTGCAGATAAATCACATGCGGCATAACCGTCGCGCCCAGAATGCCCACCGCGAGGTAGATGCCCTGATCGCCACCCGGGTTGGGAATCAGCGTACCCAGCGCCGCCTGCGGCCAGTCCACCGGGCTGAGCAGCAGCTCGGCGGCGTAGGCCAGCGCGATCACCGCGACCAGCGCGCCGACGATGGCCTCGATGCCGCGAAAGCCGTGCCGCTCGAAGTAGAGGATGATCATTGTCGCGATGAAGGCCAGCACCACCGACACCGACATCGGCAACCCGGCGATGAGGTGAAAGCCCACCGTCGCGCCGAGGAACTCGGCCAGATCGGTGAACATCGCGATCACCTCGGCCTGCACCCAGTAGAACCACACCAGCGGCTTGGGCCAGTGGTCGCGGATGTGCTCGGGCAGGTTCTTCCCGGTGGCAATGCCCAGCTTGGCCGACAGCGTTTGAATGAACATCGCCATCACATTGGCCCACAGCACCACCCACAGCAACTTGTAGCCCAGGGTGCTGCCAGCCTGAAGATTGGTGGCGAAGTTGCCCGGATCGATATAGGCGACCGAGGCGACCACTGCCGGGCCGATGAAGGGAAGAAAGCTGCCCTTTTTGCCATCGCTGCGCAGCGTGGTCATCGCCTCGTCGCGGGTGCGCTGGTCCAGCGAGGAGACTTTGCGAGAGGGAAGGACTGACGTCATGTTGGGGTTCGTTTTTGTTGCGCCGCGCTGCAACGGGGCGGCGTGTCAATAGCAAGCCAGCGCGGCATGCTAGGGGGCTATACCCCCGGCATCAACCGCGATCGGGCGTAGTGTTCGCCAGCCCCAGCAGTGCCGTCAACCCGGCTTCGTCGATAACCGCGACGCCGAGTTCCTGCGCCTTGGTCAGCTTGCTGCCGGGGTCGGCGCCGGCGACCACGTAATCGGTGTTCCTGGACACCGAACCGGCAACCTTGCCGCCGGCGGCTTCGATCAGTGCCTTGGCTTGCTCCCGATGCATATGAGGCAGCGTGCCGGTCAAAACAAGAGTCTTGCCCGCCAAAGGGCGCGGGGCGTCCTGCGCCGGAGCGCCCTCCTCCCAATGCACCCCGGCCGCGCGCAATTGCTCGACCACTTCGCGGTTGTGCGGCTGATCGAAAAAGGTGCGGATGCTTTGCGCAACCACCGGGCCGATGTCGGGCACCTGCATCAGCACGTCGATCGGCGCGTCCATCAGCGCGTCCAGGCGGCCGAAATGCCGCGCCAGATCCTTGGCCGTGGCTTCGCCGACATGGCGAATGCCCAGCGCGTAGAGGAACCGCGGCAGGGTGGTGTGTTTGCTGCGCTCGATCGCGGCGAGCAGATTGGCTGCGCTTTTTTCGGCCATGCGATCGAGCGCAGCGAGCTTGGCCAGCCCGAGCTTGTACAGATCGGGCAGCACGCGCACGATGCCGCCGTCGACCAGCTGATCGACCAGCTTTTCGCCCAGCCCTTCGATGTCCATCGCGCGGCGGCTGGCGTAATGCAGCAGCGCCTGCTTGCGCTGCGCCGCGCAGTACAGCCCGCCGGTGCAGCGCCAGTCGGCCTCGCCCTCTTCGCGCACGATCGTCGAGCCGCATACCGGGCAATGGCCGCCGAGCTGTTTGTACAGATCGAACGGCGCGCCCGCATCGGCCGGCCGCGCCGCCTGCACCACGCCAACGACTTCGGGAATCACGTCGCCGGCACGGCGCACGATCACCGTGTCGCCGACGCGCACATCCTTGCGCCGCACTTCGTCTTCGTTGTGCAGCGTCGCGTTGGTCACGGTCACGCCGCCGACGAACACCGGCTCGAGCTTGGCCACCGGGGTCAGCTTGCCGGTGCGCCCGACCTGCACATCGATCGCCAGCACGCGGGTGGTGCGCTCCTGCGGCGGGTATTTGTGCGCCACCGCCCACACCGGCTCGCGGTTGCGAAACCCTAGCTCGCGCTGCAGCGCCAGCGAATCGACCTTGTAGACCACGCCGTCGATGTCGAAGGGCAGCCGGTCGCGCTCGGCAGCGATGCGGGCGTGAAAATCGATCAGCACCTGCGGCCCGTCGCCATGCACCCGCTGCGGCGCCACCTGCACCCCCATCGCGGCAAAGGCGTCGAGCATCGCGTGGTGGCTGTCGGGCTGCTGTGGCCAATCGACGATTTCACCCCAGCCGTAGGCGTAGAAGCTCAGCGGCCGCTGCGCGGCCACCGCCGGGTCGAGCTGGCGGATGCTGCCCGCCGCGCCGTTGCGAGGGTTGACCAGCGTGGGCAAGCCCTTTTCGCGCTGCCGGGCGTTGTAGCGCTCGAAGTCCGCGCGTTTCATCACCACTTCGCCACGCACCTCCAGCACTGCGGGCGCCGCGTCGGTGCGCAGCCGCAGCGGCACGCTGCGGATGGTGCGCACGTTCTGCGTCACGTCCTCACCGGTGGTGCCGTCACCGCGGGTGGAGGCCAGCACCAGCACCCCGCGCTCGTAGCGCAGACTGATCGCCAGACCGTCGAACTTCAGCTCGGCTGCGTAATGCACCGGCGGGTCGCCCGCCGCCAGACCCAGCTTGCTGCGCACCCGCTGGTCGAAAGCCAGCGCGCCGGCCGGGGTGGTGTCGGTCTCGGTCTGGATCGACAGCATCGGCACCGCATGCCGCACCGGCGCGAACTCGGGCAGCGGCGCGCCGCCGACGCGCTGGGTTGGCGAGTCCGCGGTGCGCAGCTGCGGATACTGCGCCTCCAGCCGCTGCAGTTCCTGGAACAGCGCGTCGTAGTCGGCGTCGGGCACCAGCGGCGCGTCGAGCACGTAATAGGCGTGGTCGTATTTCTGGATCAGCGCCCGCAGCTCGGCGGCACGCTGGCGCGCGGCGTCGATTGCGGCAGCTCCGCTCATCGCCGTTGTCCGCGGTCGCCGCTCAGGAGAACAGCCGCTGCGCCGCTGCCGACCCGGCCGGCAGGCCGCGCTGTTCCAGCGTCGCGTAAAGCACGTCGAGCTGCTTTTCGATGCGGTCCAGCGCCGCATCGGACAGCGGCGCGCCGTTGTCGTCGACCACCACGGCGTCGAGCGACCGCGCCAGTTCGCGCGCGGCTTCGCGCATGCGGGAGTAAGGCGCCTGCGCCTGCGGCGCCTGCGGCACTTCGAGCAGCAGAGTCACGTGGCTGACGGCAGCAGCCTCGTCGTCCAGGTCGGCCTGGGCGTCGAACTGCAGATGCACCAATGGGGTGGGCAACGCAGCGTCAGATTGCAGCAGCACCAGGGTTCCCGCCGTGCCACCGGGGACGAAACCGGCTGCCTGCGCCTGCTGGCGCAGAAAGTCCACGCCCCAAGGCACACTGCGCGCACGCAGATTGATCGACAGCTGGGCGTCGTTTTCGCCGGCGAAGGCGTCGAGCAGCCGCGCCTGTTCCAGCGCGTCGGCCATGTCCGGCAGGTCCGGCGGCACGCCGATGGCTTCGCCGAGTTCGTGACACTTGGCGATGAACTCGGAGAACTCGATCGCGTTGATCGCCCCGCTGCGGTTGCTCAACTGCACCGCGGCCTGCAGCTCGACATAACTGCGATCGGGCTGCAGCGGCTCCCAGCCCTGGCCGTCCGCGGGCTTACCTTCGAACAGCATGCGCTTGCTGCCGGCGCGTGCCACCTTGGGCAGCCGCGGCAGCAGAATCGCGCCCTCGCGCGGCGGCTCGAGGACGAAGCTGGCAATCGCGTCGATCAGCGGGTCGATCTGCAGCGGCAGCGGGCGCGGGCGCGGCGCCGGATCGGCCACCAGCGGCGGGGCTTCGCCGCCCAGCGTCGGCTCCTCGCCGAGCACGGTGGCCAGCGCCCCTGGCTCGATGCCTTCGTCGCCCTGCCCCGGCCCGCGCACCGCGCGCTGCTGCCGACGCAGCTTGCCCGACTGCCAGGCGTTGTAGGCGACGACGGCGGCAATGATGATCGCGCCGATGACGATCAGGGCGATTTGCAAAGAGTCCATGCCTGCATCCTATCGGCTCGCGCGCACGGCCTTTCAGGCGGCCTCGGCCATGCGCAGCGCCTCGCCCATTTCCACCGCAACGGTGCGCGACACGCCCTGCTCCTGCATGGTCACGCCGATCAGCTGGTCGGCCATTTCCATCGCAATCTTGTTGTGCGAGATGAACAGGAACTGGATGGTCGACGCCATGTCGCGCACCAGATGCACCAGCCGCTGGGTGTTGGCGTCGTCCAGCGGCGCGTCCACTTCGTCGAGCAGGCAGAACGGCGCCGGGTTGAGCTGAAAAATCGCAAACACCAGCGCAATCGCCACCAGCGCCTTCTCGCCGCCCGAGAGCATGTGGATGGTGCTGTTTTTCTTGCCTGGCGGCTGCGCCATCACCTGCACCCCGGCGTCGAGGATTTCTTCGCCGGTGATGATCAGCCGCGCCTGCCCGCCGCCGAACAGCAGCGGAAACATGCGACCGAAATGCTGGTTGATCGACTCGAAAGTCTGCGCCAGCAGGTCGCGGGTTTCGCCGTCGATGCGGCGGATGGCATCTTCCAGGGTGGTGATCGCCGCCAGCAGGTCGGCCTGCTGCGCATCGAGAAACTGCTTGCGCTCGCGCGCCTGACCAAGCTCGTCCAGCGCGGCCAGGTTCACCGCGCCGAGCGCGGCCACCGCGGTTTCAAGGCGCTGGTGCTCACGCGCCAGCGACGCAGGCGCGGCGTCTGCCGGCAACGCGGCGCGCAGCGCGGCTTCGTCGGCCTGCGCCTCCTGCAGCGATTGCGCCAGCTGCTCGGCCTGCAGCCGGAACTCCTGTTCCTTGAGCTGCAGCTCGGTGAGCGCCGCGCGCAACGGGTCGAGCGCGCGCTCGACCGCCATGCGCTGCTCCTCGACCTGGCGCAGCTGCGCAGCGACGTCGTCGGCCTCGCTGCGGCGCGCGGCCAACACTTGCTGCGCCCGCTGCTGCGCGGCCAGCGCGGTTTGCAACCCGGCATCGGCGCTGGCGCTGCTCAGCCGGTCGAGCTCAGCCTGCGCGGCGTCGACCGCGCCGGCCAGGCGTTGCAGCTGGGTCTGCGCCGATTCGGCGTTGCGCTGCACGTCGGCCAGCCGCTGCTGCAGACTGCGCAGCCGGAAGCCCGCCTCGCCCGCCTCGGTTTCGAGCTGACGCTGGGTGTTGCGCGCCTGCGCCAGCGCCTGCTGCGCCTGCATGACCTCGTTGTCCAAGTCGGCCTGGTTCTGTTGCAGATCGGCGAGTTGCGCATCGAGCTGCTCGAATTGCGCCTCGCTGCTGGCGGCCTCCTCCTGCAGATGCGCGAGCTGTTGCTGCACCTCGGCCAGATCGGTATCGATCTGGCGGTGGCGCGCGGCGGTGTGTTCGGCCTGCTGCTGCAGCCGCGTCCATTCCACCTCCACCGTGTGCAGCTGCTGGGTTTCGCCCTGCAATTGCCGCTGCAGCGCCGAGAGCTGCTCCTGCGCCTGCGCCAGCTGCGCCTCGGCGGCGTGAGCATGCGCTCGCGCCTGCTCGGCCAGCAGTTGCTCGGCCTTGATCTGGCGTTCGAGATTTTCGATGTCCTGCTGCCGCGCCAGCAGGCCGGCCTGCTCGCTGTCGGCCGCGTAAAAGCTCACCGCATGGCGGCTGACCGCGTGGCCTTCGGGGGTGAGCAGCAGCATCGCTGGGGCAAGCTGTTCGCGCAGCGCCAGCGCCTGTTGCAGCGACGGGGCGACGAACACCCCGTGCAGCCAGTCGGCCAGCAGACTGCGCAACGCCGCGTCGCCCAGCCGCAGCGCGTCGAGCAGCGGCCGGCAGCCCGGCGGGGCCGGCGGCGCCGATGCGTCGGCTGCGACCTGCGCCGAGTAGAACGCGAGCTTGGCCGGCGGTGCATCAGTCGCAAAACCCGCGGCCAGATCCAGGCGCGAGAGTTCCAGCGCGGCCAGACGCTCGCGCAGCGCGGCTTCGAGCGCGGTCTCCAGCCCAGGCTCGACCTGCAGCCGCGTCCACAGTTGCGGCCGGCCGTCGAGCCCGTGCCTGGCCAGCCAGGGGCGCAGCTTGCCCTCGCTGAGCACCCGCTCCTGCAACGATTTGAGCGCGGCCAGCCGCGCCTGGGTGGCGGCCAGGGTGCTTTGCGCGGACTGGGCCGCGGCGGCCGCATCCTGCCGCTGCTGGCGCAGCTCGGGCAGCTGTTCCTCCAGCGATTCGCGCTGCGCGCGCAGGGTGTCCAGCCGCTCGGTGAGATCGGTCTTGCTGCGTTGCAGATCGGCCAGCCGCAGCGCGTCGGGGGCGATGATGCCGCGCTGCTCGGCGCGCAGCCGCTCCAGCCGCTGCTGCAGCGCCTGCATCTGCTGCGCGGTGCGGCGCTGGCGGTCGGCCTGCGCCTGCAGCGCCTGCTGCGCACCCGCG
>CAYMDM010000056.1:0-17966 GCA_964389235.1 uncultured Burkholderiaceae bacterium
TGGGCCCGCGCAGTGCTCGCCGCCGCCACCGGCCCCGATGTCACCGCCGAGCGTCCGCCCGACTGGCCGGCGCCGCCGGACTACGCCACCGCCATCACCGCACTGCAGCGCCTGCTCGCCGATGTGCAGCGCGTGCAGGCGGGCGGCGCACCGATTTACCTGCCCGGACATGCGGCGCAACTGCAGCGGCTGGCCGCGCGGCTGCCCACAGCCCAGGTCACGGCGTTCCTGCCGCGGCTGGCGCAGCGGCGGGCGCTGGCGCAGTTTCCGCTCAACCAGCCGCTCGCCATCGACGCCTTGCTCCTAGAATTCAGCCAGCTTTTCGCCACCGCAACCGACCCCGTATGGTGACCTCTCCCAAACCCGCTGCGGTCAAGCCTCGCGTGCTGCAACTGGCCATCCGCGAAAAGCCCGCGCTCTACGCCTCCTACATTCCCTTTTTCCCGGAAGGGGGCATTTTTGTCCCGACGCACCACGACTATCGCCTGGGCGAGGGCGTCTACCTGCTGCTGACCATCCTCGACGATCCGCAGCGCTACCCGGTCGAAGGCAAGGTAGCCTGGATCACCCCGGCCAATGCCGCCAACCACAAGCCCCAGGGTATCGGCGTGCGTTTTCCCGACGACGAAAAGGCGCGCCAGCTCAAAGTCAAAATCGAAGAGGCGCTGGGCGCTGCCGAGGCCAGCAACAAGCCTACCAACACTCTCTGACTGATCGTCGCTCGGGCAGGGCGCGGCATCGCTTGGAGAGGACGCCGGCGGGCTGATGCCATGCTCGGTTTTTTGCCGCTGCTTTTCCGCTTTGCCGCTTCCCGATGAACCCGAACGCCTTTTTCACCGACTCGCATTGCCATCTCGCCTATCCCGGCCTGGACGACCGGCTGGACGCCGTGTTCGAGCACATGGCGCAGGCGCGGGTGCTGCGCGCGCTCAACATCTGCACCACCCTGGAGGAATTCGACGCGGTGCATGCGATCGCGCTGCGCCAACCGGGTGTGTGGGCGACGGTGGGGGTGCATCCGGACAACGAGGGCGTGGCCGAGCCCCGCGAGGCCGCGCTGGTGCAACGAGCCGCGCGGCCCAAGGTCGTCGCCATCGGCGAAACTGGGCTGGATTACTTCCGCCTGGGTGATCGCACGGTCGCCGACATGGAGTGGCAGCGCGAACGCTTTCGCGTGCACATCCGCGCGGCGCTGCAGGCTGACAAGCCGCTGGTGATCCACACCCGCGCGGCGTCCGAGGACACGCTGGCGATTCTGCGCGAAGAAGGGCGGGGCTCCGCGCGCGGGGTGATGCACTGCTTCACCGAAAGCTGGGAAGTGGCGCAGCAGGCGCTGGATCTGGGGTTCTACATTTCGATCGCCGGCATCGTCACCTTCAAGAACGCGGCGGACTTGCGCGAAGTCGCCCGCCGCGTGCCCGCCGACCGGCTGCTGATCGAAACCGACAGCCCCTATCTCGCCCCGGTTCCGCACCGCGGCAAGACCAATGAGCCGGCCTACGTCAGCCTGGTTGGCCAGCACATCGCCGAACTGCGCGGCGTCAGCCCGGAAACCCTGGCCGAACAGACGAGTCGGAACTTCGAGGATCTGTTTTTGCAGGGCCAGGACAAGGAATCGCTATCCGCGAAACTTCAAGTGATTTCTCAACATTGATGGCCATAGAAGATCAAGATAAAACATATAGATATGAAGCACACCTCAAGTGATTTTCGCTTTTTTCGCCGGCGTTTTTTAGCTGGCGCCGGAGGCATGGCGTTGGCCGCGTTGCTGCCGCTGCAGACCGCCCGGGCGGGCTCGTACACCGATTTTTTCCGCGCGGTCAACACTGACGACGTCGGCACGGTTCGCCGCCTGCTGGCCGAGGGTTTCGACCCCAACGCCGTCGATGCCAAGGGCAACAGCGCGCTGTATCTGGCGCTGCGTTACAAGTCGCTGAAGGTCGCCAAGGCGCTGATCGATGCGCCGGGCATCAAGCTCAACCAGCTCAATCCCTACGACGAAAACGCGCTGATGATCGCCGCCTTGCAAGGCGATCTGGACCTCGTCAAGCTGATGGTGGAAAAAGGCGCCGAGGTCAACAAACCTGGGTGGACGCCGCTGTCATATGCGGCGACCAAGGGGCACACCGACATCGTGGCGTATCTGTTGGAACATCACGCCTACATCGACGCCGAGGCGCCCAACGGCAGCACGCCGCTGATGATGGCCGCTTACTTCGGATACGACAGCACGGTCAAGCTGCTGCTTGAGGAAGGTGCCGACCCTAGACTCAAGAACAAGCTCGGCTTCAGCGCTCTCGATCTGGCTGTGCGTGAGGGACACAAGAACATTGCCGACATGCTGGCCCGGGCGATCGCCAAGGATCGGCCAGCTGGGCAGTGGTGACGGGCGACTCGTAACAACGGTGATTCGACCAGCGTATTTGCGGCGTCGACGGGCTGGCGCTCAGAGATCTCGCTTTCCCATTTCTATTGCAGCACATATGTGCATTATGTCAATTAACTTGCCTACGGCAGGTTGATGGTGTGAACGCAGTGCGTCCCTTCGACGGGCCGGGTTGGTGTCGCCGCCTGTCGCGGTCGAGCCAACCGCAGCGCGATCAGTCGGGAATCACGCAGTCGACGAAGTACCGCGGCCGGCCCGCTTCATCCGCCTCGGCAACCAGGCCGTGGATATCGGCCGGAAAGCCCGGGAAGCGCTGGTTGAACTCGCGCGCAAACTGCAGATAGCGAACGATCGGCCGGTTGAACCGCTCGCCGGGAATCAGCAGCGGAATGCCCGGCGGATACGGCGTGACCAGCGCCGCAGTCACGCGGCCTTCGAGGTCGTCGATTTCCACCCGCTCGATCTGCCGTCGCGCCATGCGGGCGTACGCCTCGGTCGGGGTCATCGCGGGCTGCAGGTCGGAGATGTACATCTCGGTGGTCAGCCGGGCGACGTCCTGCGCGCGATAGGCCTCGTGAATCTGCTGGCAGAGGTCGCGCAGGCCAATGCGCTCGTAGCGCGGGTTCTGCGCGACGAATTCGGGCAGGATGCGCCACAGCGGCTGGTTGCGGTCGTAGTCGTCCTTGAACTGCTGCAGCGCGGTGACCAGGGTGTTCCACCGGCCCTTGGTGATGCCGATGGTGAACATGATGAAAAAGCTGTAGAGCCCGGTCTTTTCGACGATCACCCCGTGCTCGGCGAGGAATCGCGTGACGATGGCTGCAGGAATGCCGGTGGCGTCGAAATCGCCATTGAGGTTCAGCCCCGGCGTGACCACGGTGGCCTTGATCGGGTCCAGCATGTTGAAGCCGTCGGCGACCCGGCCGAAGCCGTGCCAGTCGTCGTCGGCGCGCAGCAGCCAGTCGTCGCGCTCGCCGATGCCCTCCTCCGCCAGCGCGTCCGGGCCCCAGACCTTGAACCACCAGTCCTTGCCGTAGTCGGCGGCGACCTTGCGCATGGCGCGGCGAAAGTTCATCGCCTCCAGGATGCTTTCTTCCACCAGCGCGGTGCCGCCGGGCGGCTCCATCATCGCCGCGGCGACGTCGCAGGACGCGATGATCGCGTACTGCGGCGAAGTGGAGGTGTGCATCAGGTACGCCTCGTTGAAGCGGTGGCGGTCGAGCTCGCGGTTTTCCGAGTTCTGCACCAGGATCTGCGAGGCTTGGCTGAGTCCGGCGAGCAGCTTGTGCGTGGACTGCGTGGAAAACACCAGCGCGTCCTTGGTACGCGGGCGGTTCGGGCCGATGGCGTGCATGCCCTCGTAGAACTCGTGGAAGGCGGCGTGAGGCAGCCACGCTTCGTCGAAATGCAGGGTTTCGATGTAGCCGTCGAGCATCTGCTTGATCGCATCGACGTTGTAGACCACGCCGTCGTAGGTGGACTGGGTGATGGTGAGTACCCGCGGTCGCGCCTTGCCGGCCAGATGCCGGGTCAACGGGTTTTCGGCGATCAGCCGTTCGATGTGCTCGGGGCGAAAGGCCTCGCGCGCGATCGGGCCGATGATGCCGTAATGGTTGCGAGTAGGTGTCAGGAACACCGGCAGAGCCCCAGTCATGATGATCGCGTGCAGCACCGATTTGTGGCAGTTGCGATCGACCACCACCACATCGCCTGGAGCCGCCGCCGAGTGCCAGACCATTTTGTTGGACGTGGACGTGCCGTTGGTGACGAAAAACAGATGGTCTGCGTGGAAAATGCGCGCGGCGTTGCGCTCGCTTGCCGCCACCGGCCCCGTGTGGTCGAGCAGCTGGCCGAGTTCTTCCACCGAGTTGCACACGTCGGCGCGCAGCAGGTTTTCGCCAAAGAACTGGTGGAACATCTGCCCGACCGGGCTTTTGAGAAAGGCCACCCCGCCCGAATGTCCGGGACAGTGCCAGGAGTAGGAGCCGTCGGCGGCGTAGCCGACCAGCGCGCGGAAAAACGGCGGCGGCAGCGCGTCCAGATAGGCGCGCGCCTCACGAATGATGTGCCGCGCGACGAACTCCGGCGTGTCCTCGAACATGTGGATGAAGCCGTGCAGTTCGCGCAGGATGTCGTTGGGGATGTGGCCCGAGGTGCGGGTTTCGCCGTAGAGGTAGATCGGAATCTCGGCGTTGCGGAAGCGGATTTCCTCGATGAACGCCCGCAACGACTGCACCGCGGCCGACTCCTCGCCGCTGCCCGCCGGCTGGGCGGCGATTTCCTCGTCGTCGATCGACAGAATGAACGCACTGGCGCGGCTTTGCTGCTGGGCAAAGCTAGAGAGATCGCCGTAGCTGGTCACCCCCAGCACCTCCATGCCTTCGGCCTCGATGGCCTGCGCCAGGGCGCGAATGCCCAGACCCGAGGAGTTCTCGGAACGGAAGTCCTCGTCGATGATGACGATGGGAAAGCGAAAGCGCATGACGACTCCAGCGGCAACGGGATACAGTGCGAGGCGCGAGTGTAGGCAATCCGTATGGCACGTATGGAAGCGCCGACGGCAAGGGAGGTTTGAAGGCATGGACAACCCCACCGCGTGGTGGATTCTGGCGGGCGTGCTGGTTGCCGCCGAACTGGGCACTGGCACCTTCTACCTGTTGATGCTGGCGCTGGGCGCCGCGGCCGGCGCGCTGACGGCACACGCGGGGTTTGCCCCGGTGTGGCACTGGGTCGCCTTCGCGGGAGTGGGCGGCGGCGCGGTGGTCATCCTCTACCTGTTGCGCCGGCGGCTGTGCGCGCGCCATGCGTTGGAGGACGCGCGCATCGACCAGCTCGACCTGGGCGCGACGGTCACGGTGTCGCACTGGGCGGCCGACGGCACCGCGCGCGTGGCCTACCGCGGCAGCGAATGGAGTGCGCGTCTGGCCGCCGCCGGTGCGGCCTGCCCCGGGCTGTACCGCGTGGTCGGGCAGGACGGCAATGTGTTGCTGCTCGCGCCGGTGGGAGACAATGCGCCGCCCTCCCCGCCCTGCATCTGACCGAGCCCTAGGAGTCTGACCATGGAAATCGCCATCGTCCTGGCCATCATCGCGGTGCTGTTCGTCACCCGCGGCATCAAGATCGTGCCCCAGCAGCACGCCTGGATACTGGAGCGGCTCGGGCGCTATCACTCCACGCTGCAGCCCGGGCTGAACATCATCATCCCCTTCATCGACAGCGTCGCTTACAAACACTCGCTCAAGGAGATTCCGCTGGACGTGCCCAGCCAGGTCTGCATCACCAAGGACAACACCCAGCTCACCGTCGACGGCGTGCTGTATTTCCAGGTCACCGACCCCATGCGCGCCAGCTACGGCTCGTCCAACTACGTGATGGCCATCACCCAGCTGGCACAGACCACGCTGCGCAGCGTGATCGGCAAGCTCGAACTCGACAAGACCTTCGAGGAGCGCGAGTTCATCAACCACAGCGTGGTCAACGCGCTCGACGAAGCCGCGGCCACCTGGGGAGTGAAGGTGCTGCGCTACGAAATCAAGGATCTGACCCCGCCGAGCGAAATCCTGCATGCGATGCAGCGGCAGATCACCGCCGAGCGGGAAAAGCGTGCGGTGATCGCCAAGTCCGAGGGCGAGCGGCAACAGCAGATCAACCTCGCCGAAGGCGAGCGCCAGGCCTTCATCGCCCGTTCCGAGGGCGAGCGGCAGGCGGCGATCAACAAGGCGCAGGGCGAAGCGGCGGCGATCGAGGCCGTGGCCAACGCCACTGCGCATGCGCTTGAAGTCGTGGCCGGAGCCATCCAGAAACCGGGCGGAATGGAAGCGGTGCAACTCAAGGTCGCCCAGCAGGGGTTGGATGCCTACGGCAACCTCGCCAAGTCCAGCACCACCTTGGTCGTGCCGGGGGACATGAGCCAGGCCGCCGGGCTGATCGCCTCGGCGATGGCGGTGCTCAAAAAGACCAGTTGACCGCGTGCGCGCAGTGTTCTCATCCGTAGATGAGGCGGCGTGCGCCCGACTGCAGGCGCTCGATGCCTTGGCCTGCGCCGAGCCCACGGTCAAGGCTAAGCTGACAGCGCAGCTCTGGCTGGCATTGCAGGCGGGCCGGGCGCGCATCGACCCGGTCGTCGATCTGCACGAACAGGCGGCGGTGCTCCCCCTGCCCGGCCGCCCTGCCCGGCCAGAGTTGCTGCCGCCGCAGCAAGTGCCGTGGCGCGACGCGAAAACGTGTGAAGGCCGCGCCGCGCTGCTGCACGCCATCGCCCACATTGAATTCAACGCGATCAACCTCGCGCTCGATGCGGTCTGGCGTTTTTCCGGGCAACCCGAAGATTTCTACCGCGACTGGCTGCGCGTCGCTGCCGAGGAAGCCGAGCACTTCGGGCTGCTGCGGGTGCATCTGCAATCGCTGGGCTTCGATTACGGCGACTTCGCTGCGCACAATGGGCTGTGGGACATGGCGGAAAAAACCTCGGCCGACCTGCTCGCCCGCATGGCGCTGGTGCCCCGCACCCTGGAGGCACGTGGACTGGACGCCAACCCCGGCATCCGCAACAAACTCGCCGCCGCTGGCGACACGCGCGCGGCGGCGATCCTCGACCGCATCCTTGCCGACGAAATCGGCCACGTCGCCATCGGCAATCGCTGGTATCACCATGCCTGCACCGAAGCCGGCCGCGACCCGCTCACGGCCTACGCCGAACTCGCCCGGCAATACGCCGCGCCCCGACTCAAACCCCCATTCAATCGCGCTGCGCGTTTGCAGGCCGGTTTCAGCGAAGCCGAAATCGACTGGCTCGAACAGACCGTTTGAACCTCCCGACGATAACAGCGATGGCGACCCTGATACCCACCTTGTCGAGCTGTGTGTCCCGCATGACCGCGGGAGAGCGGCGAACCGCGGAGCGACTGGAACAAAAGCTCGATGACGACTACCTCCTCTGGTACGACGTGCCGGTTGGGCCGCAGCGGCTTCACCCGGACTTCATCGTCTTGCATCCGCGACGCGGCCTACTCATTCTTGAAGTCAAGGATTGGCGCGTCGACACCTTGATCCGCGTCGACCGCGAGACCTGCGAGATTCACACCCCAACCGGGCCAAAAACCGTCGCGAACCCCCTCGAGCAAGCACGGCATTACGCACATGCCGCGTTACAGGCGCTGCGTGCCGACCCGCAACTGGTACACGCCGAGGGTCGTTACCGTGGCGAGTTGGCGTTTCCGTGGAGCTATGGCGTTGTGCTGCCCAACATCACGCGGGCGCAGTTCGACGCCGCAGGGCTGGCAGAGGCGATGGCGCCCAGCCGCGCAATCTGCCGCGACGAAATGACCGAGGCCGTCGAGGCCGAGGCGCTGCAAAGCCGTCTCTGGGACATGTTTCCCTATGGCATGCGTGGAGCGTTGTCCCTGCCGCAAATCGAGCGAGTGCGCTGGATATTGTTTCCAGAGGTGAGAGTGCCTGTGCAGGCTTCACTTCTGGATAACGCAGTCGATATCGATGTGCCCGACCTGATGCGGGTGATGGACTTGCAGCAGGAGCAGTTGGCCCGCAGCCTGGGCGACGGCCACCGCGTGATCCACGGTGTGGCCGGATCGGGCAAGACCATGATTCTGGGCTATCGCGCCGAGCAACTCGCGCGAAGCGAGGGCGCCCCTGGCGCCAAGCCGATACTGGTGCTTTGCTACAACAAGGCGCTGGCGCAGCGCCTGGACGCGGTTTTTCACATCAAAGGCATTGCCGACCGCGTGCACGCCGTGCATTTTCACAAATGGTGCTGGGACCAGCTCGTGGCCTATCACCAGACCTTGCCTTCGGATGCACAGTCACGCGACGCCAAAATGGCCGAACTGGTGCAGCGCGTCATCGACGCCGTCAATCGCCGGCAGATTCCCTCAGGCCAATACCGCGCGGTGTTGATCGACGAAGGCCACGACTTCGAGCCGGAATGGCTGCGGTTGGTGGTGCAGATGGTCGATCCGCAGACCAATAGCCTTCTGGTTCTGTACGACGACGCGCAACGCATTTACGGCAAAGCCAGCAAAGCCCGGCCGTTCAGTTTCAAAAGCGTCGGCATCCAGGCGCAAGGACGCAGCACCATCCTTCGCATCAACTACCGCAACACGCGGCAGATCCTCGATGTGGCCAGCCGCGTCGCCGCCGGACTGCTGACCGAGCAGCTACAGAACGAGGAAGATGGGGTTCCGCGGCTGGCACCGATCGGCAGCGGCCGCGAGGGGCCGCCGCCGCAGGTCATTCGACTGCCGACCCTGCGCGACGAGGCGATGCGCATCGCCGAGCTGCTGCGAGCCGCGCACCAGGAAGGCCATTCTTGGGCGGATATGGCGATTCTCTGCCGCCTCAACGACGAGATCGATCTCTGCGCCACCGCTTGTAAACGTCTGGGGTTGCCGTTTCGATTGCTGCGCGGCAGGGCTCGGTTGCAAAGCGGCGTCGATGCGATCAGCCTGATGACCATGCACGCCAGCAAGGGTCTGGAGTTTCCGGTGGTTGCTCTGGCTGGCGTCGGTCAGATGCCCGCGGGCGGAAAGGAAGTTGAAGATGAGGCGAGGGTTTTCTATGTCGCGGCAACCCGGGCCACCCAGCACTTGATCATCGGTGCCAGTGGTCAATCGGCTTTCGCGCAGCGGCTGACCGCCTGAAGGCGAGGTCGAACCGTTTGGTCACATCAACTCGTGGATGCCCACACCGACCAGCAGCAACCCAGCGACGAATGGGGCGGCTCTGCCAAGCAGCTGCACCAGCACCCAGCGCGCGAGCAGGTTGCCGATCCAGATCATGAAATAGCCGACCAGGGTGACGGACACGATGGTCGGCCACAGCAGCGCGGGGGAGATCAGCGTCGAGCCCACGCCGTTGACCAGATTGGTCGCCGACAGCGCAAAACCGAGCACGATGGCCTCATGCCAGCCGGGGGTGCGCAGCTGCAGCGGCTGCCCCGAGTCGCTGACGCGGTGGTGCAGGTAGTTGGCGTACCAGTAAAACAGGCCGATGCCGATCAGCAGCACCCCGGCCAGCGCCGAAGCGACCGCGGTGGGCAGATAGCGGCCGATGACTTCGCCGCCGAAACAGCCAAGGGTGACAAATACCAAGCCGATGCCGTTGATCACGGCGTTGACCCAATGGGGGATGACCCGGCCCGACGTGCCGTAGGCAACGCCCACGCCGAGATTGTCGAAGTTCGACCCGAAGCCGATCGCCAGCGCGGTCAGGAGAATCTGGGTTTCCGAAAGCTGCATCTCAGCAAAATGCGGCTGGCAGCGATCTCCATCAACCCGGCCGAAACAGGCGGTTACCGCTGCGCGACGTTGCGATCAACGCCCGGTGCGGTGGATGTAGCGGTTGAGCTCGGCCATGTGCGACGAGGTGCGGCGATAGAGATGGTCGAGGCTGATGATGGCCACTTCCAGCAGCAGCACGGCCAGCAGTGGGCGTTCGAGCCGCAGCCGGTCGTACATGCGGCGGCTGATGCGCAGCAGCCGGGTGTCTTCGCCCGCGCGCAGGCGGATTTCGCGCGGCTGGCGGTCGAAAAAGCTCATCTCGCCCAGCATTTCGCCGGGGTGGATTTTGCCGATTTCCATTTCGCTCTCGGGCAGTTGCGCCATCAGGCAGCCCTGCCCTTCGAGCACGAAAAACAGGCTTTCGCCGACCTGGCCGATGTCGGCGATGACCTCGCCCTTTTTCGGCGCCATGAGGTCGCAGTAATCGAGAAAGTCGTGGATTTCGCGGCGGGTGAGGATGCTGGTGTCGACCAGACGGCCGAGAAACTGGGCCAGAGCTTCGCGGTCTTCGGTGGTGATGGGCTGGCGTTCCATGGGCGGGTTCCTGTGCTGAGGGCGGCGCCCCGCGCGCCGCGTCGAGCCGAGATGCTAGGGCCGATTCAATGGAAGAAATAGGTCTTGAGCCCGCCCAGCAGCATGTTCACGGCAATCGCCGACAGAATCAGCCCCATCAGTTTTTCGGCCGCGTTCATCACCGAATCGCCAACCCATTTCATCAGCAGCTCGCTCGCCAGCAGCAGGCTGCCGGTGAGCACGACTGCGGCGGTGAGCGCGCCGACCCAGGTCCAGATTTCGCCGGGCTGGCGCGACGCCAACAACAGCACCGCGGCCAGCGCCGACGGCCCGGCTAGCAGCGGCACCGCGAGCGGAAAAATCAGCGGCTCGCGGCCTTCGCTGCCGCCGAAAATTTCCGAGGTGGTCGAGAAAATCATTTTGATCGCCACCAGCAGCAGGATCACCCCGCCGGCGACTTCGATCGACGGCTGGCTCAGGTTCATCACCTTGAGAAACCCCTGCCCGCCGAGCATGAAGCCCAGCAGCACCACGTAGGCAATGCCGATTTCCCGCAGCGCCACCGGAAGCCGCCTTTGCTGCGGCAGACCGCGCATGATGGAAATGAAAAACGGCAGATTGCCGAAGGGGTCGAGGATCAGTAGCAGCAGGATGAAGGCCGACCAGAAGTTGTCTTGCGCCATATGGTGGAGTGCAACGCCGAGACTCACGCCCGCGGGTGGTGGCGGGCATGCAGGGTTTTGAGCCGCTCGCGTGCGATGTGGGTGTAGATCTGGGTGGTGGAAATGTCGGCGTGGCCGAGCAGCAATTGCACCACGCGCAGATCGGCGCCGTGGTTGAGCAGATGGGTGGCAAAAGCGTGGCGCAGGGTGTGTGGCGACAACGGCGCGTCGATGCCGGCCTTGAGCGCGTGGTGCTTGATCAGACTCCAGAACATCTGCCGGCTCATGCCGGTGGCCGGGCGAGCCGCCGCGCCGCTGCGGCGGGTGACGAACACAAACGTGCTTTCGCCGCCGCCCAGCAGTTCCGGGCGCCCGTGCGCCAGATAGCGCTGCAACGCCAGCCGCGCCGCCTCGCCAAAGGGCACCAGCCGCTCCTTGCCGCCCTTGCCGGCGACATGCACCACACCCTCGTCGAGCTTGAGCCGCAGCAGCGGCAGCGCCACCAGTTCGCTCACCCGCAGCCCGCTGGCGTAGAGCAGTTCCAGCATCGCGCGGTCGCGCAGACCCAGCGCGGTGTCGGGGTCGGGCGCGGCCAGCAGCGCCTCGACCTGCGCCTCGGTCAGGGTGCGCGGCCGGCGGGGCGGCTGGCGCGCGGTGTCGATCTGCAGCGTCGGGTCGTCGCTGCGCAGATGTTCACGCAGCGCCCAGCGGTAAAAGCGCCGCAGCGTGATCAGGCGGCGGTTGCTAGTCGAGGCCTTGCTGTCGGCCAGCCGCACCGCCATGTACGCCTGCACCTCGGCGCTGCCCGCGGTCTGCAGCGCTGCAGTGCGCCGCACCGCGAGCCAGCGGGCGAACAGCGTGAGGTCGCGGCGGTAAGCGGCCAGGGTGTTGGCCGACAGCCCGTCCTCCAGCCACAGCGCGTCGCAGAAGCGGTCGATCAGCGCGGCGCAGTCAGCCGGCGCCGCCGGCCAGTCGGCGCCGACCTCCTCACGCCGCACCCGCCCACCCCTCGTGCTGCAGCAGCTGGCGCTTGATCGCCAGCAGATCGCCGGCGTCGTCCTCGCTGTGGGCAAAGCCGCCAAGGCCGCGCTGCCCGACCACGCGATGGCAGGGGATGATGGGCGCATACGGATTCGCGCCGCAGGCCTGGCCGACCGCGCGGGCGGCACTGCGCAACTCGGCTGCAACGTCGCCATAGGTGCGCGCCTGCCCCGGAGCAATCGCGCGCAGTGCATCCCATACCCGGCGCTGAAAGGCCGTGCCCGTCGCGGCCAGCGGCAGATCGAAGCGGAAGCCCGGGTCGCGGCCGTAGGCCTGCAGCTGCGCGGCGACCTCCGCAGCGAGCCCAAGTCGCGGCGGCTCGGGCAGCGAAGCCGGGCGGCGCAGATAGCGCAGCCCCAGCACCTGCGTCGAGTCGCAGCGCACCGCGACACAGCATTGCGGCAGACAGACCACGGTTTCGCCGGGCTGCGGCGGGGTGTCAAACAGCAGGTCGGGGGGCATGGCGCGAGTGAGTGCGAAAAAACGTCGGCCGAGCATACCCCGTCCGGGCGCGCGGTTGGGAGGGGTCTGAAAGAATGCGTGCATGTCTGCCGTAATCGCCGCTGCCGAGCCCAGCGACGCGCCCTGCGCGTTGCAATGGCCGGCGCTGGCCCAGCCGTTTGCCGAACTCGGCCCGGCGTTCAGCGTCGCGGTCGATCCGGTGCCGCTGCCCGACCCGGTGCTGCTGGCCGTCAGCAGCGAGGCGGCGGCGCTGGTCGGGCTGCAGCCGCCCCGCGATGCGGGCGAGCAGCAGGTGTGGGCGCAAGCCTTCGGCGGTCATCCCGGCCCGCTGTCCGCGCACAGCCTGGCAACGGTCTACGCTGGCCACCAGTTCGGCAACTGGGCCGGGCGTCTTGGCGACGGCCGCGCGCTGCTGCTCGGGCAATGGCCGGCGGCACAGCCGTATCCGCCGGACTTTCCGTCGGCGTGGGAGGTGCAGCTCAAGGGCAGCGGGCCGACGCCGTTTTCCCGCATGGGCGACGGCTGGGCGGTGCTGCGCTCCTCCATTCGCGAGTTCCTCTGCTCGGAGGCCATGGCCGCGCTGGGCGTTCCCACCACTCGCGCGCTGTGCCTGGTCGGGTCGAGCCGGCCAGTGCGGCGCGAGCGCATCGAAACCGCGGCCATCGTCACCCGGCTGGCGCCAAGCTTCATCCGCTTCGGGCATTTCGAGCACTTCAGCTACAGCGGCCAGACCGAGGAGCTGCGACGCCTGGTCGACTGGGTCATCGCCCGTCATGCGTCACACTGCGCCGCCGACGCGCAACCCGCGCTGGCGCTGCTGCGCTGGGTGACGGTGCGCACCGCGCGGCTGATTGCGCAGTGGCAGGCGGTGGGCTTTGTGCATGGGGTGATGAACACCGACAACATGTCCATCCTCGGCTGGACCATCGACTACGGGCCATTCGGTTTTGTCGATGCCTTCGACCCGTTCTACACCCCCAACACCACCGACCGCGAGGGGCGCTACGCCTACGCCCGCCAGCCCGCGGTTGCTCGCTGGAATCTGCTGGCGCTGGCGCAGGCGCTGCTGCCGTTGATCGCCGAGCCGCAGGACGCGCTGGCGGCGGTGCAGACCTTCGACGCCGAATTCGAACAGACGCTGCATGGTCTGCTGAGCACCAAGCTCGGCCTGCTTACTGCGCAGCCGGATGACGACGCGCTGCTGCGCGAGTGGATGGGCTGTCTGGCCGCCAACCGCAGCGACTGGACGTTCACCTTCCGCGCGCTGGCCGAGGTTGCTCGCGACCGGCCCGCGGCCTGGCCCAATCGGCTGGCCGGGCAGTTCAGCCGCGACCGAGCGCGCGCCGACGCCTGGCTGACGCGCTATGTGCAGCGACTGCGCGTCGATGGACCCTTGCCCGCATCCGAGCGCGCGGCGGCGATGGTCCGCGTCAACCCGGCCATCGTGCCGCGCCATCATGTGCTGCAGTCCGCGATCGCCCGCGCCGAGGCGGGAGACGCCGGCGATGTGCGTGCCTTGCTCGACCTGCTGCGCGACCCGTTCGCCGACCGCGCCGACGATGCGCTGTGGCGCGAGCTGGCTGCCCCGCCCCCGCCCGACGCGCCGCCGGCCTGCCTGTCCTGCTCGTCCTGAAACCGCATCGGAGACTCACGATGACCGAACCCACCCCCATCCCCAGCGACGACGAGTTGCGCCGCCGCCTCGACCCCGAGCAATACCGCGTCACCCGCTGCAGCGCGACCGAGCCGCCGTTCACCGGCATCTACTGGGATCATCACGGCGACGGCGTTTATCGCTGCGTGTGCTGCGGCACCTCGCTGTTCGATTCGCGCACCAAGTTCGATTCGGGCACGGGCTGGCCGAGCTTCTGGCAGCCCACGTCGAACGCGGTGATCCGTGAAGTGGTCGATCGCAGCCACGGCATGGTGCGCACCGAGGTGCAATGCGCGCATTGCGGCGCGCACCTCGGCCATGTCTTTCCCGACGGGCCCAACCCCACAGGGCTGCGCTACTGCATCAACTCCGCCTCGCTCGATTTCGCGCCACGGGCGGAGGGCGAGGCCAAGGGCGGATAATCTCGCGTCATGAAACTGCTGTTCGATTTTTTTCCGATCATTCTGTTTTTCGTCGCGTTCAAGCTGTGGGGCATCTACGCCGCCACCGCGGTGACCATTGCCGCCACCTTCGCCCAGATCGCCTGGGTGTGGTTCAAACACCGCAAGGTCGAGCCGATGCTGTGGATCAGCCTGGGTGTGGTCGTGGTGTTCGGCGGCGCCACCCTGCTGCTGCACGACGCGACCTTCATCAAATGGAAGCCCACGGTGCTGTACTGGCTGTTTGCCGTCATCCTCGCCGGCGCGCGGCTGCTGCAGGGCAAGAACCTGATGCGCGTGCTGATGGGCAAGCAGCTCGACCTGCCCGCTGCGGTGTGGGACAAGGTCAACTGGTCGTGGGTCGGGTTTTTCGCGGTGATGGGGGTACTCAACATTGTCATCGCGTACAACTTTTCCACCGACCTGTGGGTGGACTTCAAGCTGTTCGGCAGCTTGATTCTCACCCTGATCTTTGTCGTCGGCCAGTCTCTGCTGCTGGCCAAGCACATGAAGCTCGACGGCGACAAGGCGTGACCCGCGCGACCTCCGCAGTGCTGCCGAGGCGACGGGTCGATCGCATTCGCGACATCCTGCAGGCCGAATTCACTCCGCTGCAGCTCGACGTCAGCGACGACTCGGCCGACCATGCTGGCCACGGCGGCTTCGACGTCGAAGGCAGCCATTTCCGCGTGCGCATGGTGTCCGCTGCGTTTGCCGGCCGCAGCCGGCTGGCGCGGCATCGCCTCGTGTATGATGCCCTTTCGTCTTTGATGCACCGGGAGATTCACGCTCTGGTGCTTGACTTGCGCGCTCCTGGCGAGTGACGCCCGCAACTCCCTCCCCCTTCAGGAATCCCCCGATATGCACTACCTCACCCGTTTCTGCGCGGCTGCGGCCGTCGTCTGCAGCCTGATGCTGCCTGCCTACGCGCAGAACGTCGCCACGGTCAACGGGAAGCCCATTCCGCAGGCGCTGGTCGACGCCATCGCCAGCAATATGGCCAAGCAGCAAGGGCAGCCGGTCACGCCGCAGCTCAAGGACGCGGTGAAAAACCGGCTGATCGAGCTTGAGGTTCTGTCGCAGGAAGCCACTCGCCTGGGCTTGGACAAGACTCCGCAGGTCGAGGATGAGATTCGCGTCAACCGCCTGAACATCCTCGCCAATGCCGCGCTGGGCGACTACCTGAAAAAGCACCCGATCACCGAAGCGCAGATCAAGGCCAAGTACGACGACTTCGCCAAGCAGTTCGGCACCACCGAGTACAAGGCGCAGCACATCCTGGTGCCCAGCGAAAAGGAAGCGCAGGACATCATTGCCCAGCTCAAGAAGGGTGCGAAGTTCTCGGAGCTGGCGAAAAAGTATTCCAAGGACACCGGCAGTGCCGACAAGGGCGGCGACCTGGGCTGGTCCACTCCGGCCAATTACGTTCAGCCCTTCGCTGAGGCGCTGACCAAGCTCAAGCCGGGCGAATACACCACCACCCCGGTGCAGAGCCAGTTCGGCTGGCACATCATCAAGCTCGACGCCACCCGCCCAGCCAAGCCGCCGACGCTGGAGCAGCTCAAGCCGCAGATCCAGGCCGAACTGCAGCGCGAAGAAATCCAGAAATATCAGGACGAACTGCGCGCCAAGGCCAAGATCACCGAGTGATCGACCGCAGCAGAGCGACGCCCCTCGATGCGCGTGCGGGCGCCCTGTCGATGCACGAGCCCGGCCCGCGCCGGGCTTTTGTTTTGAGCGGGCCGGTGACGACGGCCTCAAGCCCGCGTCGCCCGATTGCGAGGAGCTGACCGATGTGGCTAGATGCCATCCTCGTCTGCCTGCATCTTTCGGCGATGCTGGCGCTGATCGTTTTTCTCACCGCCGCAGCCGGTGCGCTGCGCTGCCGCGCCGACCCGGCGCGGTTGCGCCGCCTGCAACGCATGCAGGCCTGGGTGTGGGGCAGCCTGCTGGCGGTGCTGGTCAGCGGCGTCGCGCTGGTGCTGTGGGGCGCGAAAGGCGCGCCGTGGCTGCTGCACAACCCCTTGCTCTGGGCCAAGGTCGCGCTGTGGCTGGCCGCGGCCGCGATGGCCTGGGCCGTGTCAAGGCGAATCGCGAGCTGGCGCCGCCTCGCCGTCGAACACCCGCCCGAGCCAGCCGACGCCAAGCTGCCCGGCGAAGCGTCCGCGTACGCCTGGGTGATGGTGCAGGCGCATCTGCTGGCGATACCGCCTCTGCTGGGCGTGTTGCTGTCGCGCGGCCTCGGTTGAAGCGGCGCTTGTGCGTGGCCGCGCGTCAGACCTGACATGCCGAGGCACTAGCATCACTCGTCCCGGCCGGCACTCCAACAGGGTGTGGCCGCCTGTGCCGAGTCGAGCTTCAACCGTTGCCAACCCTCACCGTCCGATAACCGATCGCCACCATGAACGCCAAAGTCACCAAAGCCGTCTTTCCCGTTGCCGGTCTGGGCACGCGCTTTCTGCCCGCCACCAAAGCCACGCCGAAGGAAATGATGCCGGTGGTCGACAAGCCGCTGATCCAGTACGCGGTGGAGGAGGCGTATGCGGCCGGAATCACCGAAATGATTTTCGTCACCGGGCGGCACAAGCGCGCGATCGAGGACCACTTCGACACCGCGTTCGAGCTCGAACACCAGCTCGAAACTGCCGGAAAGAAAGACCTGCTGGACATGGTGCGCAAGGTCAAGCCCAACGACGTGGAGTGCGTGTTCGTGCGCCAGGCGGTAGCCAACGGCCTGGGCGCCGCGGTGCTATGCGCGGAGCGGTTGGTCGGCAATGAGCCCTTCGCGGTCATCCTGGCTGACGACCTGCTGGTCGGCCAGCCGCCGGTGATGGCGCAGATGGTCGAGGTGCATGGCCGGCATGGGCGCAGCGTCATCGCCACCGAGGAAGTGCCACGCGAGCACACCAAGCGCTACGGCATTGTCAGCGGACAGGAAATCTCCATCGGTCTGACCTCGCTCGACGGCATCGTCGAAAAACCCGCGCCTGAGGTCGCTCCGACCACCCAGGCGGTGGTCGGCCGCTACATCCTCAGCCCGCGCGTCTTCCATCATCTGCACCAGGCCAAGCCCGGCGCGGGCGGCGAAATCCAGCTCACCGATGGCATTGCCGCACTGCTGGCCGAGGAAGCGGTCTACGCCTATCGCTATAAGGGCCGCCGCTTCGATTGCGGCAGCAAGCAGGGCTACCTCGAAGCCACCGTGCAGCTCGGCCTGGAGCACCCTGAGGCCGGGCCGGCGTTTGCCGAGTATCTGCGCAGTCTGTCGCTCTGAGCCGCGTCCGCGGCGCCCGTCAAAAACGCCGGCAACTGCCTAGCCGTTCTCAAAAAGAGTTGGTAAGTGGCAAAACCAAGGGCGAGTAGCTTTTTGATTCAAGCACTTAGCGCCGGCACCGCCCGGCGCTTTTTCTTGCCCGGTCGCGTGGCTGCTAAGTTGTTGTCGCACCTAGGAAAACGACCACCTAAGTGGTCGTTAGCAACTCCTTAACGGAACGGCTAGGGCAACTGCCGGCG
>CAYMDM010000057.1:0-17688 GCA_964389235.1 uncultured Burkholderiaceae bacterium
GCAGCCTCAAGCCCGACCGAACGCCGTGAGGTCGGGCCCGGTTCTGGACCCGTGCGAAGCCGGTTTCCAATTCCACTGAGGTGCCCGTCGAATTTCGCCCTCAAAGGGGGCGCTCATGCCGCCGCTGTGTGGAGTTGGAGTTGACCCGGTCCGGTGGACGGTTTCCGGTTTGATTCTCAAACCATCTGAAGTGTCCCGTCAGCATACGGTGGGTCATGCTCGGGTGCATTGAATCGGGCCTGCTGGCTCCTTTCAAAGTTCAGGGGTGAGAGGTAGCCCAGGCCGCTGTGGCGGCGCCTGGGGTTGTACCAACCTTCAATCCAGGTGAAGACGGCCATGCGGGCCTGCGCCTTGGACTCGAAGCTGTGGCGCTCGATGAGCTCGGCTTCCAGGCTGGCGAAGAAGCTCTCGGCCATCGCGTTGTCGTAGGCATCGCCCACGGTGCCCATCGAAGGGCGAACGCCCATCTGGTGGCAGCGCTCGCCGAGGGCCAGGCTGGTGTACTGGCTGCCGTCGATCGCCTCGTGCATCACGCCACCATCCTGGAGATGAACGTGGACAGCTACCGTCGCCGCGCTGCGATGCCGGCTCGCCGGCATCGCTGCGAACCCACGCACCCATGATCAACCCCCGACCGCGCCGCTCAAGATAGCTGACGTCGACCGCTCACGATAGTTGACACCGGGCACACGTAGGTCATGTCGGCTACCCAGAGCTGATTGGGGCCACTGGCGCGGAACTGGCGCTGGACCAAGTCGTGGGCCGGCGAGTCACGTTTGTCTCGCCGCGTGGTCACGGTGAAGCCCCGGCGGCGGCTGATGCCCCGGATGCCCGCTGTTCGCATGAGGCGCGCCACGCGCTGGCGGCTGATGCACACGCCTTGCTCGATGAGCTCGGCGCGCACGCGTGGCATGCCGTAGGACTCGTAGGCGTCCTTGTGAATCTGGCGGATGCGCTCGGTCATCACCGCGTGGGTGATGCTGCGCTGAGATGGAGCGCACTCCCGTCAGGCTTAGAAGCCGCTGGCGGAGACGCCCAGAACACGGCACAGGGTGCGCACGGGGAAGTCGGTCTGGTTCGCCATCACGAGTCCGAAGACTTCGTTGAAGTCGCATCGCTGCGACCGGCAAACCAGGCCGTAGCCTTTGCCAGGATGTCGCGCTCTTGCTGCAGTTGGCGAACCTGGCGCGCAGCCGGCTGAGCTCCTCGCGCTCAGCCGTGCTCAAGCCTTCCTTGCTGGGCAACGGCTTGCCACTGTCGATGGCGGCCTGGCCGACCCAGTTGGTGATGGACTGCGCGGTGACGTTGAACTCGCGCGAGAGCCCGGCCGGCGTGTGCCCGGCACGCACCCGCTCGACCATCTGCTGTCTGAATTCCGCCGGGTACGGCGGTCTGACCTTGGACCTTTGCGGCTCCTTAAACACAAAGAATGATGTGTCCACGGAACCGGGTCAACGCCACTTGCTCCTGTGGTTCATGGCATGCCTCAGACACAAAATTCAGGACAGGCTCTCGCGAGCCGCCAACTCCGGCTTCCCCCAGAAATAGCCCTGCCCCCAGTCCAGCCCGATGCGGGCCATGAGGTCGCGTTGCTCGACCGTTTCGATCCCCTCGGCAATGGTGCGCACGCCCAGGTCTTTTGCCATGTGCATGATGGCGCGCACGACGGCCTCGGCAGCCGGCTCGTTTTGGGCACGCTGCACCAGCGCAGATTCGATTTTGATGTATCGCACAGGTAGATCGAGCAGGTAGAGCAGGGAAGAGTAGCCGCTGCCGAAGTCATCAAGCGCCAGCTCGAAACCAAAATCCAGCAGGGGTTGCAATTGGGCGCGGGTCTGCGCGAGATTGGGCAGTAGTTGCCGCTCGGTCAGCTCGATGACCACCGGCTTGGTGTGGCCGGTATCCGGGCAGTCGCGGCAAAGCTGGCGCACATGGTCGATCAGCGCCTGCATGCGTTCGGGCCGGCTGAGGAAATCCGCCGAGAAGTTGAGGAAGTGCTTGACCCCGGCACCGCTTTGCTGCGCGGCGGCGCAGTGTTGCAGCGCGTGCGCGGAGATGGCCGCGTCGATGCGATGTTCCAACCGCAGACGGTGTGCCGCGTCGATGAACGCGCCAGCAGGCACCACCTGCCCATCGGGCTCGACCAGCCGTGCCAGCGCCTCATACGCCACGACCCGCCCGCTCGCCATCTCGACGATGGGCTGGTAGGCCGGCCGAATGCGCCCTTGCTGCAACGCGAGTTGCAGCCTCGCGCCCGCGCTGAGCGTGCCGCTCTCCCCGTGCGCGGGCGATCGCACACAGTCGCGGCCGCTGCGCTTGGCGTCATACAGCAAGGCATCCAGGCGCGAAAGAGTCTGGTCGAGGGTAGCGGCGGCGTTGGGCGCGCATAGCACCCCGAAGCTTGCGGTGAGGTTAAGGCTGTGCCCGGCAAAAGCCACAGGTCTTGCGTGCAGCGCTGCGCGCAGCCGCTCGGCCACTTGGCAGGCGTCTTCCTCGCTGGCGCCGGGCAGCAGCAGCAAAAACTCTTCGCCGCCCCAGCGGGCGACCGCATCCTCGCCGCGCAGCCCGCTGTGCAGCAAGTGCGCGGTGTGCAGCAGCGCGGCATCGCCGGCCTGATGGCCGAAGCTGTCGTTGAGCAGTTTGAAGCGGTCGATATCGACGAGGATCAGCGAAAAACGCTGGCCATGCCGCTGGGCGGTTTGCCATTCGCGCTGCAGCAAGTGCTGCATGCCGCGGCGGTTCAGCAGGCCGGTCAGCGGATCGTGGTCGGCCAGCAATTGCAGTTGCCGCACGCGCTCGCACTGCTGCAGCATGGAATCGGCCACCCGCACGAAGGCCTCAAAGGGAGCGGTGCCGACGCGATCGAAGTAATCGACCACATCCGCGTAAAACACCACCACGCCGACCTGCCCGTCCTCAGGCACACTCAGCGGCAAGGCCAGCGCCTGCGCAAAGCCGTGTTCGCGTGCGGCCTCGCGCCATGGCCCGAACGGCGCCCAGCGGCGCACCGACATCGTCGCCGCCTGGCCTTCGCGCAGGGCCTGCAACACCGGCCCCATGCGGGTGATCCAGTTGCGCGGAATGCGCAGGCTGCGCGCATAGCGCTCGGCAGGGCCAGAGGCAACCGTCGGCGTAATGACGGGGGTGCTTTCGGGGCCGATCCAGATCCACGCCAGACGAATGTGCGGGCTGGCGGCGACCAGCGCATCACACAGATGTTGCAGCACGTGTTCGCGCGAGGCGCTTTCCACCAGGGAACTCGACTGCGAGAGCAGCGCAGACAGCAGCCGCTGCTCCTCGCCATCGACGGTGAATCGTGGAGCGGCGCTCACGGCCTGGGGGTCGCCAGGCGCGGTCGCGCTGGCTCGGTGAAGCTCCTTCAGAGTGACGATACGGTGCATGTCCTGCGGGTGTGTTTGAGGAGACGGAGAAGCCGGTGGTTTGCTTTTGCTTTGCAATTGTCCAGGGAATGGCCCGCGGCGTGTGGCGCCCACACCCGTGCCGCGAGCGCGGGTGTGAACCCGTTCACACTTTGCCGATGAGCTCGATGCTGCGGTTGAAGGGGTTCATGTACTTCATCGCGGTGATCATCGACCCCTGGAACTTGAGCTTTTTGGTCAGCAGCGCAGCGCGACCCGAGAGCGAACCCTCGCGCAGCCGCTGCCAGTTCTCGGCGTTCGCTTTCATCACAAAATCGGGCTTGGCGTTCAGGCTACCGGCTTGCTGCTCTTTGGCGTGGCCGTTTTCCACACGCAGAAACACGCTGGGCTTTTCGTCGTTCTCCCAGCCGTACTCGATCCAGGCCGTGAAACCGCTCAGCCCGGCGACCAGTTCCGGGTCGGCGTTCCAGAGCTGGCGGTAGCGCTCCATCCACTGTTCCGACAGGAATTCCATGTCTTCCTCCATGTCAAAAAGGGGGCGGCAGCGCCGCCCCCTCGGGCGGATACGGGGTTTAGTCCAGCGCTTTGAACACTTCGTTGAACGAGCCCTCGCCGTTGCGAAGGAACACGCCAACGTTGTTCTTCACACAGACCGTGAACTTCGCCCCGGCCAGCGCGAAGCCGGTGGCCGGCGTCCAGCCCGATTCACCGCTCATCGCGGTGTAGCCATCGGTCTGCATCCGGGCCATGTGCATATTGGCGGCGCACATCGATGCGGCCATCGCCGCATGGTCTTCGCTGATGTCCCCGGCGAAGCCGGTGAGGTTGCCCTCGTCGGAAAAGCTGCCGGCGGCAAACACGCCTTTGATCTTCAGGAGGTCTTGCAAGTCTTTCATGAGAGTCTTTCCTTTGCGTGAGCAGTTCAGAGCGTGGACAGCACCTGGAAGGCCTGGTCGAAATCGGCGTCCTTGTTCTTGACGAACACACCGACGTTGCCAGCGATGAGGGCACTGTTTTCCGGGCCGGAGACGGCAAAGCCGGTGATCGGCTCGAACCCATCCTTGCCGGTGTAGGCGGTCCAGCCCGCGGCCTGCATGCGGGCCATGGCCTTGTTGGCCGCGCACATCAGAGCAGCGATCTTGGCGGCTTGCAGCGAAATGTCGCCCACGTAGTTCTTCAGGTTGCCGGTTTCGTCGAATTCGCCGGCGGCAAACGCCCCGGGAATGCGCATGACTTTGTGCAAATCGGCCATCTTTTGTCTCCTTGGGTTGATGAGAGAAGGGTGCGCGCGCACCCTGTGTGTTACGCCGCGCAAAAAGGGATCACAAGCGCATCAAAATATGGCTACATATAGAGTTTGAGATATGTCAAGGAAAGGCGGGTTTGGTCACCATTCCGGCCAGATGTCAGGCCTTTTCACTTGCTGAATATCAATCTTGAAAAGTCATATTGCGGGTTAACCCGCAGTTCTAAGCCGCAACGGTGGTAGGGCCAATGCAGCGTTGACCGGACGAACCCATCGACGGTTGGACTGTGCGGAATTTCGCAGTGACTCGGGTTTTGTGAGGGGCTGCTGGTTGATTCGATTTACAAAGTTCTTACGATGCTCTCCATTGCCGCACTTGCTGATGGAGCCACCTCATGTCGCCCACTGTCTCATCCTCGTGGTCCGCCTCACGCCGACGGGTCGATGAGTTTTTGCGCGATCCGCGCGGGCGCTTCACCCCGCAGCCGGTGTGGCTCACGGCCCATCACCCCGGCGGACGGTTGGCGCTTTGGGCCACGCTGGTGGGCGTCGACGACCTGCAGCGGTTGAAGGTGCTGACTACCGCCCCGTTGCCGCCCGAGGCGCAGTTTGCCCTGCATTCGGCAGAGAACGACGCGGGCGATTCGCCCAGCTATGTGCTCGACAGTGTGCGGCCCGGGCACCGGCCGGGTGACCGGGCGTGCTGGATCCACACTCTGGCGGTGCATCAACCCGATTGACGGCCATGCAGACCCTGCTTGCTGGTGCGCTGAGTCGGCCGATGGCGGTGCTGTGCGTGGACGTGCCGGCACCAGCCGAATTGTTTCGCGGGCTCGGTGAAGCGCGGGCGCGAGCGTTTTTGCAACGCTTGGGTAGCCGTCTGGCGCACACGGGCTGCGCCTGCGGCGGGCTGTTGCTGGGTATCGAAGGGGGATCGCTGCGGCTGGCCTTCCCGCGCGCGGCAGCAGCGCTGGACGCGGCCTACGCCCTGGGCGATGAACTGCTGCGCTGCGCCCAGCCGTTGCAGCCACAGGTAGGTCTGCACCTCAACGCTGGGCTGAGCTGGGGCCCGGTACGCGGCGGGCCGACCCACCCCAATGGCCCGGCGCTGCAGCGCGCGCTGGCGCTGGCCGCCGCTGCCCGCGACGGGCAAATCCTGCTCGATGACGAGGCGGCCGACGCGCTGGGCGACGCAGACGTGCTGCAGACCTTGCGTCCGGTGGACCTCTCGCGCGAGGGGCTGGGCACGGCTCCGGCCTGGTGCGCCCCGCCGCGGCTGACGCCCGCGCCCGCCGCCGAGGGGCCACGGCTTTGCGTGCGTTGGGGTGGGGATGAGCAGACTTTGCTCTTTGCCCCCGGACAGCCCGTGCGCATCGGGCGAGTGGTGACCGCCGACGTGATGATCGACCGGCCCGAGGTGTCGCGCATCCATGCCAACATCGTCTGGAGCCAGGGACGGTGCCTGTGGCTGGATGCCAGCCGCAACGGCACCTGGTTGAGTGATGGCACCAGCGGCCAGACCTTCCGCGCCGCCCGTCCAGTGCAGGTGTTACCCGCTGCAGGGGCGGCATTCCTCGGTCGTCGCGCCGGTGGCAGCGACCGGCCCGACCTGACGTTCACCGTGGTCTTGCCGGGAGCGGATGGCGACCGCGTTTGCGCTACGGGTCGCGCCGACGACAACGAAACGGCCATGACGCTTTGAGGGAGGAGTGGCGATGAACCCGCAGAACAAAGTTCCCCCTTCGCCGGTCGACGTGGACTGGGATGCCCCCGAGATGCAGCAGATCCTGCAGCGCATCGAGGGGCTCCGATTGGACGACCGCGGTACGTTCAAGCCACGGCCGGTGCGGGTCTACCCGGGATGGAACCCGCCCGAAAACCAACGACTTTGGCTGCCAGCGCAATGGGTGGGCGAAACGAAGTCACCCGCAACGATGGTGCTGGCCTTGCCGGCGCCGCTGCTGCGCGCAGGCGAATCCGTCACCATCGACAAATCGGTCGACGATCTGCGCATCCCTTGGATCTACGCGCAGGTCGATCACTGCCGCGGCGGGGTGCGGGCGGAAGACCGCAAAAGCCGCACACAGTTCGTCTGGGCGATCCTGCGCACGCGGTAGTCGGTCAAGAGACACGACGGGAGTCGTTTCCTTATCGGGTAGCGTTGACGGTGACCAGCGCGGCCACCTCGGCAGAAAAATCCGGCGGCAGCGCGTCAAAAGCCGCATCGCCGCTCAGGTGGGTCGCGTACACCCACCCGAGCCAGCGATTGGCGGCCAGCAGCGTTACCTCATGCGCGTTGTCGGCGCAGCCCAGCGCGATTTCGGCGAACATCGACGCGGGATAGCGCCCGACCCAAGAGCTCTGCGCGGTCTGATTGACCGTTGCGACCGGATTCTCCTGGTCAACGAACACGTCGGCGACCCGCGCCTGCGCGAAGGCCTCGGCAAACGCACACCCGGGATTGGCGACGATGCGCGCCTGCGGGTTCAGACTGCGGATGTAAGCCGCAAGCGACTGGTAGTAGGCGAGCGCCTGTGGGGTCGCCGTCGCCGCCATTTCGTCGATGAATATCCCATCGATGGCATACCACGAGAAATAACGGCTGACATCAGCCTGCACTGCCGACAGTGAACGCCGTCCCCACTTGGTGTAGACGTAACCCAAGGTCTGTCCGCCAGCGGCCTTGAGCGACAGATTGACCGACAGGTAGTTGCTGTCGGCTCGTCGCCCCGGCCCGTTGTTCGGGTTCAGGATCGCCATCAGCGGCACCTGGGTCGCCGCGGCGGCCAACCGGTTCCAGTCGGCCAGCCCCGATCCCGACGGGTAAAAGTAAGCCGGCACCAGCAGCCCCACCGGGCCGCGGGGTGCGGTCTGTGCCCGCGCCATCGTCATGGCCCCGGTGGCAAAAAGACTCGATGCAGCCCATTGGCAGAAAACTCGTCTGTCCACGACTCACCCCCCTGGTTTACGGGGGTGATCGTAAAGTCCGGGCGTTCGCCCAAGCAAGAGCCAATGGTGCAACCGCCTTACGAAATGGCTCTCTTGGACAACCCTTCGATCTGCACTGCGCTGCTGGCGATGCGCTCGAACAGATCGACGATACGCCCGCCCTGCGACTGACCGTGCTCGACGTTTTCGACGGTCGCGCGGTGGGAGGCCAGGATGCCCTCCAGGGTTTTCATCGTCCAGTCGAGCTTTGCCTGAATGTCCGAGGTCGTGCCCTGGACGTTGCGCGACAGGCTCCTCACCTCGTCGGCCACCACGGCAAACCCGCGCCCGGCCTCCCCGGCGCGCGCCGCCTCGATCGCCGCGTTTAGCGCCAGCAGGTTGGTCTGGTAGGAGATCGAGCGGATGTTCTCGACACTGCGGCCGACCTCGACCGAATGCCGGTTCAGCGCCCCGAGCTCATCGGCCTCCCGAGTCGCGTTGCCGGCATTCTCGGCAAGGAAGGACATGACGGCGGCGACGGCCGACCGCCCCTCTTCAACGATGTGCGACAGGTTCATCGAAGCCTCGTGCAGCTCGTTGGCCAATGCGTGAGCCTGTCGTTCGCGTTCGTCGATGTTCGCCGCGATTTTGATCACCCCGACCACCTTGCCACTGGGCTCGACAATGGGGCAGTAGGTCGCCTCCAGGGTGATGAGCTTGCCGCTGCGAGTGACGCGCTGGATTTTGCTGGCGAACGCTCTGCCCTGCCGCAGGTCATCCCAGAGCCGTTGATAGGCCGGCGAACTGGCGAACTCGGCCGGGCAGAAAATCCGGTGATGCTTGCCGACCAGGTCTTCCGGCTCGTATTCCATCGCCTACGCAAACGCCCGGTTGACCCAGACCACCTTCGCCTCGGTGTCGAATTCGATGATGGCGAGGTGATTCGACAGGGTGTCGAACAACAGAGACGCGCTGAAGGGATTGGTCTGGCTCATGGTGTCCGCCCCTAGCAAAGTCTCATGACAGGATGTTGAGAGGGAGACGGCGCAAGAGCGACTGTCCTTGATCAGGGCAAACCCCGACAATCAGACGAGGCGGCGTCGGCACACAGCGGTCTCGCGGCAGACATGACCCGCCGAGCGAGACAATTGCTGTAACCACCAGCAGCAATCGCCCGTTGCATAAAAAAATCGGCCCGCACCCAAACCATTGGTGCGGGCCGTGCGCGTGCCGGGGCGTGGGCTGCCGCAGCAACGCGCAAGCCTCGCCGTCAAGTGCCGGAGATGCGAGGAGAAAGCGTCACGGGAAAGCGTCGCAGCTTTCCCGTGCGAGGGCTGGCGATCAGGACGAAAAGCGCTCGCACCAGCCCATCGGGTCGATGCGCCCGGCCACCAGCCGGCACTGCCCCAGGGCCGTGGCCGACGCGCCGGGAATGAAATAGGCACAGTCGCTGCAGTGCTGGCCGGCATGCGGCTGGGTCTGGTAATGCACGCTGGCCTTGGACAGCAGGTCGTCGGCGCGCGCCGGCGCCGTCGCCAGCATCCCGCCAGCCAGCGCGGTCAACAGCACTGTTCCGTCGCGCAACAGGCGCCGCCGGGTCAGCGGGCGAGCGGCAAAGTCATGGGTGTCCATACGATCGGTCTCCTGGGTCGATTCCGCAACGAAGGGCAAGGGTGGGGCGAGCGCACAGTCCTCGTGGTCGTCGGCAACTGCGCGCCACGCCCCATCGGCTTGCATCAGGCGGTTTTCATTGATGCACCACGTCGGGCTGCATCGGCGCCAGGATGGCGAGCAACTGGTTCTGCAGTCCCAGCGGCACGCTGTTGGCGTTGAGGGACTTCTGCAGGTCTTCGACCAGGGCGTTGAACTGCGCGGTGTTGATGTTCATGCCCTTGTGCGCCTGTTTCATGCTCAGGCCGGTGTATTTGCAGGGGCCGCCGGTGCCCTCGCACACCTGCTCGACCAGCATTTTTTCCAGATGCGGGATATTGGTCTTGGCGAAGAAAAAGTTGATGCGGTTGTCCTGCGCCACGTAACCGACGAAGTCCTTGATGACTTTCTCGATGGCGGGTTTGCCGCCGAGCTGGGCGTACAGGGTGTCATCAGCCGCGTGAGCGGCTGACAGCGGCGCGGCCAGAGCAAACGCCACAGCGGCCGCTGCAGCCAGCCGGGAGAGAACGATGCGTGCAGTCATGATGCAATCTCCAGAGAAGGGAAAGAAACCCGGCGGTCAGAAGGTGCCGTTGAGCGAGAGGTAAAAGCCCCGGTTGGTCGCCTGAAACGGCAGCGGGCCGAGGTCGACGTAAGCCGCGGTGATCGACAGGCTTTTGTTCGGGAAGTAGGCAAGGAACACGTCTTTCATCGTGCCGGGATGGCCGATTTCGGTCGCCTGCGCATTGACCGGATATTTCATGTTGCCCGGCTGCTGACGGAACTCGCCGCCCACCGCGACATCCGGCCGCAGAAACACCGCGGCCGACCCTTCGAGTTCGGCGTGATAGCGGTTGTCGCTTTGCGTGCCGAGGGCGCCGGCGATGCCGTTGCTGGCATCGGTGCCGAATCCCAGCAGGCCCATGGCGTTGGCCTTGGTGCCACGCAGGGTCAGGTTGACCACGGTAACGCGGTGGAACAGGCCATTGATGAAGCCCTTGGTCGCCGAGACGTAGACATCGGTGCCTGAGGAACTGGCCGCGCCGAGGAATTTGGGAATGCCGATCGGCCCGAGCCCGGAGAAGTTGGTGTCGAAATCGTTGTTCTTTTTGTACTTGACGCCCACCGAAACCTGCGGATACGGGGTGTAGAGCAGATCACCGAACAACCGCGCCTTGAAACCCAGCACGTCCATGCCGATGGTCTTGTTGCCCAGGTTGATGTTCGGGTTGGCTGCAGGGACGAGCCCCAGCCCGCCTGGCTGATTGCCCAGCACCCCGAGGCTGGACAGCGCGCCGAGGTTAACGTTGAGGTTTTCGCGGGCGACGGAGATTTCGAAGCGGTTGTGGACGCCGATGGCCGCACCCAGGGTCGTCAGTCCGTAGTTGGGCACGGTTACGTAGGTGCCGGTCAGCGAGCCGCCGACCTCGTCGCCGGTGTCGTACCCGGCGATCACCGCCCAGGGCGTCAGCCCACCGCCGGTCGATCCCCCGACCTCGGTCACCCCGCTGGTGGCCAGCAGTCGCCCACCCTCGGCGTGCGCCGCGCCCACGCCCCAAAGCCCGGTCGCGGCCATCGCCAGCGCGGTTCCCGCCACGGCACGGCGGGCCGCACAAGACCCAAACGTTCTCTGCCTCATGTCTTGTCTCCTGTGAAAGTTCCCCCTGCCCGGCAGACAGGCGGGTCACCAACCGGCAAGGTCCTGGGCCGGGTGGCAACACCGGGCTTTACGCAGGTAAGACGCGAGCGGATTCGGCGTTCGAGGGCAAACGTCGAATAAAGACGTAACAATTTGTGCTGCTGCTGCGAGCATTCGATGTGACGCTGATCCATCCTTTCGTCGTGCCGTCAACGCCGGGCGGGCGCGCGATTCGAAGGCATCACGCACTCAGAGTATGGAGTGCGAGCCCGGGGGGTTGTTGCCCGACCATTACGCCGCGTGCGAACAGAGCGCCCACCAGCCCCTGCTTTGCCGTTGTTGCGGCACTTCGCATCGGACAGGTCCACTGGGTTGGTGCCGTTCACCCCAGCGCAGCGCCGCAGCAGCCTCCGGCGCGGCCGAACGCCGAGAGGTCGGGCGCGGTTCTGCGACGGTGCGAAGCCTGCCAGAGCCCGCGTTGAGCGGAAAGGCGAATCGACCGAGGCGTGTGAGCACGCCCGGTGCCGTCACATCTTGAACACCCGCACTGACCCCGAGCCCTCGAGGATGCGGATGCGGTCGCCGGGCTTGAACCCCTGCTCGTCCTTGGCCTGCACGACCACGAACAGCTGGCCGCTGTCATCCTCGCGGTACGTGATCTCCCAACCGGTGCGCCGCGACAGCTGCCGCTCGGCCTGGGTGCCGGCGAGCTGCCCCAGCCCGGCGCCGACGATGGCCCCGGCCATCGGGCCGCGGCCGGCGCCAATCGACGAGCCGCCGACTCCGCCCAGACCGGCGCCGACCGTGGCGCCCGCACCCGAGTTCCTCCCTTCCAGCGTCACCTCGCGCACCGCCACGACAGTTCCGAAGTGCACCGAGAGCTTTTGCATCGTGGCCTCCGGGCCGTACACCTTGGGCTCGGGCACCGCCGCGCAGCCTGCCACCGTCGCGGCAGCCGCCGCCAGCACCACTATCCGTGTCCAGCGCATCATCGCCTCCTGTGGGATCAGAACTGATACGGGTACCACGGCGACATCTGCCCGCCCTGCTGCACACGAAAGCGCACGAGCTCACCCGGTTGCGCGATGAACGGCAGGGTCGTGCTCTTGGGCACGACCACCACCGCGCCCGAATTCACCGGCGGCTTGCACCAGAAGCGGGTGATGAACTGGGTCGGCCCCCAGCTGCCCGAGACCTGCTGGCGCTGGTAATACGCGGTCAGCTGGATGTTGTTGGACACACATTGAATCTGGGCACTCACCGTCGGCTGACCCGGCAGCGCGCCGGTGTGCGAGACGCTGACGATCACCGGGTTGGCCGCCGCAGCCGTGGCGGCCAGGCTGCTGGCGAGGGCGGTAAGAAGGAAGGCAAAGCGGGTGGATTTCATCGCGTGGGCTCCATTCGATGCGGCTGCCGGTTGAGGCCGGCAGCCGTGGGGGTCAGCAAGTCGGGAAGGGTTTGACCTCGCGGCGATCAACAAGTAATGGAACAGGCATAAGCCCCAGTCATTGAGCCGGCGCGCTCTTCAGATCGATCAGAGTTCCTTTCGGGCACCCTGCGGTGTCCGTGTAGATGGGCTTGCCATCGGGGCCCTCGCCGCAGTAGCGAACGATCGGGCGCGCGTTGCTTTGCGTCCCCGACTTGGTCGTCGAGCTTTTTTCCTTGATCGTCACCTCCTCAATGGCCCCATGCGGCTTGGTGCCGATGGTCCAGGTTGGGGTCGAGGTGGGGCCGCCGTTGTTCTGGGCGGCGTAGGCGCTGCTCAGCAACAGCGCGCTGGTGGCCAGAGACAGAGCGAGGATGCGCAGGTGCGAAGTCATGATCGATCTCCTTGACTGAGGGTTGAGGGTTGCGCCGCGACGTTTTCGTCGCGGCTGTTGCTCTGTCGCAGCGGGGCAGTGTTTTCTTCAATGCCGGACGAGTTTTTTTCTGCAAGGCGCAGCGGCGGGGTCGGGCCACAGGCGGCCCGACCCTCGTGCCCTGTTGACGGCGTGCGCGGAACCCGTACCGCCGCGGCGCGGGCCGCGCGGCCTGGAACCTGTAAGCCGCCCTGCGGGGATCGAGGCCGCGGCCGTCGTGCCGTCGGGCTGTGGCGATGAGGGGATCGAGGGGCTTACGCCCCCCAGCGCAGCAGCCCGCAGCCGCTGGCCGGGTCGCGCCCGGGTGGGGGCAGGTCACGCGCCGCGGCGCACAGCGCCGCTTCATTGGCGGGCTGGCCGCGCGCGACGCGCTGCGCCATCCAGGCCGTGACCCAGGGCGCGGCAAACGAGGTGCCGGTGAAGTACTGCCCGCCGCCGATGGGCAGCCACAGGTCCACCCCGGGTGCGGCCAGCAGCACCTGGGCACCGCGGTTACCCTGCGCGTAGGGGTGTGCTGCTGCATCGACCGCGGCCACGGCGATGACCCCAGGCAGCGCCGCGGGGTAGGGCAGCGGGCGGTTAGGCCCGGCGTTGCCGGCAGCCGCCACCAGCCGCACACCGCTGCGTTGCGCGGCGGCCACCACCCGCGCCAGCACCGCGTCCGGGGCGCTGCCCAGGCTGAGGTTGACCAGGCTCACCCGCTGGCTGCTCAGCCAGTCCAGCGCGCGGGCGACAGTGGCCGTGTCGCTGAACACCCGCCCGTCCTGTTGCCGCAGCACTGGCGCTGCCCACAGCTGCGCGCCGCGTGCCAGCCCGGAGAATCCGGTCGAAGGGGCGCACACGAGTTCGCAGACCACGGCCGCGGCATGCTCGGCGCCGACGCCGGCTTGGCCGAAGACATGCCGGTAAAGCGCTGCGGCTTGCAGCGGCGGCGCGGCCGGGGCGGGATCGCCGTCGATCACCCCGATGCGCACCGGCTGCGGCAACGGCGCAGGTGGCGGCTCGGCGCCGACCAGCGCGGCGGCATACTGCCGCGGCGGGGATCCCTGTTGTGGCGTCAGCCGCGCGTGGCGGTCGAAGGTGGCCTCGGGGTAACGCTGGCGCAGGGTCTGCAGCGCCGCGTCGACCTGCGTCGGGGAGACGGCCAGCACAGCCAGACGCAGACCGAGCGCGGGCAGGTCATCTGTGCTGACGAGCTGCGCACCCGCGGCCGCGGTCAGGTCACCGGCCGAAAGCGGCGCATCCACCGCCCAGGCAGCGACGATCTGTCCGGGGAGGTCGTCGGCGTCATCGGCGGTGGGCGCTGCGGGGGCGGAGCGTGCAGGCGTGGAAGGCGAAGGTGCAGAAGGCGAAGGTGCTGGTTCGGACGCGCGTGCGCCAAGCAAGGCGCCCAGTCCGCGCAGCGCCTGGCCGAGGTCGATCTGGATGCCGAGGCCGCTGCGGCCGCCGCCTGCTGCTCCCCCTTCGATCCCCCCTTGTTGGGCCACCGCGGGGGCGGCCAGTGCCAGCGCACAGGCCAGCGTACCGGCCTGCCGCGCCAGCGATCGCGGCCATGAGGGCGGGGAAGGGGCAGCGGTGCGCATCGCCTCAGCGCTGCACGGCCACGCTTTGCACCGCGGCGTCTTTTTGCAGCGCGGCGCGCACGGAATCGGCCCGAGCAGCCGGCACGGCGATGCGCCACACCCCCAGCGCACCGGGGCCGCCGACGACTTGCGCGCCCTGCGCGGCCAGCAGTGCGCGGATGTGGCCCAGTGTGGCTTCGTCGCGGAACACCACTTGCAGGATCACTTCACCCGCCGGCACGGCCGAGGCGGACTCGCCCAGCGGCTGCACCTCGGCGGGCGCCTGATGGGTTTGCAGGGGGATGATCGCCACGGCCACTGCGGCGGCTGTCGCAGCCCCGAGTCCATAGGCCAGCACCGCCTGCCACCACGACACGCGCCGGTGCGAGCGATGCGCCGAAGTGGCCTGCTGCCAGTCGCGTTCGGCCTGCAGTCGGGTGGCGATGCGCTGCCAGTTGGCGGCGGCATCGAACGCCGCGGGATGCGCGCGCAGTTGTTCGGCGCTTTTCGCCAGCCATTGCCGCTCGGCGTCGCTGTCTGGGCGCAGGGGATCGTCGCCCGGGGGCGCGGCGGAGGAGGAGGGGCGGTTGGGTGTCATGCCGGTGAGTCGTCGCCGGCGGCCGGATTCTTCAATCCCAGCGCGCGGGCCACGCAATCGCGCAGCTTGCGCTTGGCGTGATGGATGCGGGTGGCCACGGTATTGTCGGGCACGCCCTGGATGCGCGCGATGTCGCACAGCCGCAGCCCTTCTTGCAACGCCAGATGCAGGCATTCGCGCTGCGGCGGCGGCAATCGCTCCAGGCAAGCGATCAGGACTTCGGCCTGCTGCTTCTGCGCGAGTTGCTCGTAGGGGCCATCGCTGGGGTCGGGCAGGTCGATGGGGTCGTCCTCGTCATCGAGCGAGGCGGCCGGATCGCGCCGGCGCAAGGCATCCAGGGCTTTGTGCCGCACGATGCCCAGCAGCCAGGTGCGCACCGACGACTGCCCGGCAAACCGCCCGGCCTGCCGCCAGAGCTCGACAAACGCTTCGGCCACCGCGTCGTCGGCGTCGTCGTCATGCCCGCAGACGCGGCGGGCAAAGGCGTATGCCGCCGCGGCGTGGCGCTGGTGCAGTTGCTGCAGAGCGTGTGTGTCGCCGCGCGCGCAGGCGCGCAGCAGATCCCCGTCTTCCATAAGCTGCCCTTGATCTGCGTCAGGTGGCAGAAGGTCAGCATACGTAAACGAATGTGAAGACGCCGCCGGGGAATTCCCGAGCGGACCTGCCGGGGGCGGGCGGGGATGCGGCGTCAGGAGGGGGGCGGTCGGAGCCGAGATCAGTGTGCCGACTGACGAGTGAGGTGGGCGGTCGTTTTTCCGGCTGATGGGCGCGCTTGCAGCGCATGTCGCTGCAAGTCATCGAGGAACAACGAGTCGAGCACTTCGTGGCTGGTGGCGGCCAAGACCACTTTGGGGGCGACGCCGGCGTCGAGCGCCTGCTGCCAGCGGCCGGCGCACACACACCAGCGATCGCCGGGCTTGAGACCGGGAAAGCGCTTGGCCGGGTTCGGGGTGATCAGATCATTGCCCTGTGCGCGGGTGTAGTCCAGAAAGCGCCAGCTCATCACCGCACACACCCCATGCACCCCCTCGTCCTGCGCGCTCAGGGTGCAGTAACCGTCGCGCGCATACCCGGCCCGCAGCCGGGTGCTGCACGGCTGCAGCGGCTGGTCGAGCACGCTCAGACCGTGCGGTGCGGCGGGCATTGGCGAAGCCGGAGATAACGCAGCAGGAGACGCCGCAGCAGCCAAACCGGGCATCGCGGCTGCGCTGATGCTCAGCGCGAGGGAGGCCAAACAGCGGTCTGGAACTCGTAGCCAGTTCGGAAAGGCTCTCTTCATTGCAGCCTCCGCGTCAAGAAACCGGGCCCGACCTTAGCGCGCCTGCCCGCCCTATGCCCGTTACTCGCGGCTTGCCCCGTCAGGCTATGCGTCTTTGCGCTCGTAGCGCAGCAGCTCCTGCAGTTCGCACCCGAAGTACCCGCAGAGCTTGTCCAGCACGTCCAGCTCCACTCGTTCGGCCGTCTCGTAATACAGCCGGGTGAGGGTGCCGCGGTTGATGCCCGTGTCGCGCGCCACGTCGGCGATCTTGAGCTTGCGATCACCCATCAGAGACGACAAGCGGCAGCGGATCAAGGTGTTCTCCTGCGAGGCAAATTGGCAACAGAGAGATTGCAATGGCTTGCAATAGATCTAAATGCGTCTAAAATGATCTGCAGAAGGTCATTAAGCCGATCTGCGGTATCAAATGACCTGCTCCGACATCTTACGAGGCCAATCGCAATCATGGACACCTTCAAGCGCAAGCCTGCTACCGACGAGCCCGGCCCCTCTGAACTCAGTCAGAGGGTGGGAAGGGATCCCTCCGTCGCGGCGACGGCTCTGACGCCGTACCCGACCGACCTGCCCGAATTGCCCCGGGTCTTCCGCCTGGCCAGCCTGAGCAGCCGTGCCGATGGATCGGGGCGACGCGAACACACCGCGCACCTGTTCCATGCCCAGGCGTCGTTCAAAGCGCGCTGGACGTCTGGCGCATCAGATGCGCGCCTGCAACCCGGCCAGCTGGTCAGCCCTCGCTGGAGCGGGGCGGGACGCAGTGAACACGGCGGCCTGCAGATTGCGCGGCTCGTGGTGCTGGAGCGGCCCGAGGCCGACCTGGCGCTGTTTCGCACAGCCCTACCCGGTTGGCGGGTCGAACGGGGCTTGCTCGATCGTGCGCACGCGCTGTGGGCATCCCTGCCTCGCCCGCACCGACAGCTGCTCAACGCGATTTTCTGGGACGGGGAGCGGTTTCGCCGGTTGTGTACCGGCCCCTCGTCCATCGAGGGTCATCATGCCGATCACGCCGGCAATCTGCGCCACACCGTGGAAGTGGCAGAGCAGGTGCGCGCGCTGTCGGTCGATCGGGGTTATGTCGACCGCGATCTGCTCACCCTGGCGGCAATGCTTCACGATGCCGGTAAAGCCGAGGAATATCGGCTGCGGGTCGATGGCCGTTGGGGGATGAGTGACCGCGGACGGTTGATCGGGCACCGGATCAGCATCATCGAGTGGGTGGCCGCATCCCTTGCCCGCTGGCGCATCCGCCTGCCCGAGGGACACGAGCAGGCGCTGCTGCATATCCTCGGATCGGTTGCGCATGCGCCGGCATGGATGGGATTGCGGGAACCGCAGATGCCCGAGGCGGATTTGCTTTCGCTAGCCGACCGGCTGTCGGGCACGGATGATCTGATGCAGCGGCTGTTGCCCCAAAGCCGCGGCTGGGGGGCGTATCACAAGCACCTGGGGCGGCGGGTGTTTCGGGTGGCGGGGGAGGTCTGATGCGGTTGTTTCTGACTTCACAAATTGATCAGGTTTGGCTCATCAATTTCTGAGGTACCAGGCACGCT
>CAYMDM010000058.1:0-17542 GCA_964389235.1 uncultured Burkholderiaceae bacterium
CCCACTGGCCGCGTCCGCGGGCGGCTTGGCGCCAGCGGCGACGGGGTTGGCCGGAGCTGCCGGCTCAGCGCCACTGCTGCGGCCCGCCGTGTCCGCGCCAGCGGCGCCGGCTGCGGAGGAAGCATTGGCCGCACCGGCGCGGTCGAGCGCCTGGGCAAAGCTGCCGCCAGCCGACGCAGACGCCGCGTCAGGCGAAGGCGCGACGGCTGGACTTGCGGCAGCGGTCGCAGCAGGGGCGAGGGGAACGATCAGCGCAGGCATGACGGTTGGAGATGGAGCCAGTCCACCGTTCCAAGCAAATCCTTTGCCAGGGGATGCGCGTCGTAGCGACGCTCCGCCGACGCAGCCGACTTTCCGGCTGGAATCAGAGCGCGAAGCCCCATGCGCACTCTCGCGCAGCGGCGTGCGCGGGCGGAACTCAGAGGTCGGAGCGCTGCTGCGAGCTGGGCAGGAACTGCGACGCGCGGCGCACCGCCCATTCCTGCAATTCCTTGAGCATGTGGCGCTTTTGCGTGTGCTTGTTCTGCGCCTGATGCTGCTCGATCAGCACCTCGAAGGCTTTTTCGCGCTGTCGCGCCGCCTGCAGCGCCTGCACCGCCTCGGCCAGCTGTGCCTGCAGCCGCGCGATGTCCTGCTGCTGTGCGGCAATCGACTGCTCGACGCGCTCGATGAACCCGCGCAGATCGCGCATCTGCGCCCAGTCGCCGCCCTGCGCGCCGAGCTGTTCGAGCTGGGCGCGGTATTGCGCGGCGTATTGCTGCAGTTGCTCGAGCTTGGCCTGCGCGGCGCGCTGCTGTTCCTGGGCCTGCCCGACGCGCAGCCCGGCGGATTCGCTGGCCTGCCGGGCTTCGGCATGCAGATGCATCAGCGTGTCCAGACGCTGCGGAGTGGTGGGTTGATAGGTCATGCGGCGCGCACCGCCTGCCGGGTCGAGGCGGTTGGCTGGATTTGTGCAATCGCAGCATTATGCGCTTCGCTTTACATTCCTTGCCGTCAAAGCCCCGGTGCCGGGGTCGGTTGCTGTGGAATCACATACGGCGCCATCAGCCGGGCGAGCTGTTCGCGGCTGCTGGCCAGATCGACCGCTTCGTGCATGGACTGCAAGAGAAAGCTGCGGATCGCCCCATGCGCCTGCACCGCGAGGTCGAGCTGCGGGTCGGCGCCCGGGGTGTAGGCGCCGACGGCGATCAGATCCTGCTGGCTGGCGTAGCGCGACTGCAGTTCCTTGAGCCGCTGCATGCGCTGCAGTTCCACCGGGCTGGCGATCGCCGGCATCACCCGGCTGATGCTGGCCTGCAGATCGATCGCCGGGAAATGCCCTTGCTCGGCCAGCCGGCGGCTGAGCACGATGTGGCCGTCGAGGATGGCGCGCACATTGTCGGCAATCGGGTCCTGCTGATCGTCGCCTTCCATCAGCACGGTGTAGAACGCCGTGATGCTGCCGCCGCCCTCGCGCCCGTTGCCCGCGCGCTCGACCAGCGCCGGCATCTTGGCGAACACCGAGGGCGGAAAGCCACGCGCGGCCGGCGGCTCGCCCGCGGCCAGCGCCACCTCGCGCAGTGCCAGCGCATAGCGGGTGAGCGAGTCCATCAGCAGCAGCACGTTCAGCCCCTGGTCGCGGAACCACTCGGCCATCGCCGTGGCCAGCCGCGCGCCGCGAATGCGGGTCAGCGCCGGGGCGTCGGCCGGAGCGGCGACCACCACCGCGCGGGCGCGGCCCTCCGCGCCGAGGATGTCCTCGATGAACTCCTTGACCTCGCGCCCGCGCTCCCCGATCAGCCCGACGACGATCACATCGGCCGAGGTCGACCGCGCCATCATCCCCAGCAGCACGCTCTTGCCTACCCCGCTGCCGGCGAACAGCCCCATGCGCGCGCCGCGACCAACGGTGAACAGCGCGTTGATCGCCCGCACGCCGACGTCCAGCGGCTCGCGCACCAGCGCGCGGTCCAGCGGATTGATCGGCGGGCCCGACAGCCCGGTGTAGGCCGAGGCGTGCAGCGGCCCGCGGTTGTCCAGCGGGCGGCCATTGCCGTCGAGCACCCGGCCGAGCAACTCGCGCCCGACCGGGATGCGGATGTCGCCCGGAATCGGGCTGACCCGCGCCCCCGGCATCAGCCCCTGCACCTCGCCCAGCGCCATCAGCTGCACGTGGTCGCCGTTGAAGCCGACCACCTCGGCGTCGATCGGCCGGGTGTGCTCGCCGCTGATGCGGCAGCGCTCGCCCAGGCTGGCCTCCAGCCCCTGTGCCTCCAGAATCAGCCCGCGCACCCGCACCAGGCTGCCGCTGGGCAGCAGCGGCGGCGGGCCGGCGACTTCCAGCCGCCGCCGCAGCGCCTGCAGGCTGGCGATCTGCGCAGCGACCCGTGGCGGCGGCTCAGGCGGCTCCACCCCAGCCTCTGGTGACGACGCCGCCGCGGAAGGCACCTCGCCGCTCACTGCAAGCCCTCCTCGAACAGCTTGCCCATCACCTGCCGCCAGCGTTCTTCCAGCCGCAGGTCGAGTTCGGTTGCCGCCTCGCGGCCCCGGCCGCGCCAGCGCCGCTCGGGGCGCGCGCTGGCCGCCGGGTCGGCGGCGATCAGCGCGTCGCCCCGCTGCAGCGTCGTGTCGGGAATCAGCTCGACCCCGCGCTCAGCCAGATCGGGGGCGAGTTCGGACACCAGGGCCAGATCGTCGGGATGCAGCCGGATCCACGGCACCCCGGCCTGCGCCGGAAACGCCGCCAGCGCCTGCCGCAGCAGCGGCAGCAACTGCTCCGGCTGGGTGCGCACCTCGTGCAGCACCACCTGCCGCGCCACCTCCAGCGCCAGCGCCAGCACCGCTTTTTCCAGCTCGGCGTCGAGCCGGTCGGCCGCGTTGCTCACGCGGCGCAGCAGCTCGGCCAGGGCCTGCGCGTCGGCCTGCGCTGCCGCCCGGCCCTGCGCCAGCCCGGTCTGCCGCCCCTCCTCCAGCCCGCGCGCGTAGCCCTCGGCATGACCCGCGGCCAGCCCCTGCGCGTGGCCTTCGGCTCGGCCCTGGGCCTCGGCCTCCGCGTAGACCGCCTCGAACTGCGCTGCAGTCGGCGGCTGGCCCTGCGCGCGCGGGTCGGCGCTGCGCGCGGTGGCAGGTGGCCCGTCGGGTGAGCCCGGCGTATCGGCGCTGACCGCCGGCAGCGACCACGGCCGTGCCGACTGCGCCTGCTCCTTGGGGATGATGCCGCTCATCGCCGCATCTCAGATGGCGGGGTTCACGACACCAGTGCCTCGGCGCCACCGCCGCCGAGCTGGATCTGACCGGCGGCCTCCAGCCGGGTGGCAATCTGCAGGATTTCCTTCTGCGCCGCCTCGACCTCGCTGAGCTTGACCGGGCCTTTAGCTTCCATGTCGTCGCGCAGCATTTCGGCCGCGCGCTTGGACATGTTGCCGAGGAATTTTTCCTTCAGCGAGGCGTTGGCGCCCTTAAGCGCGAGGATCAAGGTGTCCGACGACACCTCGCGCAGCAGGGTCTGCATGCTGCGGTCATCGACGTTGATCAGGTCGTCGAACACGAACATCTTGTCCTGCACCTTGGTTGCGAGTTCCTCGTCCTGGCTGCGCAGGTGATCCATGATCGCGGTCGACAGCGCCGTCTCCACCCGGTTGAGGATGTCGGCGGTGACCTTCGGCCCGCCGACGGTGCTGACCTGCACGCTCTGCGCCTCGCCGGAGAGCTGCTCGTCGAGCACCTCGTTGAGTTCGCGCAGCGCGCTGGGCTGCAGGCCGTCGAGCGCGGCCAGCCGCAGCATCGCGTCCCCGGCGGTGCGCTCGGGCAGGTAGTGCAGCACTTCGCCGGCCTGCTCGGCGTCCAGATACGCCAGCACCAGCGCGATGACCTGCGGGTGTTCGAGCTTGATCAGATCGGCAATCGCCCGCGGCTCCAGCCATTTGAGGTTCTCCAGCCCCGCGGACTCGCCCCCATGCAGGATGCGCTCGATCAGCGAATTGGCGCGTTCGCCGCCCAGCGCCTTGGTCAACGCGCCGCGCAGAAACTGGTCGGCCCCCATGCCCAGCGCGGTCTGCTGCTCGATTTTTTCCCGGAACTCGCGCAGCACCGCATGCGCCTGCTCGGCGCTCACCTTCTCCAGCTTGGCCATCGCCACGCCCAGCCGCTGCACCTCGCGCGGGGCGAGGTGGCGCATGATTTCGGCGGCCTCGTCCTCGCCGAGGCTGAGCATCAGCACCGCAGCGCGGTCCAGCCCGGAGAGTTCGTCTTCAGCCGCCGTCATTCAGCCACTCCTTGACCACCTGCGCCGCGCGCCGCGGGTCTTGCCGGACCAGCTCGCGCGACACCGCGGCGTCTGTCTCCAGGGTATTGCTCAGCCGCACGGTATCGGGCGCGAGCTCGCCCGGCAGCGCGCCGGCGCCCTCGGCGGCAGCCGTGCCGCCAGCGCCGGGCTCGGCCGCCGTTACCGCTGCCTGCGGCTCGACGCCCTCGCCCTCTTCCGCCGCCGCGCCCTTGCGGCCTTTCTTCGCCTTCGGCGGCTTGCTCAGCCCGAGGGCGCGCCGCGCGGTGCGCCAGGCCAGCAGCCCCAGAATCAGCGCGACGACATAAGGCGCGGCCTGTCTGATCTGCTCCCACAGCGCGGGCGAGCGCCACCACGGCCCGGCAGCTTCGGCCGCCGCCTGCGCCGCCGAGAACGGCAGGCTGACCACGCTGACCGTGTCGCCGCGCTGGCTGTTGAAGCCGATGGCGTTTTCCACCAGTTGCTTGATTTGCGCCATCTGCTGCGCGGACAGCGGCCGAGTCTTGCCGTCGGGCAGCCGGTCATTGACCAGCACCGAGACGGACAGCCGCTTGACCGCGCCGACCGGCTGCTGGGTGTGGCTGACGGTTTTGTCCAGGTCGTAGTTGGTCGTCGCCGAACTGCTCGCCGCGGTCGGCGCCAGGGTCTTGAGGCTGGGGGTGATCTGGGTGAACTGCTGCGGGGTCAACGGGGCCGACGCCGAGCCGACCGTGAACGGCGCCACCACCCCGCCCGGCGGCTGGTTGCTCAGCGCCCCGGGCACACCAGCGGGCAGGTTCGCGCTGCCGGTGGAGTTGCTGGTCTGCTGCTGCTGGCTGAGCACATGGCCCTGGCCGTAGAAAACCGAGCTGGACTCGGTCTTGGCAAAGTCCAGATCGGCCGCAACCGCGACCCGCACCCCATCGCTGCCGACCAGCGGCGCCAGCAGCGCCTCGATCTGCTTGCGGTACTGCTGCTCGACCGCGTTGCGGAACGCGAGCTGGTCGGGCTGGATGCCGCTGTCGTTCTTCGCGCCGGCCGACAGCAGATTGCCGCTCTGGTCGACGATGCTCACATCGGCCTCGTTCATCCCCGCCACCGCGGCGGCGACCAGATGGGCGATGCCGGCGACCTGCGAAGCGCTCAGCACCCGCCCCGGATACAGCTTGAGCAGCACCGAGGCCGAGGGTTTTTCGGCCTGGCTGAGAAACACCGTGGGCTTCGGAATCGCCAGATGCACGGTGGCCGACTCCACCGCCGACAGCGACTGAATGGTGCGCGCGAGCGACCCTTCGAGCGCCCGCTGGTAGTTCACCCGCTCGACGAACTGGCTGGTGCCCATTGGCTCCTTGTCCAGCACCTCGAAGCCGACGCCCGAGCCGCGCGGCAGCCCACCCGCCGCGAGTTTCATGCGCGTCGCATACACCTGATCGGCCGGCACCTCGATCACCGCGCCGCCAGCGGAAATGCGGTACGGCACGTTGAGCTTTTGCAGCTCGCCGATCACGTCGCCGCCGTCGCGCTCGGACAGATTGGTGTAGAGCGGGCGGTAATCGACGTGGCTGCTCCACATCAGCACCGCGACGATCAGCGCAATCAACGCCGCCAGCGCCGCCAGCAGGTTGAAGCGCTGGTTGGGGCTGAGCTGGCGGAAGGTGCCCAACGGGTTCTGCAGCGCGGCCGCGGCGGTGGCCGCAGCATTGGCCGGGGCAGTGGCGGTGGCGGAAGTGGCCATGGTGCGGGCGGGTCAGCGGGCGGGCGGATACGAGGGCAGCGTCGGAAAAGCGTCGCGCACGGCGGCCGTCAGGCCTGGATGTTCATGATGTCCTGGTACGCGGTGACCAGGCGGTTGCGCACCTGCACCATCGCCTGGAACGACAGCGTGGCCTTCTGCGTGGCCAGCATCACATCGCTCAGGCTCACGTCACTGGCGCCGGAGACGAACTGCTGCTGCAGCGCGTTGGCCTGCTCCACCTGCCGGCTGACGTCGTTCACCGCGGCCTTGAGGGTGTCGGCAAAGCTCGACTGCTGCGCTGCGGCGCTGCCCTGCGCCGCGCTGGCGGATGCATCCGGACGCGCCGCCGCCTGCGCCGCGAGGCTGCGCATCTGCGCCAGAACACTTTGCATCGCTTCGATCTGCATCTCGGACTCCTTCGCCGGCGATTGGCGGCAATCGGTGGCAATCAGGGGCCCGCTGTGAAGACGGGTCAACGCGCCATCGGCGCTGCCATCAAGCAATCGCCGGGCCAGCGTGGCGCGTCAGATTTTCGACGCCGCCAGCCACGCACCGCAAGCACCCCGCTGCCAGCAGGCTCATGCCATCGCCCATGTGCGCCTCGGGCGCTGCGAACCAGGGCGCGAAATCGCTGGACACCCTGGCCCGCGCAGCGGCGCGGCTGGCGGGCACCGCCGGGTCAATCGGCATCGACCCCCGGCAAGCCGAGCCCGGCCTCGCGCAATTTCTGCAGCTTGTGCCGCAGGGTGCGCGGGCTGATGCCCAGGCGCTCGGCGGCGCGGCTCTTGGAGCCGCCACTGCTGGCCAGCGCCTCGGCGATGAGCTGGCGTTCGTTCTGCGCGAGTTCGTCGCCCAGGCCACCGCTGCCCAGCCGCGGCGCTACCGCGGCTGCCGGCGCCGGCTCGCGCCGGGAAACGGCACCGATGCCCGCCTGCAGCTGCAGGTCGTCCGGGCCGATGCGACCGTCGGCACACAGAATCGCAGCCCGCTGCATCACATTGTCGAGCTCGCGCACATTGCCCGGCCAGTCGTGCGCCAGCAGCGCCTGCTCGGCCGCCGGGGTGAGCTGCGGAGTCGGCGAGAGGCCGAACTGCGCGGCGTGGCGAGCCAGCAGCGCCCGCGCCAGCGGCAGAATGTCCTCGCGCCGCTGGCGCAGCGGCGGAATCGCCAGCGGAAACACGCTCAGGCGGTAATACACGTCCTCGCGCAGCACCCCCTGCTGCACGGCCTGCTGCAGATCACGGTTGCTGGTGGCGATCAGCCGCACGTCCAGCGCAATGCGCTTGCGCCCGCCCAGGCGTTCGATTTCCCGCTCCTGCAACACCCGCAGCAGCTTGGCCTGCAGCCCGGCGGCCATTTCGGTGACTTCGTCGAGCAGCAGGGTGCCGCCCTGCGCCTGCTCGAATTTGCCCGGCGCCGACTGCGTCGCGCCGGTGAAGGCACCGCGTTCGAAGCCGAACAGCGTGGCCTCCAGCAGCGATTCGGGAATCGCCGCGCAGTTGATCGCGATGAACGGCCCGTCGCGCCGCGGCGACTGGGTGTGAACAAACCTCGCCATCACCTCCTTGCCAACCCCGCTTTCGCCCAGCAGCATCACCGTGACGTCGGTCTGCGCCGCGCGCCGCGCCATTTCCAGCACCCGCAGCATGGCCGGCGACTGCGCCACCAGTCCCGCCGGGGCAATGGCATCCGCGGCCGTAACCGTCTGAGGCCGCGGCGCAGCCGGAACCGACGCGGGCGCCGCGTGCGATGCGGCGGCGTCCGGTTGCACTGCCCGCTCGCCCGGCAGCCACTGCGCCAGCTTGGCCTGCAGGTCGGCGGCAGCAATCGGCGTGCCGAGGTAGTCGCGCGCACCCGCCTGCAGCGCGGCGACCACATCGCCGACCGCTGGCTGCGCCGCAAACAGCACCAGCGGCGGAGCCGCTGCGCCAGCTCGCTGCAAGGCGTGGAGCAGCGCCAGACCGGCTCGCGCCGGAGCGTCGTCGGCAGCGAGGACGAGTTCGGCCGCCTCGCCGCGTTGCAACGCGGCCTGCACCGCCCGCGCGTCGGCACAGGGCCGCACCGCGCAGCCGGCCGACTGCAGCGCGGCATGCAGCGCCGCGGCGCGGGCGCTGTCGGCATCGCAGAGCAGAACGGTTGGCAGGTTCATCGCGGAAATCTGACGCAACGCCCAGTGTCAGCAAGCCCCGGGCCCGAGGTCGGCGCAGCGGGTCATTCGCTGGCGCCGCGGCCGGCCGGCAGGCCGTGTTTGCGGATTTTTTCGATCAGCGTGGTACGACGCAGCCCCAGGCGTTGCGCGGCGTGGGCGATGACCCCGCGGCTTTGCTCCAGCGCCTGTTCGATCAGCCCGCGCTCGATGCGATCCAGGTAGGCGCGCAGATCCAGCCCCTCAGCCGGCAGCCGCGGCACCGGGTCGGGCTCGGCCATTGCCGCCATCAGATCGCGCAGGCCGTCGTCTTCACCTTCCTCGCCGGCGTCGCCCTCCCCGGTCGTGCCACCGCCTTTCGCATCGACCGGCGCGGGCCATTGCGCCGAATCGATGGCCGATGGCGCCGCGATGCTTTCCGCCGCAGTTGCCGCCGACGCCGGCTCGCCCTCCACCGCGGCACGAATCCTGGGCGGCAGGTCGGCCAGCCGCACGATGGACCCGGCGTGCAGAATCAGCAGCCGCTCCATCAGGTTCTGCAACTCGCGCACATTGCCGGGCCAGGCGTAAGCCAGCAGCGCCTGCTCGACGCCCTCGCCCAGCCGCAGCGTGCCCAGCCCTTGATGCTGCAGCCGTTTGAGCGTGGCCTCGGCCAGCAGCAGCACGTCCTCGCCACGGCTGCGCAGCGGCGGCATGTGGATCGGGAACACGTTGAGGCGGTAATACAGGTCTTCGCGGAAACGGCCCTGCGCGATCTGCTGCTCCAGATCGCGGTGGGTCGCGGCGACAATGCGCGCCGGTGCCTCCAGTGTCTCGCTGCCGCCGACCCGCTCAAAGCACCTCTCCTGCAACACCCGCAGGATCTTGACCTGCAGCGCCGGGCTCATTTCGGCGATTTCGTCGAGGAACAGCGTGCCGCGACCGGCCAGCTCGAAGCGGCCCTTGCGCGCGGTCTGCGCCCCGGTGAAGGCGCCGCGCTCGTGGCCGAACAGCTCGCTTTCCATCAGCTCACCAGGTATGGCGCCGCAGTTGACCGCGACGAACGCCCGCCCGGCACGCGGCGACCAGGCGTGCAGTTGCCGCGCGACCAGCTCCTTGCCGGTGCCCGATTCGCCCAGGATCAGCACCGTGCTGTCGGTGCCGGCGACGCGGCGGATCAACCGGCGCAGCGACTGCATCGGCTCACTCTGGCCGAGCAGCAGATCGTCGGATTCAGCAAACGTCGGGCTGGAAACGGCAAACATGGCTTTGCATTGTCGCAGCGCAACAGCAGCGAGTCACCCGCGCTTGGCGGCGCGACCGCCGGGCCGGGCTTCGCGGGGGCGCTATTCGGCCCGCACGCGGCGGACAATGCCGCGGGTGCCGGTCTGCTTTTCCAGGCGGTCGCGCGCGCGGATGGCCGCCTCGGCGCTGACATACGCGCCGACGTAGAACAGCTTCAGCCCCTTGGGATGCGCCGGGCCGATGCAGAACGCCTGATAGCCCAGCCCGCGCAATTTGTGCGCCAGGCGCTCGATGCTGCCCGGCTCGGAAAACGCCCCCATCTGCACATACCACCCCGGAGTGGCGCACTGCGGCAGTCCGGCCGTCGTGCCGGCTGCTTCGGCTCGCGCCGCCTGGCGCTCGCGCGCGGCGGCCGGGCGCACCGCTGCAGACTCGGGCTTGGCCGCGGGTCTGGTCGTCGCCCTGGCTTCGGGCGGCGAGCGGTGCGTTTCGGTATGCCGCTGCGGCTTTTCAGCAGAGTGCGGTTTGGTCGCGGGCTTCGCGGCGGGTTGGGCCGTGGCAGCCGGGGCCGCAGGCGAGACCTCGGCCGGCGCTGCGGCTTTGGCCGCTGCCGACTGCAGTGCGGCGGCGGCCGCAGCCGCTTTATCTGCGCCTGCCGCAGCAGAGGGTTGAGCCGCTGACGCCACCGCCGACGCCGTCGAGGCGGACGCAACGGGCTTCGGGGCGCTGGCTGCTGCCGCGCCGCTGGCGGCGAGCGCACGCATCGCCGCCGCGGCCGACGCCTCGGTCTGGCTGGGCGACGGCGTGGACGCCGCCGCCTTCGCCGTGGAAGCCGGTTGCGCCGCCGGCGCCGATGCGGTGGACAGCACCGTGGTCTTGACCCCGGTTTCCGGCTTGCGCAGCATCAGGTAGCCACCGATCAGAATGGCCAGAATGACGGCGAGCGCGGCGACGACGATGCCGCGGATCAGCCAGCGCAGGCGGTTTTCGACGTTTTGGGGGTCGTCTTTCACGGGGTTTTTCCGGTGGGTTGAGAGGGCAGTTCCGAGGCCGCGGCCGGCAGCGCGACCAGCGCGCCGGACGCCACCGGCGCAGCGGGAGCGATTTTCGCATTCGGCGAAACGATCACCACACTGACCCGGCGATTCTGCGCACGACCTTCCGCAGTCGCATTGGACGCGACTGGATGATATTCACCGTAACCAGCGGCGACCAGTTGCTGCGGCGCGACCCCGTCGGCGATGAAGCGCTCGACCACCGACACCGCCCGCGCCGCCGACAACGCCCAGTTGGAGCTGAACTGCGCGGTGTGGATGGGCTTGTCGTCGGTGTAGCCGTTGACCTGGATGAGGTTGGGCACTTCGCGCAGCACCTGCGCCACCGTGCCCAGCACGCTGTCAGCCTGCGCGCCGAGCACGGCCTGCCCGGAGGCGAACAGCACCGCGTCGTGGATGTCGATCACCACCCCCAACGGAGTCTGCCGCACGTTCACTTCACCGCGGGCGATCGGCCCCGCCAGCAGCGACTCCACCCGCTGGCGCAGGTCGCGCAGGCCCTGCTCTGTCGGATCGGCCGTCTTTTCGGCGATCGGGGACTTGCGCGGCTCGACCCGACGAGGCTGCGGCAGCGGCGGCAGCTCGACCAGGCTCTGGGTGCTGGAAAACGGCAGCCCCTGCTGGATTGGCTCCGGGCGCTCGGGCTGGCCGGTGAACGCCGATACCAGGGTTTGCGACAACACCTTGTATTTACCCTCGTTCAGCGACGAAATGGCATACATCACCACGAAAAATGCAAACAGCAGGGTGATGAAATCGGCGTAGGACACGAGCCAGCGCTCGTGGTTTTCGTGCTCCTCGGCGGCTGCAGCTCTGCGGCGACGCGCCATGCCCGCTCCTTATGCGTTCTGCCGCCGCTGCCGCGCGACCTCGCGGCGATGATGACGAAAAATCAGGCGGTCGAGGTCGTTCTGCAACGCGGCGTCGAGCGGATCGAGCTGCAGGGTATGCCAGATCATGCGCGGGGTGTGCTCGATCTCGACCACGGTGCCCGGCAGGATCAGCGGCAGCGCGACGCGGTGGCGCAGATACAGCCGCGCCCACAGCCGCCGCCCGGCCTGCAGCGGGTGTTCGGCGCCGAAGCGCAGTTTGCGCGAGGACAGCACGCAGGGCCGATCCGGCGGCAGCGGCTGCAGCCCGCGCAACGCGGTGCTGGCCATGAGCATCAGCAGATCGAGGCGACGTTCGAGGTTCTGCAGCGCGTCGGCACGAGCCGGGTCGGCGGGAGCCGCGGCGGTGGCGGCCGAATCGTCGAGCATCAGCAGCGCGCGCAACAGCGTGGCGTTGTCGGCCATCACATCGGCGCGCGCCGAGTCGGGGGTGATGTCGTCCACCCAGTCCAGCGGCAGTACGCCATCGAGCTGCACCGGCGCGACCGCGCCTCGCAACACCTCGGGGTGCTCGGCGAAAAAGCGCGAGTCCGGCGCGTCGGGGAAATCGGGCATGGCAGCAGCGAACGGAGCGTATCGACCGCATTGTGCGCCACGGCCCGGCGCCCGCCACGCGAGCCGCTGCAGGGACAGCGCCAGGATGTGGCGCGCTTGCAAATCCACCCGCGCCCGCGGCATTCCAACCAGCCCGCCTGAGCACGCCCTGCCGAGCACCGGCGGCGGCGCCCGGCAGCCGGTTGGGCGTCAGCCCGCGGCTTGCTCCAGGCTGCGCACCCAGGATTCGCGCAGCGCCTGTACCACCTCTCGGCACTCGGCCATCGCCTGCGGGTCGTCGAAGATATTGGCGTGGGCCAGGCGGTCGAGCAGATGGCGGTAGATGCGCTCCAGCCGCTGCCCCAGTTGTTGCTGCTCCGCCGCCGGCTCGGGCAGCGCGGCCAGCAGATGCTCGACGAGCTGATAAGCCCGGCCGAGCGCAGCGCCCTTGGCCGCCAGATCACCCTGCTGCAACGCGGCCTCGGCGCGGCGCAGGTATTCGAGCACCCCGTCGAGCCCGAGCATGAACAGTTTTTCGCCGGGAACTCCCTGTCCCTCCACCTGGCGGTAGGCACGCAGGGCGTAAGCGGTGGTCATCGGATCACTCCTTGCCGCAAGGCGTCAGTTGCTCGACGAGGACGAGCCGTTCGAGCCGTTGTTGTTGGTGGCGTAGTTGAAAAAGGCGTTGACGTAGTTGCCGATGGACTTGAGCTGCGAGAGCTGGGTCTGCATCGCGTCGAACTGCTGCTGCAGCAGTGCGGTCTGCGCCGCGGCCGAGTTCTGGAACTGGGTAATCTGCTGGTTGATGCCGCTGATGGTGTTGTTCAACCCGGTGGTCGCGGCGTTGATGAAGCCGCTCTGTGCGTTGAGCGCGCCGGCCAGGATGGTGCTCATGCTCTGGTACAGCCCCTGGCTGACCGTCACGCTGCCCAGGCTGCCGGTGGCCTGCCCCGTCACCTGCAACTGCAGCCCCAGCGCCGCACCGGGGCCGGTGACGGTGAGGGTCTGCCCGGCGCCGCTGGCGGCCTGACCGTTGACCGAACCCGCCACATCGCTGCCGGTGGCCGAGATCGCCGTGGTGCCGATGCCGGTGCTGCCCGGCCCGGCGGCAACGTTGGACACCACGCTGAAGCTCTGCGCGCTGCCATAGGCGCTGGCCTGCAGTTGCAACGCGCCGCCGTTGTTGCTGGCAGTGATGCCGCTCAGCCCCTGCTGCGACAAGGTCGCGTTGATGGTGGCGACGATCTGGTCGACGGTGCTGCCGGCCGCGAGGTTGACCGTCACACTGCTGCTGCCCGAAGTGAAAGTCAGCGCCTCGGCGCTGGCCAGCCCACCGCTGGCGATCGGGTTGGCCGCCGTCACCGTCGCCTGGGTGGCGACGCTGCTGACATTGACCGCGTAAGTGCCGGGCTGGGTACTGCTGCCGGCGCCGACATAGCGGGTGTTGCCATTGGTGGTCGTGCCGACCTGGCCGAACAGGCCCGATACCTGCCCGTAGTTGGCGTTGAGCGCCTGGGTCAGCGCCCCGCTGTCCAGCGTGAGCGTGCCGTCCTGGTTCAGGCTCAGGCCAACCGCGCCGAGCGAGGCGTATTGCGCGCCGGGCACGGTGCCGATGCCCTGGCCGCTGATCAGGTTGAGCAACTGGGTGCGCAGGGTCTGCACCCCAGCGTTGCCGATCAGCGGTCCGCTCTGCCCGGAGGCGCCGCCGTAGGCGGTCAGCGCGTTCATGGTGCTGATCGTCGCGTTGAACGCCTTGACGAAGGTCTGCACCGAAGACACGAAGGCGCTGACGTCGTTGCCCACGGTGAGGGTGGTCGAGCCGCTGGCCTGCTGCAGATTGAGGCTGACGCCCGGAATCGCGCCGCTGACGGTGTTGGTCGCGCTGGTGACGGTCAGCCCGTTGATGCTGACCGAGGCGTTCTGCGCGGCCTGGCTGAGCGTCATGCCGCTGCTGCCGCTGGTGCCGCTGTAGGCCAGCGCGTCGAGCGAGCCGGTGCCCCCGCTGACCGATACGGTGAAGGCGTTGGCCGCGCCGGTCTGCGTGCCGGTGAGGGTCAGGCGGTAGCCGGTGCCGTCGAAGATCACCGCGGCGCTGACGCCGGCACCGGATTTGTTGATCGCCGCGGCAATCGCGTTCAGGCTGTTGTTGGTGTTGTCGATGTTGATGCTCGTGACCGCGCCGCTGCCGACCTGGATGTTGAGGGTGCCGGTGCCGATAGCGGTGTTGGCGGCCGAGGCGAAGTCTTGCGAGTACACGCTCTGCGACTGCGCCAGCACGATATTGCTCAGGCTGTAGGTGCCCAGCGGCGCATCGGCGCTGACCGTGGCCGTCAGCGCCGAGCTGTTGCTCAGGGTGACGCTGCGGTTGTTCAGCGCGGTGACGTTCTGCAGGCTGCCGACCGTCGACTGCAGGCTGGCCACGCTGCTTTGCAGCGAACCCCAGGCGCTGAGCGTGGTCTGGTAGCTCTGCGCCTGGCTCTGCAGCAGGGTGATGGGCTTCTGGTACGCGGCGCTGATGGTCGAGATCAGCGACTGCACGTCCACGCCGCTGACCAGACCGGAAAGAGAAACCGACATCTTGCACTCCAGAACAGAGAACCGCTCGTTTGGCTCAACGACACGGCGCGCGCCGATTCAAGACCCGGGGCGAAGAATTTGCACGGCCGTCGGCTGAAATGGCGGTAAATACGGCGACACAGCGCCCCGCGCGCGCGACCGCGCTATGAACAACGGCAGCAAGCCGCGTGCCAGCAAATCGCCAGACCCGGCCCGGGCGCAACCCCGCCCGTACCGCAAGGCGCGGAGAGACCAGCGGCAACGGGCGGCGGCTAGGCCTTGCCGCTGATGATCGCCCCCGGTGCCACCGCAGCCTTGCCCGCAGCGCCCTCAGCCTGGGTGGCCTCGACCACCTGCTCGGCCGGCACATAGCGCTGATAGAACACTTGCTTGGTCACCGTGTCCTTCAGCTCGATCAGCACCTGCCCCGGGTGATCGCCATTGGGGTCCAGCCCGGCACTCAGCGCCACGCTGGCCCCCTGCCGCTCGGCCGCCTGCTGCAGCGCCTGCACCGCTTGATCGACTGCCGGCTTTTCGGCCGGCGCCGACCCTCGCGCCGGAGGCAATGTCGCGGCCTCGGCGGCGGGCGCAGATTTGCTGGGCGTTGCCGCCATCGGCACGGCCGGCGCCTGTTCGGCACGCGGCCCGACCGCGTTCGCCGCCGCCGGGGCCGTTGCTGCTTTGATCGTCAAACCCTGGATGTCCATGATGTCCACCTGCAAGGAAATCGAACCACTCGATGGTCAAAAACCCCGGCGGCGCCGCGGCGCCCCGGGGTGAACCGACGTCAAGCCCGCTTCGCTTACGGCAGCAGCTTGAGGAAGCTCTGCTGCAGCGAGTTGGCCTGCGCCAGGGTGGAGATGCCCGCCTGTTGCAGGATCTGATACTTGGTCAGCTGGGTGGTCGCCTCGGCGATGTTGGCGTCCTGCACCGTCGAACGCGCCGAGCTGAGGTTGGTCGCCGCGGTCTGCAGGTTCTGCACCGACGCCTGCACCCGCTGCTGAATCGCACCGAGCGAACCGCCCTGCTGGTTCAGGGTGTTGATCGCCTGGTCGATGGTGGCAATCGCCTGGTTCGCGCCCTCGACCGTCGACACGTCGACGGTGGATACCGCGTTCAGGCTGCTGATGCTGGCCAGACCGATGTTCTGGCCGTTGGTCAGCGAGTAGCCCTGGGTGGACTGCATCTGCACAAAGCCTTGCACCAGCGCGGTCTGGTTCGTCCCGTCGACGGTGGTCCCGCCAGCAGCCAGCGAACCCGTGCCGGCAAAATTGGTGATGGAGATGTTCTGGCCCTGCGCCTGGGTCAGCACCAGCTGGTTGTTGGCGTTGACGCTGGCGGCAATGCCGGTCTGCGCCGTGGCGTTATTGATTGCCGAAACCAGCCCGCTCAGCCCAGTCGGGGTCAGCGCGGTGACGTTGGCAGAGATGTTGACCGCGTTGGTCTGGCTGGTGGTATTACCGTTACCCAGCGTAAAGCTGATGCTGCCGGAAGCGACCGTGAAGGCGACGCTGGTGTTGGCCGAAGCGGTCACACCGGTCTGCTGGCTGATCTTGTTGATACCGGCAGCAATGTCGGCCGCAGAATCGGTCGCAGCGACAGTGATACCGCTGGTGCCGGCATAGCCGGCGATGTTCACGGTGCCGGAGGTGAAATTGCCAGCACTGGCGGAGATGGTGAAGGCGCCGCCCGCCCCGTAGCCGTTGCTGGTGACGCTGCCGCTGGAGGAGTAGATGCTGCCGCTGGCGGCCATCACGTTGTTACCGATGGCGCTGGCCTGGGCGTTGGACACCGACACGTTGATGATCTGGTTGGCGTTGGCGCCGACCTGGAACTGCTGGCCGCTGAAGCTGCCGTCGAGCAGGTTCTGACCGTTGAACTGGGTCTGGGTGGCGATGGTCTGCACCTGCGCCAGCAGCTGCGACACCACGCCTTGCAGCGAGGCGCGGTCTTGCGAGGTGTTGGAGCCGTTGGCCGACTGCACGGCAATGGTGCGGATCTGCTGCAGCAGATTGGTTTCGTTCTGCAGCGCGCCGGTGGCGGTCTGCACCAGCGAAACCGCCTGGTTGCCGTTGCTGATGGCCTGGTTCAGACCGTTGATCTGGGTGGTGAAGCGCTGGGCGATCGAGTAACCCGCGGGGTTGTCGGCCGGACTGTTGATCTGCTGGCCGGTGGACAGTTGCTGAATGTAGGTGCTCAGGCTGCCCTGGGTGTTGTTGAGCGCGCTCAGGGTGTTGAGCGCGTTGACGTTGGTGTTGATGATGCCGGAAATGGCCATGATGAAAGCTCCTTCGCTGTAGGGGTTCCGGCGTCCTTGCCGAACGCGGACACCACGTCCGCATGGAGCTTGACGGCACGGCCGCGGCGGACTTTAGGCCCCCGCCCGGCGTGCGGGCTCGCAGCGCCGTCGCGGGTGCAGCGATGGGCTTTACCGCAGGGCGTCGGCCTGCCGGTAGATGGTGCCGAGGTCTACGGCCAGGCGGCGGATCTCCGCAGCGTCCCCGCACCGTCGCTCGGCGCGGGCCAGGGCGAGCCGCAGGTTGAGCGCCAGCAGTTGCAGGCGCTCGGCCAACCTCTGCAGGTTGCGCTCATCGAGCGCCGGTTCGGCGCGCTGCGCATCGGGCTCGCCCCATCCTGCATCGCCCGCTGACCGGGCACGCGGGCGCCCGATCCGAGCGCCGTCGTGCACCCCGTCCGCCTCCAGCGAGCCCAGGCACATCTGCCAGAGGCTTGGCCCGTTCCACGCGGCCAGCGGCTCATCGGGCCAGCCGGGCTGGCCGTCGCCGTGCAGCACCCCTTCGAGCGCGCTCCACGGCGGCGGCAGCCCGGGCCGCGCCGGCGCCCAGTGGCGGGTGATGTGCAGCGGGCCGAGGGTCAACAGCTCGTCCACCGCATCCACCGCCCAGGCACCGACATCCGACCCCCTCGCCCACAGCAGCAGCCGCCAGTCCGGGCGCTGCACACTGGGCGACTCGCCCAGCCGGGCGCCGAGATCGGCGACCAGCACCGCCCGCCCCTGCCAGGCGACCAGCCCCGGGAACAGCGGCGAGGCCAGCGGCAGCGGCGCAAGCGGCGGAGCGGCGAGCACCAGGCGCACGTCGTCGGCGTCGATCGCCCACAGCCGACCGCCGGCGCGGATGCGCAGCCAGCGACGCGGTGCCA
>CAYMDM010000059.1:0-17519 GCA_964389235.1 uncultured Burkholderiaceae bacterium
CGGGCCCAGCGCCGCAGCAGCCGCGGGTCGGCGGGGCTGGCACTGCCGCGCTCGCCCAGCACCGCAGCCAGCGCCTGCACGTCCTGCAAGCCCAGGTTCAGCCCCTGGCCGGCCAGCGGATGCACGCGGTGCGCGGCGTCGCCGATCAGCACCGCGGCGTCGCCCACTGGCTGCGCGGCGATCTGCCGCGACAATGGCCACGACCCCGCTGCTCCATCGGCCGTCAGCGGACCGAGGAATTCCGCACCCAGCGCCGGGAGCTTGTGCTGCACCCGCGCCGCCAGTTCGTGCGGCGGCAGCGCCAGCAGCTCGGTGGCCAGCGCCTCGGGTGCCGACCATACCAGCGACACCCGCTGCACTTCGGCTTGCGGGGCCAGCGGCAGCAGCGCGACCACGCCATCCGGCCCCAGGGTCTGGAACGCGGTGCCACCATGCGGCGCAGCGCAGCGCAGTTGGGTGACGATGCCGCGCTGGTGATAGTCGTGCTGGTGCAGCGCGATGCCGGCAGCCAGGCGCACCGCGCCATCGCTGCCGTCGGCGCCGACCAGCAGATCGGCCTGCAGCGCCGCGCCGTCGTCCAGTTGCAGCGCCCAGCCCGACGTGTCCCGCTGCACGGCCTGCAGCCGCGCCGGCAGCCGCTGCACCCGGCGCTCGAAGCGCAGCGCCAGATCGAGTGCGCCGTCGATCGCGTCGGACTCGACGATCCACGCCAGCGCCTCGGCCTGCGCGCTGTAGGCGGTGAAGTCCAGCGCGGCGCCATCGGCGGCAATGTGCATCGCCGCCACCGGCTGCACCCGCGCCGGGTCGATTTCGCTCCACACCCGCAAGCCGTCGAGCAGCGCGCGCGACGCGGCGTTGAGGGCATAGACCCGCAGCGCGTAACCCGCGGCGGGCAGCGGCGCGGCCGGTTGCGCGCCGATCAGCGCCACGTCCAGCCCGGCCTGCGCCAGCGCCAGCGCGGCGGCCTTGCCGACCAGACCGCCGCCGACCACGGCGCAGGAAAACGTCGAAGAATTTGGCATGACGCACATTGTCCACCGCGGTGAAAAACCGGGCGTCGCGGCGGGCGCAGCCGGGTTTGGCGGCACGGCCTGGACGTCCATGATCGGTACATAGAATCGGCCGCATGATCCCGCCCTGGCCCCAGCCGGCCCTGCACGGCATTCCGCCTCTGCCCGCGCCGCGCCGGCGCGCAGCGAGGAGACGCGCGCAGTGAATGCGCCGCCGCGGCCGCGCTTCGCGGGACTGCTGCGGGCGCTGAAAATCCTCGTCGCCGCGGGGCTGGCCGCGGCGCTGCTGGCGGTGGGGGCGCTGGCGCTGTTTGCGCTGTCGTTCAACCCCAACCAGTACAAGCAGACCCTGATCGACGCGGTGCGCGAGCGCGAACACCGCACCCTGTCGCTGCCGGGCACGCTGCGCATGGAGCTGTTTCCGCCGCTGACCCTGCGCACCGGGCCGATTGCGCTGAGCGAGCGCGACCAGCCCGACGTCCCGTTCGCCCGTGCCGACGATCTGCTGCTGCACCTCGATCTGTTCGCGCTGCTCAAGTGGCGGCTGGCGGTCGACCGGGTGCTGATGGTGCACCCGCTGGTGCATGTGCGGCGCGACGCGCAGGGCCGCTTCAACTTCGCCGATCTGCTGCCCGACGCGCAGAAGCCCGCGGCCACCCCGTCGCCGCTCAAGCTGTCGATCGCCCGTATCGACATGCAGCGCGGCACCGTGACGTATGACGACGCCGGCGCCGACGTGCACGGCCAGCTCGCCGACCTCGACCTGCAGGCCGCAGGGCTGGCCGGCGGCTCGGCGCAGCCCCTGCATCTGGCCGCGCTGGCCACGCTGCAGCAGCCGGCGCTGCGCACCCGCATCGAGCTGCGCGGCAAGCTGCAGCTCGACCCGGACTCGGGCCGCGGCAGCCTGCGCGACCTCGCGCTGTCGCTGCAGGGCGACGGGCTGGGGCTGAAAGCCGCGCAGGCGCTGGCCAGCGGGGCGCTGGACTGGACGCTGCCAGCGGTTGCTCCGGCTGCGGACGCCGCCGCCAGGCCGACGTCCGCGGCGTCTTCCGCGTTGCTGCAGGTGCGGAACTGGACACTCAAGGGCAGCGCCCAGCTCGGTGGCCAGCGGGTCGATGCCCGGCTGGCCGTGCCCGATCTCGCGCTGCAAAACGGCGGCAAGCTGCAGCTCGGCGCCGTGGCAGCCAGCGCCGAGTGGGACAAAGGCCCGCGGCTGACCCTGGCGCTGCCGGCAGCGCAGGGCACGCTGCAGGCGCTGAGCTTTGCTGCGGCCCGGCTCACCGCCGAGTCCGGCCCCGCCGCCCAGCCCGACTGGAGGCTGCAGCTCGCCTCGCCGCTGCAGGCCACCCCGGTCGCGCGCCGCATCGACCTGACCGATCTTCACCTGGACGGCCGCATCGTCCGACTTGGCCGGCAGCCGCTGCCGCAACCGCAGACCGTCGCGCTGGCCGGCAAGGGGCAGCTCGATCTCACTGCCGGCAGTGCGGCGGCCCAGCTCTCCGGCAAGCTGGGCGCCAGCGCTGTGCAGACCCAGCTGGCCTGGGCCAAGCAGACCTTGAGCGGGCAGATCGGCGTCGACCACCTCACGCTTGCCGACTGGCAGCCACGACCCGCCCCGCGCACCGCGTCGGCCGCCGCCGACCAGCCCGCGCGCATCGACCTCGCGCCGCTGCGCGGCGTCGCGCTCGATCTGCAGACGCAGATCGGCCAGCTCGACGCAGCGGGCACGAGCTGGCAGAAGGTGCAGGCCACGCTGCAAAGCGACGGCCAGACACTCAACCTCGCCCCGGTGTCGGCGCAGGGCTATGGCGGGCAGGTCAGCGGCAGCGCCGCGGTCGATCTGGCCGCGCAGCGCTACACGCTGCAGGCCAGCGCGACCCATCTGAGCCTCGCGCCGCTGCTGACGGCGGCCACCGACCGCGCGCTGCTGCGCGGCACGGCCGACGCCAGCGCCGGGCTGCAGGCGCAGGGCGACACCGTTTCCGCCCTGGTGCGCAGCGCCAGCGGCCGGGTGCGGCTGGACGTGCACGATGGCGCGCTGGCCGGGTTCGATCTGCCCGCTGTGCTGCGCGGCGGGGCGGTGGCGGCGGCGCGGCGCAATGTCGAACTCACTCCTGCCCTGCAGCAAAGCACCGCGTTTTCCGCCCTCGGCGCAACGTTTGCGGTCGATCGCGGCGTGGCGACCACCGCCGATCTGCACGGCCAGTCGCCGCTGCTGCGGCTGGCCGGCGCCGGCAGCATCGACTTCCCGGCGCAGCGTCTGCAGTTCACCCTGCTGCCGGCGCTGGCCGGGTCGCTGCCGGGGCTGAGCGCAGCGGCCAACGCCGGGCTGCGCGGGGTCGAGGTGCCGGTGGTGGTCAGCGGGCCGTTCGCCAGGCCGAGTGCGCAGGTGATGTGGGCCGACGCTGGGGGACGGCTGCTGCGGTACCAGATCGACCAGCGGGTGCGCGAAGGATTGCAGCGTGAACTCCCGGGTGGTGCCGTGCCCCGTCTGCCGAGCCTGCCGCCGGGGCTGGGCGGTCTGCTGCGCTGAAACCCGGGGGACGCGGACGGGGTGCAGGCCGCCGATTCGCGGGGGGAAAATCCCGCTGCTGCGGGGCGGAATGGCGCGGGGTGCGGGGTATGCTGCACGGCACACGACCTGAAGTTTCGTTTTCTCTTTCGCCATGCCTGCGTTTGCCGATTCCCGGCCGCCCGAGCCGATGACCGAGCCGCCGTTGCCGCTCGACCCCGATCCGGACTCTCAGCATCCGCTGTATGCCCTTGCTCATGACGGCGACGCCACCGCGCAGGAGTGGCTGGCTGCGCACTATCACGACCGTGGCGACTTCGCCAGCGCCGCGCGCTGGTACCGCAAGGCCGCCGAGCAGGGGTCGGCCGGGGCGCAATACAACCTCGGCTGGTTGCACTACCGCGGCCGCGGCGTTCCGCGCGACGATGCGCAGACCCTTTCGCTGTGGCTCAGCGCGGCCGAGGCCGGGCTGGCGCGGGCGATGAACGGGCTGGGTTTTCTCTACGAGGAAGGGCGCGGCGTGGCGCAGGATCACGCGCTGGCGCTGGCGTGGTACGCGCGCGCAGCGGAGCACGGCGACGCCGGCGCGCAATGCAACCTCGGGCTGTATTACCTGCTCGGCCGCGGCGTGCCGCGCGACCCGGCGCGCGCGGTGGCCGAGTTCACCCGCGCCGCCGAGCAGGGGCACCGCGAGGGCTGCTACCGCCTGGGGCATCAGCTCGCGTTGGGTGAAGGCGTCGAAAAAGACGAAGCGCAGGCGCGTACCTGGCTGCGCAAGGCGGCCGACATGGAACACATCGCCGCGCAGCGCGAACTCGCCACGCTGTACGCGATGGGTCGCGGCGGCGAGCAGGACTATGTGCGTGCGGCCGGCTGGTATCAGCGCGCGGCCGAACATGGCGACGCCGCGGCACAGTTCAGCCTGGGCGTGCTGTATTACCGCGGACTGGGCAAGCTGCAGGACGAGGGCCGGGCGCGGCTGTGGTGGCAGCGCGCGGCGGCGCAGGGCGATGCGCGGGCGCGCCGCAACCTCGAAGTGCTGGAGCAGAACGCGGCGGCCGCCCGTGCCGCCCAGCCGCGGCGGCGATGAGCGCGGCCGACGATCTCGACCGTCTGCGCGTCGCCGCGGGCGGCGCCCATGCCGCCGGCGCGCGGCTGCTGACCGAGCGCGCCACCCGCATCGACCTGCCGGGCGACCCGGACAAGGCGGCGATCGAAGCCGAGCTGGCCGATCTGCGCGAGCGCATCGGCGCGCTGCAGGACCGGCTGTTCACCCGCCACGACCGCGCGCTGCTGGTGGTGCTGCAGGGCATGGACTCGGCCGGCAAGGACAGCACGACCAAGGCGGTGTTCACCGGGGTCAACCCGCTGGGCATTCGCGCCGCGGCGTTCAGCGTGCCCACGCCGCTGGAGCGCCGGCACGACTTTCTCTGGCGGGTGCATGCGCAACTGCCGCCGGGCGGCTGCATCGGGGTGTTCAACCGCAGTCACTACGAGGAGCCAGTGATCCGCCGCGCCCACGGCACCCTGCCCGATGCCGAGTTTGCGCAGATGCTGCGGCAGATCGCCGACTTCGAGCGCCTGCTGGCCGAAAGCGGCACCCGCATCGTCAAATGCTTTCTGCACCTTGGCCGCGACGAGCAGCGAGAGCGTCTGCAGGAGCGCATCGACAACCCGCTCAAGCACTGGAAGTTCGACCCTTCCGATCTGCAGGAGCGGCAGTACTGGGACGCCTACCAGGCGGCTTACGGCGAGGCGCTGGCGCGCACCAGCTTTGAGCACGCGCCGTGGTTCGTCGTGCCGGCCGACCGCAAGCCGGTGCGCAATCTGCTGGTGGCGCGGCTGGTGCTGCGCGCGCTGCAGGACATGGACATCCGCGACCCCGATCCCAAACCCGAGCTGCGCGGGCTGAAGGTGGTGTGAAGCGGCCGCGCGGCGCGGCAACTCTTGCCGCGGCGGCCCGCGGCGTTCAGAGCATGCGCCGGAGCGTGCCGTCGCGCAGCACGAAGTGGTGGAACAGCGCGGCCAGCACATGCAGGCCGATCAGCCCGAGCAGGCCGATCGCCAGCGCCTGGTGCAGATCGCCGACCAGCCCAGCCAGGGTCTGATTGGCTGGCGCCAGCGCCGGCAGCGCCACCAGTCCGGCCCAGGTGACCGGCCACTCACGCGCCGACGCGGCAATCCAACCCAGCAGCGGCAGCAGCAAAAAGCCCGCGTAAAGCAGCCAATGCGTCCAGTGCGCGGCCAGCGCCTGCAGCCGCGGCATCGGCACCTCCGGCGGCGGGCGGCGCAGCAGCCGCCACACCAGCCGCAGCAGCATCAGACTGAGGATGGTCGTGCCGACGGCGATGTGTGCGGCCGAAAGCAGGGTGAGGTTGTCGCCGCGGTGGTCGGGCATCAGCCAGGCCAGCGGATACTCGATGAGGATCAGTGCAACGATGGCCCAGTGCAGCGCGCGGGCAACGAAGCCGTAGCGCTGCAGCGATTCCGGTTCGGACAGGGTGAGAGAGGACATGGCTGGACGGAGGCAGAGGTGGCAGGGCTGCAGGCGGCGGCCCCGTTTGTTCTGCCCCGAAATTTACCGCCCCCGGCTTAGCGCAGCCTGAGCCGCGCTGCGCCGCCGCGTCTCACGCAGCGGCGAGTCGGTCGAACGACGGCGCGGCGTGCGGCGACAAACCACGCCCCGGCCGCACCCGGGCCGCTTTTCAGTGGCAGGTCTTGCCGTGCGCCGGGTGGTCGCCGGCGGCGCGTGCAGCCGCTTCGGTCATGTACTCGCCGTGCTTGGTCTTGCCGTAGTAGCGGTCGCCCGGGCAGTGGTAGACCTTGGACTCGGTGTTGACCCACACCTTGCCAGCGCCGCCACCAGCGGCTGCGGCCATATTGCTGCCCGCTGCGTTGGCAGCCGCAGGTTTTTTCTGCTCGGCGCGGTGCTCCTCCGGCTTGGCCGCGGGAGTGGCCGCCGGCGCGGCCTTGGCCTCGCATTCATGGATGAATTCGCTGCGCGCCTTGCCTTTGAGGTTCTGCTCCTTGGCCTGTTTTTCGCACTGCACTTTCTGTTCGTGGTTCTTGAGCAGGCTGGCGCTGGCAAGGGTCGGGAAGGCCAGCGCGCAGGCGCAGCCCAGGGCGGTGGCAAGGACGAAAGATTTCATGGCGGGGCTCTTTATGCGAGGGTTGGAAGGGAGAGTGCAGCGCGGGCGGGCAGAAAGCCGAGGCCGCAGACGCGTCGCACGACGGCACGACCGCGCGCCCCAACTGTAGCCAGAGCGCGTGCGCACATCATGCACCGTCAAGCGGATTTGACCGGTGTATGCAAAGGTAAAAAGCGCAACGGCCGGTGCGCGGGTGCGCAGCCGGCCGTTGCGGGCAGCGATGTGGATGCGGCTCAGCCGGTGCCGCCGACGGTCATGCCGTCGATGCGCAGCGTCGGCTGGCCCACGCCGACCGGCACGCTCTGCCCTTCCTTGCCGCAGGTGCCCACACCGCTGTCCAGCCGCAGGTCGTTGCCGATCATCTTGACGCGGGTGAGGGCGTCCGGGCCGTTGCCGATCAGTGTGGCGCCCTTGACCGGGTATTGCAGCTTGCCGTTTTCCACCCACCAGGCTTCGCTGGCGGAGAACACGAATTTGCCGCTGGTGATGTCCACCTGCCCGCCGCCGAAGTTCACCGCGTACAGCCCGCGGTCGAGGCTGGCGATGATGTCCTGCGGGTCGCGGTCGCCGGCGAGCATGTAGGTGTTGGTCATTCGTGGCAGCGTGAGATGCGCGTAGCTCTCGCGCCGGCCGTTGCCGGTGGGCGCGCGGCCCATCAACCGGGCGTTGAGCAGATCCTGCATGTAGCCGACCAGAATGCCGTCTTCGATCAGCACGTTGCGCTGCGTCGGGTTGCCTTCGTCGTCGACGTTGAGCGAGCCGCGACGGCCGGGCAGGGTGCCGTCGTCGAGCACGGTCACGCCGCGCGCGGCCACGCGCTGGCCCAGCCGCCCGGCGAAGGCGCTCGACCCCTTGCGGTTGAAGTCGCCCTCCAGCCCGTGGCCGATGGCTTCGTGCAGCAGCACGCCGGGCCAGCCCGGGCCGAGCACCACATTCATTTCCCCGGCCGGGGCCGGCCGGCTGTCGAGGTTGGTCAGCGCGGTGTTCACCGCTTCGTCGACATAGGTTTGCACCATCGCGTCGTCGAAATAGCCCAGGGCGAAGCGCCCGCCGCCGCCGGACGACCCGGTTTCGCGCCGGCCGTTCTGCTCGACGATCACACTGACGCTCAACCGCACCAGCGGCCGCACGTCGGCGGCGAGCAGGCCGTCCGAACGCAGCACCAGCACCACGTCGTGCTCGGCGCCGAGGCTGGCCATCACCTGCTTGACCCGCGGATCCTTGGCCCGCGCCAGGCGGTCGACCTTCTGCAGCAGCGCGACCTTGGCCGCCGAGTCGAGCGAGGCCACCGGGTCGGCCGCGCCGTATAGCACCCGCGCAGCGCTGCGCCGGGTGTCGCCGGCGACCTTGGCGCGGCCGGCACCGGCGCTGGCGATGCTGCGCACGGTGCGCGCGGCTTCTTCCAGCGCGGCGGCGGAAATGTCGTCCGAGTACGCGAACGCGGTTTTTTCGCCCTCGATGGCGCGGATGCCAAAGCCCTGCTCGATGTCGAAGCTGCCGGACTTGACCATGCCTTCTTCCAGGCTCCAGCCTTCGGCGCGGGTGTATTGCAGGTAGACGTCGGCGTAGTCGACCTTGTGCGCGAATACCGTGGACAGCGCTTTCTGCAGCGTGGTCTCGTCGATCTGGCAGGGGTCGAGCAGCACGCGCCGGGCTTCTTCCAGGCGCAGCAGGGCGGGTTCGGTCATCATGTTCATGCCGCCGATTCTAGGCAGCGGGCAAGCCCCTGCCGCGCGGGGGGAACAAATCGCCGCCGCGCGGAACAGAATTGCAACTCCGTGCCGACTGCTCAACGACCATGACCGACGCTCGCGCTTCCACCCCTGCCATCTGGATTGTCGTCGCCCTGCTGGTGCTGGCCTCGCTGGCGCTCGGCTTCATGGATTGGTTCGAGCCCCTGCTCGGCCAGGCCGCGTGGGCGACCTGGCTGGCGCCGGCGATTGCCGGCATCGCGCTGCTGCTGCGCATCCGCTGACGCGCCCGGCCATCGCGCCGGGCCGGGCTGCGCAGCGTGTGGCTTACGCGCCGGCCACGCCGTTCCCGACCATCTGCTGCGGGCGCACCACCGCGTCGAACTTTTCGGCATCGATATAGCCGGACTTCAGCGCCGCTTCGCGCAGGGTCAGCCCCTGGTCGTTGGCGAGGTGCGCGATTTCGCTCGCGTGGTCGTAGCCGATCACCGGGGAGAGCGCGGTCACCAGCATCAGCGACTGCTGCATCAGCGCGTCGATGCGCGGGCGGTTGAGCTGTACCCCGGAGACGGTGTGCTGCTCGAACAGCCGCATCGCATCGCCGAGCAGCTCGGTGGCGTGCAGCACGTCGTGCACGATCAGCGGGCGCAGGGTGTTGAGCTCGAAATGCCCCTGGCTGCCGGCAAAGGCCACCGCGGCGTCCAGCCCGATGACCTGGATGCACACCATTTCCACCGCCTCGCACTGCGTCGGGTTGACCTTGCCCGGCATGATCGACGAGCCCGGCTCGTTTTCCGGCAGATGCAGTTCGCCCAGCCCGCAGCGCGGCCCCGAGGCCAGCCAGCGCAGATCGTTGGCGAACTTGAGCAACGGCACCGCCAGCCCGCGCAGCGCGGCCATCGCGTGCACCATCGCGTCGGACGAGGCCAGCGCGGCGAACTTGTTCGGCGCGGTGATGAACGGCTTGCCGGTCAGCTCGGCGATCTTCGCGGCGATCGCCACGCTGAATCCCGGTGGCGCGTTCAGCCCGGTGCCCACCGCAGTGCCGCCAGCAGCCAGTTGCAGCAGCCCCTCGCGCGCCTGCTCGATGCGCGCCTGCGTGTCGCGCAGCTGCTGCGCATAGCCCGACCACTCTTGGCCTACGGTCAGCGGGGTCGCGTCCTGCAAATGGGTGCGGCCGATTTTGACCACGTCCATCCACTGCCGGCTTTTGTCCTCGATCGTGGCGATCAGCCTGGACAGCGCCGGCGTCAGCACGTCGTCGAGCGCCAGCACCGCCGCCACGTGCATCGCGGTCGGGAAGGTGTCGTTCGACGACTGCCCCATGTTGACGTGGTCGTTCGGGTGCACGACCGATTTGTCGCCGATGCGCCCGCCGAGGATGTGCGTGGCGCGGTTGGCCAGCACCTCGTTGACGTTCATATTGGTCTGCGTGCCCGACCCGGTCTGCCACACGTAGAGCGGAAACTCGGCGTCGAGGTTTCCTGCGATCGCCTCGCCTGCGGCCTGCACGATCGCTGCGGCGCGGCGCGCGTCCAGCCGGCCTGCGTCGCGGTTGACCAGCGCCGCGGCCTTTTTCACATAGCCGTAGGCGTGATAAAGCCGCAGCGGCATGCGCTCGCCACCGATGGCAAAGTGAATCAGGCTGCGCTGGGTCTGCGCGCCCCAATAGCGATCGGCCGGCACGTCGATCGCGCCCATCGCGTCGGTTTCGCGGCGGCTGCCGTTGGCGGCAATGCCAATCGGCGGCACCGCCCCGTTCTGCAACTGTTCAGACATGGCTCCTCCAGAGGGTTCGCGCCTGTTGCGGCGCAACATCAGGGAAGCCTACGCCTGCCGGCGCCGTTTGCAAACGGCCGGAAAGCGTCGGTTACACCGCGTTGCCGCTGCCCGTAGCCGCGACCCAATCCCCCGACTTGCCGCCGTGTTTTCCCAGCAGCCGCACGCCAGAGATGGTCATGCCGCGGTCGACGGCTTGCGGAATGATTTGCCGGAGCAAAGACTTGCTGTGAGACCGAGAATTGGCGTCGTACCGAGCGCATTGCAATCCGTGCGCGACTTCATGCGCATGACCCGGGAAGTGTGAGGTGGACCCCTTATGGAGGCATTGGCTCAGGTTCTGCCGCCGATTTCAAGGCTACTGGCCTTCATGAAACGAAATATCGCTATGTTCTCCCGCTCAGCCTGACGGTTCGCGTTCATTGCTCTCGCCGACGGATGGTGGCAGGCCAAAATCCGCACATCTGTAGTGGCGGACAAAAGAATGTGCGCGCGACGCGCTGCACGGCCCACGAGAACGATGCAACGCAGATCGGGCATTGCGTTGACCACCAGTGGCATGTAAGGCAATGCCTCTCGGAGGTCATCCTCGCGAGCTGCGCGAATTCGCAGACCTTCGCTCAGATACCAAGGAACAACATTCCACAGCGCAATCTCGTGCCGGCCGATCCCTGCCTCCTGCAATTGCCGTCGCAAATTCCGAGCAGTCGGGTCGGGATTGCCGAGGGAGACGATGCCGGTTTGGACGGCCCTCGGTCCAGGCGCTTCAAGTAGGAATAGATACTTCGCCGATTCGTTGCCATTCCCGGGGTCGAACCCGGGGACTTCCCGATCGAGCTTTCGGTCAACGCGAATCTGTTGGACAAGTTGTTCGAAAGTCATCTTCCAAGTCGGAACGAGCCACAATCCATTTCATCGCACGTTCCCAATCTCAGACTGCGGCACTTTTACGTACTCTGGGGAATGGGACTGGCCCACACGAGCCCGCTAAACCCTTCCGCCCATACGGAAAGCTGCAGACGATCCCCCGCTGCTATAAACGAGTCACAGAAGTCGGAGGTGAATGTTCAGGGTGGGTTAGCCGTGCATTGCACCCATTCAAAGCCGATGCGGGAGCGACATGCTTCAGCTGCGTCCAGTCAAGGGTTGGCCGAACTCGCCACCCAATCCCCCGACTTGCCGCCGTGTTTTTCCAGCAGCCGCACGCCCGAGATGGTCATGCCGCGGTCGACGGCCTTGCACATGTCGTAGATGGTGAGCAGGCCGATCTGCACCGCGGTCAGCGCTTCCATTTCCACGCCGGTCTGTCCGCGGGTTTCGGTGGTGACGGTGCAGTGGATGCGGCTGGCCTCGGGCTCGATGCGGAAGTCGGCGGCCACGCGCGTGAGCGCAATCGGGTGGCACAGCGGAATCAGGTCGGCAGTGCGTTTGGCGGCCATGATCGCGGCGATGCGCGCCACGCCCAGCACGTCGCCCTTTTTGGCGCTGCCGCTTTGCACCAGCGCCAGCGTCTGTGGCTGCATGGTGATATGGCCGGTGGCCACGGCGACGCGGTGGGTTTCGGCCTTGCTGCCGACGTCGACCATGTGCGCCTGGCCGGCGGGGTCGAAATGGGTCAGCGCTGGGGATTCGCTCATGGCTGCGGGGCGGGTTGGGTAGCCGCAACGCGGGCCGCGGCGATGGCCGCGCGCAGCGACTGCGCCTCGGCGCGGGCGCGCTCGGCAAAGTCGCGGCCGTTGCCGGCGTAGAGCACGCTGCGCGAGGCGTTGATCAGAAAGCGGTGACGCGCGGCGCACACGGTGGCGGCCAGGTCGCCGCCTTGCGCGCCGATGCCGGGGATGAGCAGCGGCGCGTCGGGGGCGACCGCACGCACGCGGGCGAGATCATCCGGGGCGGTGGCGCCAACGACCAGGCCGTTCTGCCCGTGGCGGTTCCACGGCCCGGCGGCCAGCTGCGCGACGCGCTCGAACAGCGTCTCGGCGGCCAGATGCGCACTGGCCGGGGCGTCGTCGGCCAGGCGCAGCGACTGCAGATCGGCCCCGCCGGGGTTGGAGGTGCGGCACAGCACGAACAGCCCGCGCTCTGGCCAGTCCAGATAGGGCTCGATGGAGTCGAAGCCCATGTAGGGCGAGATGGTCAGGGCGTCGGCGTCGTAGCGCGCGAACGCCTCGCGGGCGTACTGCTGCGCGGTGGCGCCGATGTCGCCGCGCTTGGCGTCGAGGATGATCGGCACGCCCGGCGCGGCTTTGCGGATATGCGCGATCACCCGCTCGAGCTGCGTCTCGGCGCCGAGCGCGGCGAAGTAGGCGATCTGCGGCTTGTAGGCGCACACCAGATCGGCGGTGGCGTCGACGATGGTGCAGCAGAAATCGGCCAGCCGCAGCGCGTCGCCGGCCCACGGCGCCGGAAAGCGCGAAGGCTCGGGGTCGAGGCCGACGCACAGATCGGAGCCGTTGCGCTGCGCGGTCTGCTGCCACAGGGTGAGAAAACTCGGGCGGGCGCTCATGGTGGCGGCGATTGTAGGCAGGCGATGTTGTCCGCACCGCCCGACCGCGCGGCCCTGCGCTGGGCGCAGCGTCGTCGCTACGGCGAAGGCCGGCCCGCGCCCGTCCCCCGATGCCGTCCACCTCGACGCGGTTCGCAACCGCAAGGGGGTCAGGCTACGCGCGACCGCCGCAACGCCTGCCCTACCATTGCCGCGCCGCGCAAGGCTGCGCCCGACCCGGCGCGAAAAATACCCCGCCCACCCCTGTCCGCAACCGTCCGTTTCCCCATGCAACGCCGCGCTTTTCTCTCCCATCTGCTTGCCGCTTCCGCGCTGCCGCTGGCTCCCGGGCTCGCTCTCGCGCAAGAGGCGCCGTCGCTGCCGCCCGGCGTGGTGCAGGCGCTGGCAACGGCGCAGATTCCCAGCAGTTCGATCAGCGTGGTGTGGCAGCCGCTGGACGCGCCCGAGCCGGCGCTGGCCTGGCTGGCGCGTGCCGAGCGCAACCCGGCTTCGGTGATGAAACTGCTGCCGACCGACGCGGCGCTGCATCTGCTCGGCCCGGCGTTTCGCTGGAAAACCCCGTTCTATGCTGCTGGGCCGGTGCGCGGCGGGGTGCTGCAGGGCGACCTGGTCATCGTCGGCAGCGGCGACCCGCATCTCATGGCCAGCGACTTGTGGCAGGTGGCGCTGCGTCTGCGCGATCTGGGGCTGCGGCGCATCACCGGCGATGTGCGCATCGACCGCAGCGCGTTCGACCTGCCGCCGCACGACCCCGGCGCGTTCGACGGCGACTCGCTCGCCGCCTACAACGTCGGCCCCGATGCCTTTCTGCTCAATTTCGGCGCGATGCGCTACACCTTCGCCCCCGACCCGCTGGGCCACGGCGTGAGCGTGAGCCTGGACCCGCCGATGGCCGGGTTCAAGCCGGCGCGGCTGCCCAAGGCCGGCAACGGTGCCTGCGGGGCCTGGAAGCTCAATCTGCAGGCGCGCTACGCCAACCCGGTCGAGCCCAGTTTCAACGGCCGCTACAGCGAGCAATGCGGCGAGCAAACGTGGAACATCGCCGCGCCGATGCCGGCCAACGCCTATGTGCAGGCGGTGCTGCGTGCGCTGCTGGCGCAGGCGGGAATCACCTGGCAGGGCGAGGTCGTCTCAGGCAGTCTGCCGACCGGCGCGACGCTGCTGACCACCTGGGAGAGCGAGCCGCTGGCGGTGATCCTGCGCGACATCAACAAATACAGCAACAACGTGATGGCGCAGCAAGTGTTCCTGACCCTTGGGCTGCAGGCCGGCGCGCCGGCGACGTTTGCCAAGGCTGCGCAGGTGGTGCAGGGCTGGCTGGGCAGCCAGAACCTGACGATGCCCGGGCTGGTGCTGGACAACGGCTGCGGGCTGTCGCGCATCGCCCGCATTTCGGCGCTGGACGTCAACCGCCTGCTGCGCGCGGCGTGGAAAAGCCCGCTGATGCCCGAGTTCATCGCGACCCTGCCGCTGGCCGGCGAGGACGGCACCTTGAAGCGCCGCTTCGCCGGCCGCCCCGAAGCCGGGCTGATCCACGCCAAGACCGGCAGTCTCGACGGCGTGCTGGCAATCGCCGGCTACGTGCAGTCGCCCACCACCGGCGCACGCTCGACCCTGGTCGCGCTGATCAACGACCCGCGCGCCGCGGGCGGCTGGGGCGCGATCGAAGCGCTGCTCGACCACGCGCTGCGCGCGGGCTGAACCGGCGCGCCCGCCGGTGCTCTGCTGCCGCTTCCTCGCGTCAACCGGGCATGGCAAGATGAGTCGCTTGCTGTTGCGCCGCCTGCGCTATCCCGCCCGCATTTAGCCTCGCCCCCCGACCATGCCGCACCTCGACTGGGTTGCCGCCGCCGGCTACAGCGCGGCGTTTCTCACCACCGTGTCCTTCGTGCCGCAGGTGTGGCTGACCCTGCGCAGCCGCAACGTCGCCGGCATTTCGGTCGGCATGTACAGCCTGTTCACCACCGGCATCTTCCTGTGGCTGGTCTACGGGCTGGCGCAGCGCAACTGGCCCATCGTCGCCGCCAACGCCGTCACCTTCGTGCTGGCTGCCAGCGTGCTGTTGCTGAGGCTGGTCTACGGCGGGCGGCGGCGCTGAAGCCCCGTCCGGATTTTTCCGAGCCCCGGGGCCAGCCTCCGAATTAGGGCAGTACGGACGGATCGACAGGCTCCGCGGCGACATTTGGGCAATGCTTCGACATTGCCTGGAACATTTGGAATGAATGCCATTCCCAATCGATTTGTAACGCGGTAAAATTCAACAATTGAAGACCTATTGATATGGGTCTCTTTTGTTGAGCGTTTTTGCCGCACGTTATGCACGTGCGGCCTTGGGCTGTGCGCCGCCCGCAAGGGGCGGATCGAGGTGGCGATGGACTGCCGCCGACGCCATGCCCGGTGTGGCGCGGCTGTCGCTGCGTCCCGTCGCCAGTCGGCGAGCATTTTGCGCCGGCTGATTCTGCCAACAGGCGTTGCCCTCGCGGGCGGCGTCACCTGATCGGGGAGTCGCGATGCGTCTTTCTTCTGGATTTTTTGCCCGGCCCGAGGTGCCGCTGCCGGCGCCACAGGTTGCCGTGCTGGGCGCTGGCGCGTGGGGCACTGCGCTGGCCGCGGCGCTTCGGCGTGGCGGCTGCGGCGTCACCCTGTGGGCGCGCGATCCGCGGCTGGCTGCGACCCTGGAGTCGACCGGGCGCAACCCGCGCCATCTGCCGGGCGTCCGTCTCCCTCGGGGTCTGCAAGCCAGCGCCAGCCTCGCCACCGCGGTTGCCGGTGCCCAGGGGGTGATCGTCGCCGTGCCTTCGGGCGCAGTGTCGGCCGTGGCGCGTCAGCTCGCCCCGGTTTTGCCGCCCGGCGCCTGGGTGCTCAGCGCAGCCAAGGGGCTCACGGACACCGGCGATCTGCTTACTGCCGCCTTGGCGCAAGAGTGCCGCGCGGCAGAGGGGGCGGTCGGCGCGATTGCGGGGCCGAGTTTCGCGGATGAATTCGCTCGCGGCGAGCCGGCGTGCCTGGCGCTGGGTTGGCATACGCCCTCGGCCGTGGCGCGGCGCGCGTCGGCAGACCTGCAGCAGTGGTTGGCCGCCGCTGGAGTGCAGCTGGTCGTCGAGGACGACGCCATCGGGCTGCAACTCGCCGGTGTGATGAAAAACGTGATTGCGCTGGCCTGCGGGTTGGCGCAGGGGCTGGGTTTGGGCGAGAACGCGCGTGCCGCCTTGCTGTGCCGCGGGCTGGGTGATCTGCGCCGGCTGACCGCCGCGTGCGGTGGGCGCGCGGACACCCTGTTCGGCCCGGCGGGGGTGGGTGATCTGTTTCTCACCGCCGGTTCGGCGCAGTCGCGCAACACCCGACTGGGGCAGCGCCTGGCGCGCGGCCTGCGCCCCGATGGCGGCGAGTTGGCCGAGGGTGCCGGCAGCGCCGAGCGGCTGGCAAAGCTCGAACATAGCCTGGGGTTGCCGCTGGTCGTGCCAGCGGCGGTGCGCGCGGTGCTGCTCGGCCAGATGGCGCCGCGGCAGGCGGTCGAGGCCATGCTGCGAGGCGAGATGCCGGGTGCGCCCGCTGCGAAAGCGGCGACCGGGGGCGCGGAGCAGGTGGCCTGGCAGGCGCGGCCGTTGGTTGCGCAGCCGGCGTGAGGAGCGAGCGATGCCCATGACCATTCTCGCCACCGATCTGGACGGCACCTTCCTGGGCGGCAGCGCGGCCAATCGCGCCGCGCTGTACGGCTGGATTGCCGCGCATCGCCAGCACATCGTGTTGATTTTTGTGAGCGGCCGCGGCATCGACTTCATGCGCGGCCTGGCGCGTGAACTGCCGATCGCGCCCGACCACGTGATCGGCGACGTCGGCACCAGCGTGGCCAGCGGAGCTGATTTCGCACGCCTGCGCGCACTCGATGACTGGCTCGATGCCGCCTGGCCGGCCGATGCGCCGCGGCGGATCCGCAGCGCGTTGCGCGGTCACACCGACCTGCAGCAGCAGTCGATCACCGGCGGCCGCCGCTGCTCGTATTTCTACCGGGACGAAGCCGCCGCACGTGCGGCGGCCAGCCAGGTGCAGGCGATGGGGTTCGACCCGCTGCTGTCGGACAACCGGTTTTTCGACGTGTTGCCGCGTGGGGTGCAAAAAGGCCCGACACTGCTGCGACTGCTCGACACCCTGGGCCTGCCGCCGCATCGCACCCTGGTTGCCGGCGACACCCTGAACGATCTGTCGATGTTCGCCACCGGACTGGCCGGGGTGGCCGTGGCCAACCGCGAGCCGGCGCTGGACGCCGCACTGGCCGCACATCCCCATGTGCATCGCAGCACGCTGCCGGGGGCGGCCGGTGTGCTCGATGCGCTGCAACGCTTTCACCACCGAGGAACGCCGCATGGCATCGCAACTGGTCATCGTCTATCACCGGCAACCGTATGAGGAGCGCGTCGAGGGCGGGCGCACGGTGCTCGCCGAAAACAGCAGCCCCAACGGCATCGTCCCCGCGCTCAAGGGTTTCATCGGGCAGGTGAACAGCGCAAGCTGGATTGCGTGGAAAAAAGCGCCGGCCGGGCGCGCGCCCAAGTTCGAGCGGCGCATCAGCGTGCACGACAGCTTCGGCCGCTACGAGGTGGTGCGGCTGCCACTGTCGGCTGAGCAGATCGCGCAGTTCTATCACGTGACCTCAAAGGAAGCGCTGTGGCCCATCCTCAACGGCTTTCCCTCTCTGTATTCGTCGGAAAACGCCGACTGGGCGGTATTCCGAGAGGTCAACCGGCTGTTCGCGCAGGCCGCGTGCGAGGAGGCTGCGCCCGGGGCGACGGTGTGGGTACATGACTACAACCTCTGGCTGGTGCCGGGCCTGGTGCGCGCGCAGCGGCCCGACGTGACTCTGGCCTTTTTTCA
>CAYMDM010000060.1:0-17471 GCA_964389235.1 uncultured Burkholderiaceae bacterium
CGCCGCCCCCGCGCCGCTGACCGGGGCCGGCGTGCGGCTGCAGGCGGCGAGCTGGGGCGATCTGCCGGGATGGGCCCATGACGATTTCTCCGGGGTGTGGCAGGCGCTGCGCCGCGACTGCAGCGCCACGCTGCCGCCGGCAATGGTGGCGGTGTGCGCCCGGGCTGCTGCCGTTCCGGCCGACGACGTCGCCGCGCAACGGGCGTTTTTCCAGGCCGAGTTCCAGCCGTGGCGGGTGCTGCCGGCCATCGGCAGCGCCGAAAGAGGGCTGATAACCGGCTACTACGAGCCGGTGCTGCACGGGTCGCTCACCCGCGCTTGGCCTTATGTGGTGCCGGTGTGGGGGCTGCCCGACGATCTGCAGCCGCTGCCCGCGCCGGGGCCGGACGGGGTGAGCGCGCAGCGGGTGGCGTGGCGCGACGGCGAGCGCGTGACCGCGCCGTACTGGAGCCGGGCGCAGATCCAGTCCGACCCGGCCGCGCAGGCGCAGCTTGACCGCAACGTGGTGGTGTGGCTGGACGACCCGGTCGACGCGCTGTTTCTGCAGGTGCAGGGCTCGGGGCTGGTGCGGCTGCCCGACGGGCGGATGCTGCGGCTGTCCTACGCCGGCAACAACGGCTGGCCGTACCAGTCGGTCGGCCGCTGGCTGCTCGACACCGGGCGGGTGCAGGGCACAGTGACCATGCAGGTGATCCGCGCCTGGGCGCAGCTGCACCCGGACGAGGTGCCGCAACTGCTCGCCGCCAACCCGCGGGTGGTGTTTTTCCGCGCCGAGCCCGCCGCCGACCCGCAGCGCGGCCCGGTCGGCGCGCTGGGCGTGCCGCTGACAGCGATGCGCAGTGTCGCGGTGGACAAGTCGATGCTGCGGCTGGGGCTGCCGCTGTGGCTGTCGACCACCCTGCCGCCGCCCGACCGGCCGGCCACGCCGAACAATGGCGTGGCGTGGAATGCGCTGGTGTTCGCGCAGGACGTGGGCTCGGCGATCACCGGAGCGATCCGCGCCGACGTGTTCACCGGCACCGGCGACGCCGCCGGCGCGCTCGCCGGGCGCATGCAGTCGCCCGGGCGCATCTGGGTGCTGCTGCCGCGCGGGGGTTGATCAAGGAAGCCGTCTTGCCGCGGTGGTAAGTTTGCCGTTTTCGTTATTGGGAGACCCGCACCATGCATCACATCGACCCGCACGACCTCGCCCACGAGTTCAACCACGACGCCGACAAAATCCGCGCGCTGGCCGCCAGCAACCCGCAGTTCGAGCGGCTGCTGGAGGACTACACCGCGGTCAACGACTCGGTGGTGGCGATCGAGCGCGGCGAGGCCCCGGGCGGCGACACCCAGCTCGAAGCGCTGAAAAAGCAGCGCCTGCACCTCAAGGACGAAATCGCCGCGCTGCTGCGCGGCTGAAGCTGCGTTCGGCCCGGGCGGCCGCTGCCGGGTTCAGCGCGACGCGGTCGCCGCCCGCTGCGGCCACAGCCGCCGCAGCCCGCTCCAGCCCGCCAGCGCCAGCGCGCCGACGACAAGCCCCACGGCCAGATCGAAACCCAGCGCCGCCAGCCAGCCCACTGGCTGGGCAGTCGCGGCGAGCTGCTCGCCAGTGTGGTGCAGCCACGGCAGGCCGTGGCTGACGATGCCGCCGCCGACCAGAAACATCGCCAGCGTGCCGGCCACCGACAGCGCGCGCATCAGCCACGGCGCTGCGGCGAGTATCGCCCCGCCGGCGGCGCGAGCCGCGCCGCCGGCGCGCCGCTGCAGGTGCAGCCCGAGGTCGTCGAGCTTGACGATGGCCGCGACCAGCCCATAGACGCCCACGGTCATCAGCAGCGCCACCGCGACCAGCACTGCAACGCGCGTCGGCAATGGCGCCTGCGCCACCGTGCCCAGACTGATCGCGATGATCTCGGCCGACAGCACAAAGTCGGTGCGGATCGCGCCGCGCACCTTGTCGCGCTCGATCTGCATCACGTCCAGCGCCGGGTCGGCCAGCATGCGCTCGAGCTCGGCGGCGTGCGCGGCCTCGCCGGCGTCGCCGCGGTGCAGCCACTTGTGCGCGAGCTTTTCGACGCCCTCGAAGCAGAGGTAGACGCCGCCCACCATCAGCAGCGGCAACACCGCCCACGGCGCGAACACCGACAGCAACAGCGCCAGCGGCACCAGGATGGCCTTGTTGCGCAGTGAGCCCTTGGCCACCGCCCACACCACCGGCAGCTCGCGGTTGCTCTGCACCCCGCTGACCTGCTGCGCGTTGAGCGCGAGGTCGTCGCCCAGCACCCCGGCGGTCTTTTTCGCCGACAGCTTGGTCAACAGCGCGATGTCATCGAGCACCGTGGTGATGTCGTCGAGCAGCGCGAGCAGACTGGAGGCCATGGGCGAAGGATGGAGAGTTGTGACGAATTGTAGAAAGCGGCCGGGGCGGGCTGACCGTAGACTGGCCGACCCCGGTTTGCGGCCCGCTGATACGCTGGCCCGCGCCGCACACTGCGCGGGCAGCCCGCTGCCCGATCGCGCCCCCGCAAATGGCTTTCGACCTGCACCACGCCCTCGTCGTCCTCGCCGCGTTTTTCGGCGCCGCGCTCAATGCCGCGGCCGGCGGCGGCAGCTTTCTGACCCTGCCGGCGCTGGTCGCCGCCGGCGTGCCGCCGGTGGCGGCCAACGCCACCGGCACCACCGCGCTGCTGCCCGGCTACATCGCCAGCACCTGGGGCTTTCGCGAAGACCTCGCCGCGCCGCGGGCGCTGGGCATGAAGCCGCTGCTGGCGCTGTGTCTGATCGGCGGCGGCGCGGGCGCGGCGCTGCTGGTGGTGACCAGCAACGCCGCGTTCCGCGCCATCGTGCCCTGGCTGCTGCTGTTCGCCACCACGCTGTTTGCCGTCGGGCCGTGGCTGCTGCGCGCGCTGGGCCGGCAGCCGCAGCACACGGCTGCGCGCTGGCAGGCGGCGGTCGGGGTGCTGGCGGTCAGTGTGTACGGCGGCTATTTCAACGGCGGGCTGGGGGTGCTGCTGCTGGCGCTGCTGACCCTGCTCGGCGAGGTCGACCTCAACCGCATGAACGGGCTGAAGAATCTGGTGTCGGCGGTGCTCACCAGCTTTGCCGTGGCGATCTACGCCGCGGCGGGCACCGTGGCCTGGGGCTGGGTGGCGTGGATGCTGCCGGCGGTGCTGCTGGGCGGCTACTTCGGCGCGCGGCTGGCGCGACGCATTCCGCGCGGGTGGTTGCGCTGGGGCATCGTGGTCATCGGCTTGCTCACCACGGCGGCGTTTTTCCGTTGACGCCGCGCCGCGTGCCTGGCGCCGGCCGCCGCTCAGGCCGGCTGCGGCAACCCGTCGAGCGACTGCGCGGGGTCGGTGAGCAGCAGGTTCTTGCCGGCGCGCTTGGCGGCGTAAAGCGCCTGATCGGCGCGGTGGAACAGCGCATCGACACTCACGTTGCCCGCGCCGAAGCAGGCCAGACCGATGCTCACCGTGACCTGCACCGAGCCGCCGGGCATCGGCACCCGCAGCTCGCGCACCGCGTGCAGCAGCCGCTCGGCGCAGCTGCGCGCAACCTGCGCATCGGCATCGCGCACCAGCAGCGCGAACTCCTCGCCGCCGATGCGGGCGAACACGTCGCCGCGACGCACGCTGCGCTGGCACGCCTCGGCCACGCAGCGCAGCACCGCGTCGCCGCCGAGGTGGCCGTGGCGGTCGTTGATGGCCTTGAAGTCGTCGACGTCGAGCAGCGCCAGCGCGAAGGGCTGGCTGCGGTCGGTCGCCGTCGCGGCGATCTGCTCGTGCAGCCGCGCCATGAAATAGCGCCGGTTGGGCAGCGCGGTCAGCGGGTCGTGATGCACCGCATGCTGCAGCTCGCCGCGCAGCTTTTCGAGCTGCAACACCAGCCGCAAGGTGAAGTAGCTCATCACCGGCGCGATCAGCAAGGGCGCGACCACGGTGACGATCCAGCCGTTGCGGCTGACGTCGGTGTGCAGGATGCCGTGGTTGACCGTCAGACTGACCAGCGCCGACATCCCTACCGACAGCAGCGTGACCAGCAGCACCGTGCCCCACAGACCGAATCGCAGCAAAAACGCCTTGAGCATGCGCCTCCTCGCGCCGCCAGCGCGGCCGAACCTGAGTGCGCCGCCTCAACCGCCCGGCGCTGCGGCGGGTCGTGCGCTCAGCGGCCGCTCTGGCCGTCGCGCACGATCAGGGTGACGCCGGCCGCAGCCAGCCCCATCCACAGCACCATCGCCCAGATGCCCAGCCACAGCGACAGCTCGTGCAAGAAGAACAGACACACCGCCGCTGCCGCGAGCAGGGCGTTGCCAATCCAGAAGCGCGAACCGTGTCCGGAGGGTGAAGTCATCGCAGACCAATCTCGAACGGGGGCGGGCGAAGTGTTCGGGCGATCATAGCGAAGGGCCGCAGCCGGTCGGTAGCGTTGCACGGCAGCGGGCGTCCCCGCGCGGCTATGTGGCGATCGCTCGCACCAGCGTCGCGCGGGTGAGTCCTCCGTCGACAGGGTCGGCGGTCGGAAACCCGCCCGACATTCGCTGTTTCCGCTGGCCGGCTACGCTATGCGCAGCACACGCGTCTCAGCGAGCTGTCGCAGACTTCGCCTTCACGTCGCTGCTCGTGGCTGCGCTGTCAGCAGGCCGCCGATTGCTGCGTTGACGGGGTGTGGCAGAGTTCTGACCGCAGCGCCAACCGACGCTGATCTTCCGAGAGATTCCCATGACCGATTTTTCGACCTCTCCCGCCCCGCAACCGCCCGCCGCAGGTGGCGCCGGCCGCGGGGTCTGGATTGCGGTGTTCGTGATGGGGGCGATCATCATCGCCCTGCTCGCCGCCGTGCTCTACAAACTCATGCAACCGGCTGCCGCGCCCGAGGCGATCACCCCGCCGGTGGCCGCGCTGGCTTCGCAGCCGGCAGCGGCGTTGCCGGCTGCCAGCGCGCCTGCGGCAACCGGTGCGGTCGCGGCGTTGACCGGCGCCCAGCCAGCTGCACAGACGGCGGATAAGACCCCGGCGCCCCGGCCAGAGACGGTCGAACACCCGGCGGCCGTGGTGGCCAACACCGCACCGCCGCCGCCCCGGCCAGCAACCCGGCCCGCGACCTCCGGAACGAACGTCCAGGCCGCCGCTGCCCCGGCCGCCAACCCCGCCGCAGCGCAGCAGTTCGCGCCGCAGCAATTCGCCCCGCAACCGGTGCCCACGCAGCCGCAGCAGTTTGCGCCGCAGGCCACCCCGCAGCCGGCCCCGGCCGCGCCGACCTGCAGCAATTGCGGCACGGTGACCGCGGTGACGGCGCAGCAGGTCGCCTCCGACAAGGCCAACCCCCTCGGAGTCATTGCCGGCGGGGTGATCGGCGGGCTGCTGGGCAATCAGGTCGGCAACGGCAACGGCCGCACTGCGGCAACCGTGGTCGGCGCGATCGGCGGCGGGCTGGCCGGCAACGAAATCGCCAAGCGCGTCGACACCCACACGGTGTACGACGTGCAGGTGCGCATGGACGACGGGCAAATGCGCACCTTCCGGCTGCAGAACGCGCCGCCGGTGGGGCAGCGGGTGCAGATCGGCGCCGACGGCGGGCTCAATCCGATGTAAATGCGCCACACCCGGGGGCTTGCGCCGTGCGACGGCGCGCCCGCCCCCCGGATCTGCGGTTCCGCCTTGCGCCGGTTTTGGTTAGATTCACCTCGCTGGGCGTCGTGGCGCGTGACCTGCTTCCGTTACATCTTGGCGGGAAACTTTTTTCCGCGACGCCGCACGAACACGGTGCTGTGCGATGTGCCTTCGTGGTGGCGCGTGGCACGGCCCTCCAAGTTGCCCGGTAGTCTGCTCCTCAGACTCTCCCCCCGATCCGGGCATTTCAGCCGGGTGCGCAAGGCGCCCGGCTTTTTTTTGTGCCGCGCCCGGCTTTTGGTGCTGCGCGCCCCTCAGCCCGCCGCGCGGGCGCGGACATACGCCTGCCAGAAGCCGGCGTCCTGCGCCTGGGCGAAGTTGATGCGCATCGCGGTCGAGGGCTGTTGCAGCGGGTCGAACAGGGTGCCCGGCGCGATCAGGTAGCCGGCGTCGAGCAGTCGTTGCGCCAGCGCCGCGGTATCCACCCCGGTGTCGACCCAGCCGAGCAGCCCGAGCGGCGGGGTGAGAAAGCGGCAGCCGGCCTTTTCCGCCAGCCGCACCGCGCGGGCGCGCGCCGCGTCGAGGCGGTCGCGCAGTTGCTGAGTGGCGCGGCGCAGATGCCCCTGCGACAGCACGTGGGCCAGCGCACGCTCGGTGAGAGTGGGCGAGGTGAGCACGGTCAGCAGTTTCTGGTCGACCAGGCGATCGACCACCTCGGGCGCGGCCGCGACAAAACCGGCCCGCCAGCCCGGCGCGAGGATTTTGGAGTAGCCACTGAGGTAGATGGTGTGCTCGAGCTGGTCGAGCACACTCATGCGCGGGCTGCCGGGCTCGGCGAGCGCGGCATACACGTCGTCCTCGACCACGCGAAAGCCGTGGCGCTGAGCGAGTTGCAGCACGCGGTGGGCGCTCGCCGCCGCCAGACTCAGCCCGGTGGGGTTGTGCAGCACGCTCACGCACACGAACAGCCGCGGCGAATGGGCCTGCGCCAGCCGTTCAAGCACATCCAGGTCGGGGCCATCGGCGCGGCGCGGAACGGGCAGGAGCTTCAGCCCCTGATGGCCCATCTGCGCAAACTGCATCGCCCAGCCCGGGCTTTCCACGAGCACCGCGTCGCCCGGCCGGGTGAGCGCGCGCAGCACCAGGTCGAGTGCCTGCGACGCGCCATTGGTGGTGACGATATGCTGGGGGGAGACGTGCAGGGACATCGCCGCGAGCTGGCGCGACACCGCGTCGCGCAGGTCGGGGTCGCCCAGCGGATGGCCGTAATGCAGCGAGGCCGTTTCCATCTCGCTGGCGCGGGCCACGCGGCGCAGCGCCGCTCCGAGCGCGGGGTTTTGCAGCCATGCCGCGGGCAGCACGCCCGAGCCAGGTGCACCGCGCAAGGCCATCGAAGCACCCGCGCCCATCTGGTGAAACATGCCGCGCACCAGTGCAGTGGCGTGCGTCGGCGCCATCATCGGCGGCTCGGCAAAAGCCGCCTTCGCGACGACCGATCGCGCTGCGGCCGGCGCGGCCCGATCCTCGGGCGCACGTGCGTAGTAGCCCCGCTGCGCCCGCGCCTCGACCAAGCCAAGCGCCTGCAGCCGGTCGTAAGCGGCGACCACGGTCTGAGTGCTCACGCCATAGCGCCGCGCGCACTCGCGCACCGACGGCAGCCGGCTGCCCGGCGGCAGCAGCCGGCTGCGGATGCGCGCCGCGAACTGTGCGGCAAGCTGCTCAGCCAGCGTGGCCGCGGCGCGGCGTTGCAGCGGGCCGATTTCTGGCGGGGTCGCCTCTGTATTGCTTCTTTCGTCCATACAGACTGGAAGATGTATTGTTCAACTGTATTGGTACTGTGTTGCATTGAATCCTAAGCTGCGAGCCACGTCCAGCCCCTCGGCTTGTTTTTCTGTGCCACCGGAGCCCTGACATGGCCATCGTCCTTGCGCAACGCAGCACAACCTTCACTTCCTCGCCTATCCGCGAATTGCTCAGGCTCACCGAGCAGCCGGGAGTGATTTCGCTGGCTGGCGGCCTGCCCGCGGCCGAGAGCTTTCCGGTACCCGCGTTGCGTGCGGCATGCGATGCCGTGCTGAGCGAGGCGCCGCAGGCCGCCTTGCAATACGGCCCGAGCGAGGGCATCGCCCCGCTGCGCGAGTGGGTGGCGGCTCATCTGCGCGCGCAGGGCGTGCCGGCCGACGCCGCAAGGGTGTTGATCACCAGCGGCTCGCAGCAGGGGCTGGATCTGCTCGGGCGGGTGCTGATCGACCCGGGTAGCACGGTGCTGGTGGAGCGGCCGAGCTATCTGGGTGCGCTGCAGGCCTTTGCCCCCTACGGCCCGCGCTTTGCGCTGCTCGACGACGACGCGCAGGGCGCACTGCCCCCGGCGGCCACGCTGCGTGGCAGCGCGCGGCTGGCGTACCTGCAACCCAATTTTCGCAACCCTACCGGGCAGACGATGAGCGCGGCGCGCCGTGCGGCCTGGGCCGATGCGCTGCGCCACAGCGACGTCGCCGTGCTGGAGGACGACCCCTACGGCGAGCTGTGGTTCGACACCCCACCGCCGGCGCCGCTGGCGCGCTTGCTGCCCGGACAGGCGATCAGCCTGGGCACGTTTTCCAAGGTGCTCGCGCCGGGGCTGCGCCTGGGTTTCGTGCATGCACCTCAGCCGGTGTTCGACAAACTGCTGCTGGCGCGGCAGGCGGCCGATCTGCACACCTCCAGCCTGGCGCAACAGGTGGTGCTGCGCGCCCTGCTCGACGGGGTGCTCACTGAGCAGGCGCCGCGACTGCGGCAGCTGTACCGGGAGCGGCGCGACGCCCTGCTCGCCGGGCTGGAACGTCACATGCCCGCCGGCGTGCGCTGGAACCGGCCGGCCGGCGGCATGTTCGTCTGGCTGGAGCTGCCGCCGGCGCTGGACGCCGCCGCGCTGCTGCCGCTGGCGATTGCGCAGCGGGTCGCTTATGTTCCGGGCGCCGCGTTCTATGCGAGCGGACGCGCGCTGCGAAACACCCTGCGGCTGTCGTTCGCCACGGCCAGCCCGGAACAGCTGGAACAAGCCGCCGCGCGGCTGGGCGCGGTGTTCGGCCAGGCCATCGCCGATCTACCCGCGGAGACCGCACATGCCTCGACTGCCCTTCCTGCAGCTTGACGTTTTCGCCTCGACCCCCCGCAGCGGCAATCCGCTCGCGGTGGTGTTCGACGCCGCGGCGCTGGACGGCGGGCAGATGCAGTCCATCGCCGCCTGGCTCGGGCTGTCGGAAACGACCTTCGTGCTGCCACCGACCGACCCGGCCGCGGACTACGCGCTGCGCATTTTCACCCCCGGCGGTGAGCTGCCGTTCGCCGGCCACCCGACCCTGGGCACGGCCGCCGCGTGGCTGCAGCGCGGCGGGCAGCCGCGGCAAACGGGACGGTTGATGCAGCAATGCGCGGCCGGGCTGGTGCCGGTGCGCATCACCCCGGCGGGAGAAGCTGGCGAAGCAGGCGACGCCTTGCGCCTCGCCTTCCGCGCCCCGCCGATGCGGCAGTCGCCGCTGGACAAGGCCACGCTGGATCGCGTGACCGCGGCGCTGGCGCTGCCCGCCGGCAGCATGCTGGGCTGCAGCTGGCTGAACAACGGGCCGGATTGGTGCACCCTCTGGCTGGGCAGCGCCGAGCGGGTGCTGGCGCTGCAACCGGATCTGGCGGCGCTGCGGGCCCATCGCCTGAAGGTCGGCGTCGCCGCCCCGCACCCGCCGGGCCGTGGCGACGCCGACATCGAGGTGCGCGCCTTCGTGCCGCATCTGGGCGTGGGCGAGGATCCGGTCACCGGCAGCCTGAACGCCAGCCTGGCGCAGTGGCTGATCACAGCCGGGGTGCTGCCCCCGCGTTATGTGGCCGCGCAGGGCACGGCCATCGGCCGCGCCGGCCGGGTGCAGATCGAACGCGATGGCGACGGGCAGGTGTGGGTCGGCGGCGCGGTGCGGGTGGAAATCGAGGGCTGGCTGCGCGGCTGAGCGAGGCTACGCTCGCTCTGCCCCTGCGCAGCAGCGAGATGGCCTGACGGCGCCGCGCGCGGTATCGGCGTCGCTGCCGGCCACACTGCCGGACTGAATCCTGCCCCCGCCCGCAGGACACGGGCGGGGACGGCGGACTTCAAATCCGCTCGCCGCTTTGCCAATCAAAGCTCTTCGCGGAAGGCGTCGTGGCAGGCTTTGCAGGTCTTGGCGGTATCGCCGAACACCACCTTGATTTCGTCGAGCTTGCCGGTCTTCGCTGCGGCGACGAGCTTGGGCGTCATCTGCTGCAGCTTTTCGGCATCGGCCTTGAACTTGTCCATTTCCTTCCACACCGCCGGCTTGGCGTGAGAGTTGGGCAGGTCGGAGCCGGGGATGAACGCGGGCCAGGGCAGCCGCGACATCATTTCCACCACTTCAGCGTTCTGCAGCGCGGCCTTGGCGTCGAACGGAATCTTGCCCTGCACCATCGCGCCGATGCGGCCGAAGCTGCCGGCCATGACCACGAACACCGACTGGCGGTACTTGACTGCGTCTTCGGGCTTGGCGAACTGCGCGTGCGCCGGCACGGCAACGCCCGCCGCGGCGGCGAACGACAAAGCGAGCAGGGCGGGACGGGCGAAGCGGGACAGACGGGCGAAAGGCTGGCGCATGGCGGTTCTCCTCGAACGGTCGGGGGCGGCGTCGACGCCGCGGCCGGGTGGGCCCCGCTGCCCGGCCGGGCATCCCGATGGGGACGCGGCGCAGTGTAGGCAAATCACGCGACGCGCGTGCGAACCCGCGGCGCGACTGAGCCACCCGCGCTGAACGCAGCGGGGATGGCGGTCGCCGGCGAATGCGCAGCAGTGTGGCGCCGAAGGCACGCGCTGCGGCGGGCCGGCGGCGGGCTGCGCTTAATATGCCGCCCATTGAGCGCGCGCCGGGATGGCCGCCACCGCCCGGCCGGGGTCACGCCGCCCCGGTCGGACAACCCGACCACCCGGCGCGCTCAATGACCCGCCCGCCCGCTGGCCAGCGCCTGCGAGGCCCGGCAGACGCCTCCCGCGGCGGCTGCGCGGCCCGCGCGCTCCCCGCTGCGCCCGGGCAGACAACGAGAACCGACCGCTTCGGCGTCATCTTCCACAACGGAGTGCAAACGACATGGCCACCACTGCAAAGCCCGCGGCAAAGAAAGCCGCCGCCAAATCCACCCGTCAACCCAGCGCGGCTTTCATGAAGCCGCTGACCCCGTCGGCGCAGCTGGCCGCCGTCGTGGGCGCCACCCCGATGCCGCGCACCGAAGTGGTCAAGAAGCTGTGGGACTACATCAAAAAGCACAAGCTGCAGGACGCGACCAACAAGCGCATGATCAACGCCGACGACAAGCTCAAGCCGATTTTCGGCAAGCCGCAGGTCAGCATGTTCGAAATGACCAAGCTAGTCAGTGCGCATCTGAAGTGACCCCGCGGCAGGCGCGCGCCTCACGCGCGTCGCCACCCGAACGCGCAGCCCGGCGATGCCGGGCTGTGTGTTTTTCTGCGTCGCTTCAACGACCCCGGCAACGCTCGATCTCCATCCGATGCTCGCATCCTCCCGTTCTGTGCGCCGCGCCCTGATCGCCGCGCTGCTCGTGCTGCCGATGCTCGCCGGCGCGCAGGCGCTGCCCGCGCCGCAGCCTGATGCCGCCAGCGGCATTTCCGCCGCGTTTTCGCCGCATGAGGGGTCGATGACCCTGGTGCTGCGGGCGATCCGCTCGGCGCAGTCGCGCATCGACGTCGCCGCTTACCTGTTCACTTCGTCTGAGGTCGCCCGCGCGCTGGCCGATGCGGCGCGGCGCGGGGTCAGGGTGCGGCTGCTGGTCGACCGCAAGTGCAACCTCGAAGAGCAGGCGCGTTATGCACAGCACGCGCTGTCCATCGTGCAGCTCGCCGGGGTGGAGGTGCGCACCATCGACGCCTACGCGATCTTCCACGACAAATACATGGTGATCGACGGCCGCACGGTGCAGACCGGCAGCTTCAATTACACCTACAGCGCCGCGCACCGCAACGCCGAAAACGTGATCGTGGTGTGGAACGACCCGCAACTGGCCGCGCGCTTCGCCGCCGACTGGGCGCGCAACTGGCTGCTCGGCCAGCCGCTGCCGCCGCGCTACTGACCGCAGCCGGCGCGAAGCCCGCGATAGCCGCGGATCGCGCAGGGACAAACGCCGGCGCGCGGCCGCTTTCTACAATCGAGCCTTCGATTCTGAGGGGCCGCCTGGCGGCCGCAAGCAACATGGCTGCAAGCAAGACCGTGATAGGAGTCATCGCCGCGGTGGTGATCGCGGTGGCCGGTTATCTGGCGTGGTCGGCGTTCGACCAGGCGCCACCGGTGCCGCCGGTGCAGGTCAAGCTGCTCGACGGCCAGACGCTGGACACTGCCAGCCTCAAGGGCAAGGTCGTGCTCGTGAATTTCTGGGCGACGAGCTGCACCACCTGCGTCGGCGAAATGCCGCAGATGGTGCAGACCTACGACCAGTTCGCGCCCAAGGGATTCCACCTGCTCGCGGTGGCGATGCAGTACGACCCGCCCGACTATGTGCGCAATTTCGCCACGCAACGGCAACTGCCGTTCACCATTGCGATGGACACCACCGGCGCTGCGGCCAAGGCCTTCCACGACGTGCGGCTGACGCCGACGAGCTTTCTGATCGACAAGTCCGGGCGCATCGTCAAGACCTACGTTGGCCCGCCTAACTTCGCCGAGCTGCATCAGCTCATCAACCAGCTGCTCGCGGCCTGAGCCGCCGCGCGGCCGCCGCGTTCAGACGGCCAGCGCAGCCGCCGCCTGCCGCGGTGGGTTGAGCACATCGGCGGCGGCGGCGAAATGCTCCTTGAGAAAATCCAGCCACAGCCGCAGCCGCAGCGGCTGGTGCTTGCGCTGCGCAAACACCGCAAAAATGCCATTGGGCGGGGCCGCAAAATTGGCCAGCACCTCGACCAGTTCACCGCGGGCCAGGCTCTCGCCCACCTCCCACAGCGAGCGCCACGCCAGCCCGCGCCCTTGCAGGCACCATTGATGCAGCACCGCGCCGTCGGTGCAGTCCATCGGGCCGGACACGCGCACGTGGCGAATCTCTCCATCGACGCGGAACACCCAGCCGCGCGGCTGGCTGCCGACCGATGAATACGCCAAGCATTGATGCTGCGCCAGATCGTCCGGGCTGCGCGGAGCGCCGTAGCGCTGCAGATAGGCCGGCGAGGCCACGCACACCCGCCGGTTGTCGGCCAGCCGCAGGCTGACCAGCGAAGAGTCGGCCAGATCGCCGACCCGCACCGCGCAGTCGTAACCCTCGTTGACCAGATCGACCAAGCGGTCGGTCAGGTCCAGCGACAGCGTGACCTCGGGATGACGGTCGAGAAACGCCGGCACCAGCGGCGCGACATGGCGGCGGCCGAACCCGGCCGGGGCCGTGACGCGCAGATGGCCGCTGGCCTTGACCCCGCCGGCGCTGACCCCGGACTCGGCGTTCTGGATGTCGGCAAGGATGCGCTGGCAGTCCTCCAGAAACGCGGTGCCTTCGTCGGTCAGGCTGATGCGGCGGGTGGTGCGCAGCATCAGCTTGACCCCCAGCCGCGCTTCGAGGGCGTCGATGCGCCGGCCGATGATGGCCGGAGCCACCCCTTCAACCTGCGCCGCCGCGGTCAGGCTGCCGCGGGTGGCGACGGCGACAAAGGTTTCGAGCTGTTTGAGTTTGTCCATGCGCGGGGGATTGGCGGTTTTCGGCCGACGGAATCTAGCAAAGCTGCTTATCCATTCGATAGGGCAATGCGGGTAATCCACTGATTTTTCTGGTGCATCGCAGCATCCGGCGGCCGTTGCGTCCTGCGCCGCGGACATGGCGCGACGATGCGCCGCAACATAAACTGTCCGCATCCCAACCCCGCCCGCGACCGGCGCCCGGTGACCCGCCCCGTCCCCGCTGCGGGCGCAGCCTGCCGACCCACCCGTCGGCCCGCTGCCGACCGTGCCGCGCCGGCCTGATAACCCGGCTGCCGCGCAGACTGTGGCCCAGACTTGCCGACCACCGATTCACAAACCCTTTCAACGGAGACCGCCATGTCCAACTCCCCGCTGCCGCAAGGCGTGCAGATCGCCGGGCCGATGCAGCCCGGTTTCGAGTCCATCCTCACCCCCGAGGCGCTGCATTTCGTCGCCCGGCTGCACCGCGCCTTCGAGCCGCGCCGCCAGCAACTGCTCGCCGCCCGCGCCGAGCGCGCCAAGCGGCTCGATGCTGGCGAAAAGCCGGATTTCCTGCCCGAGACCCGCGCGATACGCGAAGGCGACTGGCGCATCGCGCCGCTGCCGCCGGCGCTGCAGCGCCGCCGCGTGGAAATCACCGGGCCGGTCGATCGCAAAATGATCATCAACGCCTTCAACTCCGGCGCCGACAGCTATATGGCGGACTTCGAGGACGCCAACACCCCCGACTGGCGCAACCAGATCGAAGGCCAGATCAATCTGTATGAGGCGGTGCGCCGCACCATCCGGCTGGAAACCGGTGGCAAGACCTACGCGCTGAACGACACCATTGCCACCCTGCAGGTGCGGCCGCGCGGCTGGCATCTGGACGAAAAGCACCTGCTGGTCGACGGGCAGCGGGTCAGCGGCTCGCTGTTCGACTTCGGGCTGTTCTTTTTCCACAACGCGCGCGAGCAGCTCGCCCGCGGCGCCGGGCCGTATTTCTACCTGCCCAAAATGGAAAGCCACCTCGAGGCGCGGCTGTGGAACGACGTGTTCGTGTTTGCGCAAAACGAGCTGGGCATTCCGCAAGGGTCGATCAAGGCCACCGTTCTGGTCGAGACCATCCTAGCCGCGTTCGAAATGGACGAAATCCTGTACGAGCTGCGCGAGCACAGCGCCGGGCTGAACGCCGGACGCTGGGACTACATTTTCAGCGCGATCAAAAAGTTCAAGGTCGACCGCAACTTCTGCCTGGCCGACCGTGCGCAGATCACCATGACCGTGCCGTTCATGCGCGCCTATTCGCTGCTGCTGCTGGCCACCTGCCACAAGCGCGGCGCCCCGGCGATCGGCGGCATGAGCGCGCTGATCCCGATCAAGAACGACCCGGAGAAAAACGCCCGTGCGATCGAAGGCATCCGCGCCGACAAGCGGCGCGACGCCACCGACGGCTACGACGGCGGCTGGGTCGCGCACCCGGGGCTGGTGCAGGTGGCGATGGAGGAGTTCGTCGCGGTGCTCGGCGACCGGCCGAACCAGATCGACAAGCGGCGCGACGATGTGCGCGTGACCGCCGCCGACCTGCTGAACTTCCAGCCGGAAAAGCCGATCACCGAAGCGGGGCTGCGCAACAACATCAACGTCGGCATCCATTACCTCGGCGCGTGGCTGGCCGGCAGCGGCGCGGTGCCGATCCACAACCTGATGGAAGACGCCGCCACCGCCGAGATTTCGCGCAGCCAGGTGTGGCAGTGGATTCAAAGCCCCAAGGGCGTGCTCGACGACGGCCGCAAAGTCACCGCCGAGCTGGTGCGCGCGCTGATTCCCGAAGAGCTGGCCAAGGTCAAGGCCACCGGCGCCTCCGGCGAGTTCGACCGCGCCGCGCAGATTTTCGAGCGCATGGCCACTGCGCCGACCTTCACCGAGTTCCTCACCCTGCCGGTGTACGAAGAACTGGCCTGACCCGACGCTCAGGCGCTGAACCAGCGAGGCCGCCTGCGGGCGGCTTCGCTGTTTTTGGGTCGCCTATGCAAGCAGCGCGTTGCGGCAGAGCGCTGGCACAAACCGGCGCGGCCTGCAGCGCCCGCGGCCAAAACCGCACCGCTGCCGGCCACATCGTCGCCGCGCGTGCAGCCGCTGTCGGTGGCGCCTAGCATCAACTCCACGTTCACACGACAAAACACGGAGGACAGAATGCAGATGCGCTCCCTGAAAGATCAGATCGCGGTAATCACCGGCGCCTCCAGCGGCATTGGCGCGGCCGCCGCACGGGCGCTGGTCGCCGAAGGCATGCACGTGGTGCTGGCCGCGCGCTCGGCCGACAAGCTGCAGGCGCTGGCCGCCGAGCTGGGCGAGCGCGCCCACCCGGTGCCGACCGACGTCGGCGATGAGGCGCAGGTGCAGCGGCTGTTCGACGCCGTCAAGCAGCGCTTCGGCGGCCTGGACCTGCTGTTCAACAACGCCGGGGTCGGCTACCACGGCGCGTTCGAGCACGGCAAAACCGCCGAATGGAAGGCCACCATCGACGCCAACCTCTGGGGCGTGCTGTTCTGCACCCGCGCGGCGATTCCGCTGCTGCGCGGCCGCCCGGGGGCGATGATCAACACCGTGTCCAGCGTGGGCGGGCGGCGCGGCATAGAAGGCTGGGCCGTTTACAACGCAACCAAATTCGCCGTCGTCGGCCTGCATGACGCGCTGCGCAAAGAGCTCGGCCCCGAAGGCATCCGCGTCTCGCTGATCGAGCCCGGCGCGGTGTACACCGACTGGGGCTACAACGTCCCTCCGGAGCAGATGAAAGCACGGCGCGATTCGATTGCCGCGCTGCACGCGCAGGACATCGCGCAGGCGCTGGTCTACGCCTTCGCCCAGCCGCCGCACGTCAACCCGCAGGAATTGCTGATCCTGCCCACCCGCCAGGTGTCGCCATGAGCGCCGTTGCCTCCGACTTGCGGCTGCGCGCCGACTACGCCCGCGCCGAGGTGGTCGACACCACCGCGCTGCCGTGGATCGATTCGCCCGCACCGGGCGTTGAGCGCCGCATGATCGAGCGCGAAGGCGGCGAGGCCGCGCGCGCCACCTCCATCGTGCGCTACGCGCCGGGTGCCCGCTTTGCCGCGCACACCCACCCGCTGGGCGAGGAAATCCTGGTGCTCGACGGCACCTTTGCCGACGAGCACGGCGTCTATCCCGCCGGCACCTACCTGAAAAACCCGCCGGGCTCGCGCCACGCGCCGTTCACCGACACCGGCTGCACCCTGCTGGTGAAGCTGCGGCATCTGCAGCCGGAAGACAGCGAGCGCGTGGTCGTCGACACCGTCTCCGCGCCCTGGCTGCCCGGGCTGGTGCCGGGGCTGCAGGTCAAGCCGCTGTCGGACTTTGCCGGCGAGCACGCGGCGCTGGTGCAATGGGCGCCCGGCACGGTGTTCACCCCGCACCGGCATTGGGGCGGGGAGGAAATCTTCGTGCTCGACGGGGTGTTCGAGGACGAACACGGCCGCTATCCGGCCGGCACCTGGATGCGCAGCCCGCATCTGAGCCAGCACGCCCCGTTCAGCCGCGAAGGCTGCACGATTTTCGTCAAGGTCGGGCATGTGCCCGAGGCGTCCGCTCTGGCTGCCTAGAATCGGCGGCATGTCCGCTTCCCTGCCCCCGCCGCGCGTGATGCTGCGCGCCAAACTGCACCGCGCGGTGCTCACCCAGGCCGATCTGCATTACGAAGGCTCATGCGGCATCGACGAAGCGCTGCTGCAGGCGGTGGACATCCTGCCCGGCGAGCAGATCGACATCTACAACGTGAGCAACGGCGCGCGGCTGTCCACCTACGCGATCGCCGAGCCGGCGGGCAGCGGCAGCATCAGCCTCAACGGCTCGGCAGCGCGCCATGCGGCGATCGGCGACGTGCTGATCATCTGCACCTACGCCAGCATGGACGACGCCACCGCGCGCGCCTTTCGCCCGCGCATCGCCCTTCTCGACGGCAACAACCGCATCGCGCGGATGAAGGACTGAAGACCCGCCGTCGGCGCGGCACGCGGTGCCCTGCTCGGGCGTCGTTCCGTCCGAACGAGTCGCCCCGCCAATCGCCCTTGTTGCAGCGCAGCGCTACGTTGCGGTAGCTGATTGCACCTGCTTACACCTTGCGCCTTGCCGCTTTTGCTGCGTCGCCGCAAAATGCGTCCATTGAAAGATTAAA
>CAYMDM010000061.1:0-17419 GCA_964389235.1 uncultured Burkholderiaceae bacterium
TGGCCCGCCGCCGCACGCCATCGGCCCCGGGCCGCAACCGGGCTACCGGCCTGGCCCGCCGCTGGGCCCACCGCCGCACGGCCCGGGCTGGGAACGGGGTCATGGCCCAGAAGGTCGTGGCCCGGAGGGGCGTGGACCCGATGGACGCGGCCCGCAGGGCGGCCCCGGCCAGCGGCCGTGGGAGCAACGCTGAATCGCTGATGCCGCCGCGCGCTATCGCGGACGGCATCATGCGGGCATGTAGTGGCGCGCTTCGCGCGTCGCGTTGGCAAACACAAAAAACGGGGAATTGCCGGCGTCCTGCGGGCACGCCGCAAACGGCTTCACCCGGTGGAAGGCAGCGCAGCGACCGTCTGCCCCTTACTGATGCCAGAACGGCACGCCGACCATCGGCGTCGACGCCTGCGCAACATCACGCGCTCGCATCGGCAGCGCGCGATGGGCGACGCGCCCGGCCTGCACCGCCAGGGCAAAAGCGCGCGCCATCGCCACCGGGTCGCCGGCCTCGGCCACCGCGGTATTGACCAGCACCGCGTCGTAGCCCAGCTCCATCACCTGCGCGGCGTGATGCGGCGCGCCGATGCCGGCATCGACCACCAGCACACTGCCCGGCAAACGCTCGCGCAGGGTGCGCAGCGCCGGTAGATTGCGCGGCCCGGCGCCGGTGCCAATCGGCGCGGCCCAGGGCATGATGGCGGCGACCCCGGCGTCGCGCAGCTTGAGCGCCGTCACCAGATCGTCGGTGGTGTAGGCAAACACGGCAAAGCCCTCGCGCACCAGGGTCTGCGCGGCCTGCAGCGTACTCCAGGGGTCGGGCTGCAAGGTGTAGTCGTCGCCGATGACTTCGAGCTTGATCCAGTTCGTGCCGAAAATTTCCCGCGCCATCTGCGCCAGGGTCACGGCTTCGTCAGCGCTGTGGCAGCCCGCGGTGTTGGGCAGCAGATGCGCGCCCAGCGACTGGATGCGTTGCCACCACGCCTGCCCCGCCTGGCTCTGCGGCGACAGCCGCCGCAGCGACACGGTCAGCACCTCGACCTGCGCGGCCTGCGCCGCCTCGCCCAGCACCGCCGGCGAGGGGTAGCGGGCGGTGCCCAGAAACAGCCGGCTGCGCAGCGTGCGCCCGGCCACGGTCAACACGTCCTCGGTAGCGATCGATGTCAGCGGTGCCCCGTTCATGCTCAACCTCCGACTACCGGGCTGACGACTTCGACCGCGTCGCCGTCGTGAAGCCGGTGCTGCGCCCATTGCCCGCGGGGAACGAAAACGCGGTTGACCGCGCAGGCCATCGCCGCGCTCGGGTCGTAGCCCTGCTGCGTCAGCAGTTCGGCCAAGGTCTGGGCATCGGTCTCGATGTTGCGGCCGTTGACCGCGAGGGTGCGGGTGGCTGCTGCGGGGTTTGCTGCAAGGTTCACTGTCGGGTCTCCTCGATCTCGGCGGCGGTTTGCAGCTGGGCGAGCAGTTCGCTCTCGGCGCGCTGCACCATCGCCGGGGCGACCAGAAAGCCGTGACGATACAGGCCGTTGAGGTGCCACACGCCTTCGCGCTGCGCCCACACCGGCTGATGGTCGTCGGTCGCGGGGCGCAGCGCAGTGGCGATGCGCTCGATGCGCGCCTCGCCAAAGGCCGGGTGCAGGCTGTAGAGCGCACTGCCGAGTTCCAGCACCGAGCGCAGCGTTGCAGGTCCCGTGTCCTGCGATTCCAATTCGGTTGCGCCAATGACAAAGCGCCGCCCCGCGCGCGGCACCACGTAGAGCATGTAGCGCGGGTGAATCAGCCGCACCGGGCGTTGCAGCGTCACCTCGTCGCAGCGGACAGTCAGCACCTCGCCACGCACCCCGCGAATGCCCGGCCAGGCCGCAGCAGCGCCGCGGCAATCGACCACGACGTCAGCAGCAAAGCGGCGGCCATCGGCGGTGCGCAGTTCGTTCGACGCGACTTCGGCGACCGAGACGCCGTCGTGCCACTGCCCGCCGACAGCCGGCAGCCGCACCTCGATCGCCGCCTGCAGCGCGGCGAGCAGTTCACCGTTGTCGATCTGGCCTTCGCGCGGCAGCCACAGCGCGCGGGCAAACCGACCGGCCAGCGCCGGCTCGCGCGCGGCGAGCTGCGCCGCGTCCAGATCCTGCACCTCGGCGCGGTGTTCAGGCGGCAGGCGAAAGCGGATCAGGTCAGCGTAATGGTCGAGCCCCGGCGCGTCCGGCGCGTGGGCGACGACCAGCGAGCCTTGCTGGCGCAGCATCACGCTGCGGCCAGTTTCGCGCTGCAACTCGTCGACCCAGCGCGGCCAGATCGCCAGCGAGGCTTCGCCCAGCGCGAACAGTGCGGCGTCGCCGACCATCATTTCGGCATACGGCGACAACATCGCCGCGGCCACGCCGGCGGCCATGTCGCGGTCGTCGCGCGCACGGGCGTCGAACAACTGCACCGCGACGCCTGCACGCAGCAGCCGCCAGGCCAGCAGCCGCCCGGCCAGCCCGGCGCCGGCAATCGCCACCGTCTGCCGCATCGCACTCACTCCTTGCGCGCCGAAGGTTGCGCGGCTCGCGCGCCCGGCGCGGGCACGCTCACATACACCTCGCCACCTGCGGCGCGGAACTCGGCGGACATCTCGGCCATGCCGACCTCCACCGCCTGCGCCGTGTCCACGCCCTTGCCCGCGGCGTATTCGCGCACTTCCTGGGTGATTTTCATCGAGCAGAACTTGGGCCCGCACATGGAGCAGAAATGCGCGGTCTTGTGCGCTTCCTTGGGCAGGGTTTCGTCGTGGAATTCCTTGGCCTTCTCCGGGTCGAGGCCGAGGTTGAACTGGTCGTCCCAGCGGAACTCGAAACGCGCCTTGGAGAGGGCGTTGTCGCGCGCCTGCGCACCGGGATGGCCCTTGGCGAGATCGGCGGCATGCGCGGCGATCTTGTAGGTGACGATGCCATCGCGCACGTCCTGCTTGTCCGGCAGGCCGAGGTGCTCTTTGGGCGTCACATAACAAAGCATCGCGGTGCCGTACCAGCCGATCATCGCTGCGCCGATGGCGCTGGTGATGTGGTCGTAGCCCGGCGCGATGTCGGAGGTCAGCGGCCCGAGCGTATAGAACGGCGCCTCGCCACACTTCGCGAGTTGCCGCTCCATGTTCTCCTTGATCAGCTGCATGGGCACATGACCCGGGCCTTCGATCATCACCTGCACGTCGTGCTTCCAGGCGATCTCCGTCAGCTCGCCCAGGGTGTCGAGCTCGGCGAACTGCGCTTCGTCGTTGGCATCGGCGATGCTGCCGGGGCGCAGCCCATCGCCGAGCGAGAAGGCCACGTCATAGGCCTTCATGATCTCGCAGATCTCCTCGAAGTGGGTGTAGAGGAAGCTCTCCTTGTGATGCGCCAGGCACCACTTGGCCATGATGGAGCCGCCTCTGGACACGATGCCGGTCACCCGCTTGGCCGCCAGCGGCACGAAGGGTAGCCGCACCCCGGCGTGTATCGTGAAGTAGTCCACGCCCTGCTCGGCCTGCTCGATGAGGGTGTCGCGGAACAACTCCCAGGTCAGGTCTTCGGCGACGCCGCCGACCTTTTCGAGTGCCTGGTAGATCGGCACCGTGCCAATCGGCACCGGCGAGTTGCGCAGTATCCACTCGCGGGTTTCGTGGATGTGCTTGCCGGTGGACAGGTCCATCACCGTGTCGGCGCCCCAGCGGATCGCCCACACCATCTTCTCCACTTCCTCGGCGATGGAACTGGTCACCGCCGAATTGCCGATGTTGGCATTGATCTTCACCAGGAAGTTGCGGCCGATGATCATCGGCTCGCTCTCCGGGTGGTTGATGTTGCACGGGATGATCGCGCGGCCGCGCGCCACTTCGTCGCGCACGAACTCCGGGGAGATGCGCGCGGGAATGGCCGCGCCGAAGCTCTGCCCCGGGTGTTGCTTGAGCAGCCCGGCGTCCTGCAGCGCGTCCAGCCGCTGGTTTTCGCGGATGGCGATGAACTCCATCTCCGGGGTGATGAGGCCGCGGCGGGCGTAGTGCATCTGCGTGACGTTGGCCCCGGCCTTGGCACGGCGCGGCAACGGCAGTTGCGGAAAGCGCACCGCATCCAGCGCCGCGTCGGCGTTATGGCGGCGCGTGGTCTCGGAGCTGAACGCGGCCAGCCGCTCGGTGTCGCCGCGCTCGGCGATCCAGGCCGCGCGCAGCGTCGGCAGGCCGCGGGTGAGGTCGATCACCGCGTCGGGGTCGGTGTAGGGGCCGGAGGTGTCATACACCGTGAACGGCGCGTTTTTCTCGACGCCGAACACCGCCGGGGTGTCGCTGAGCGCGATTTCGCGCATCGGCACGCGCAGGTCGGGGCGGCTGCCCTGGACGTAGATTTTTTTCGATCGCGCAAACGGCGCGCGGGTGATGCGCGCGGCCAGTTCGGCGGCGTCGAGGGCGTGGCGGGAAGACGGGCTGGGCAGTGCGGACATGGGGCCTCCGGGGAAATGTCAGCCTGCCGCGCGCCAGCGTTTGCCTGGTTCCCTCCGCGGGTTGCGGCGCGATGGCCCCTAGCCCGATCAGGTTCAGCGGATTCTGCACTCTGCAGTCTCAGCCGGGACTTGCACCCGGCGCTCCGACAAGCTCGCGCGCAGTATAGGCCGCGGCCCGCGCCACTGCTGCAAGCCCTTGCAGGCAGCCGGGGCGTGGCGTCGATCAGACCCGAGCCGAGGCGTCCTCCTCGGCCCAGCGCTGCGCCAGCGTGTCCATTTCGGCAAACAGCCGCCCCAGCGCCTCGCCCCGCGAGGTCAGCCCATAGCGCTGCTCGCGCGGTTCGGAAGGACAGGACTGACGCCCGACCAGCCCTGCCGACTGCAGACGTTGCAGCCGCACCGTCAGCAGCCGCGCCGAGATGCCGGGAATAGCCCGCCGCAGTTGCCCGAAGCGCTGCGGGCCGTGGCGCTGCAGGGTCCACAGCAGCGCCGTGGTCCACGGGCCGGAGAGCAGCCGCAGCAGCGCGTCGGCCGGGCACAGCGAAACACGCGGTTCCGCCGCAGCCGGCCGCGCCAGCGGCGGCGAAGCCGTGTGCGCACGGAGCGTCGCGGATGAGAGGGAAACGAAGGAGTCCATACCGTGGTGGTTACCGTGGAATACCCGTCCGCGGTGCTGCGGAAAATCGGGCGCAGCGCCATCGCCCGTTGTCCGGCTGCGCTCCAATGGCTCCAAGGGCGCGGCAGAAGTTCAATCCGGCCGCGCCTTGCCAACCCTTGAAAAACCGCCAAAAGGAGAATGAACGATGAGCAAAGTCTTGGTTCTGTATTACAGCACCTGGGGTCATGTCGAAGCGATGGCCCAGGCCGTGGCCGAAGGCGCGAAAAGCGTGCCCGGCACCACGGTCGACATCAAGCGCGTGCCCGAGACCATGCCGGCCGAGACGCTGGCGGCAATCCACGCCAAGGTCGATCAGGCCGCGCCCGTCGCCAAGCCCGAAGACCTAGCCGAGTATGACGCGATCATCTTCGGCACCCCCACCCGCTTTGGCAATATGTGCGGGCAGATGCGCACTTTCCTCGACCAGACCGGCCCGCTTTGGGCGCAGGGCAAGCTGGTCGGCAAGGTCGGCAGTGTGTTCGCCAGCACCGGCACCCAGCACGGCGGGCAGGAGACCACCATCACCTCGTTTCACACCACCCTGCTGCACCACGGCATGGTCATCGTCGGCGTGCCTTATGCCTGCAAGGGCCTGGTGAAAATGGACGAAATCACCGGCGGCTCGCCCTACGGCGCCTCCACCCTGGCCAATGCCGACGGTAGCCGCCACCCCAGCGCCAACGAGCTGGACATCGCGCGCTATCAGGGTCGGCATGTGGCCGAAATCGCAGGCAAGCTCGCCCGCTGATCCACCGCTGGCAGGACGCGACGGCAAGGCTGGACAGGCAGTCGGCCGCCCGATGAATTGCCGCTCGGGTTGCGCTGCGTGCTGCATCGCGCCGTCGATCCGCAGCCCGATTCCCGGCATGCCACACGGCAAGCCGGCGGGTGTGCCCTGCGTGCAGCTCGATGAGCAACTGCGCTGCCGGCTGTTCGGCCGACCCGAGCGGCCGGCGTTCTGCATCGGCCTGCAACCCAGCAACGAAATGTGCGGCGACAACCGCGAACATGCCTTGCGCTGGCTGACGCGACTGGAGGCGTTGACCGCGCCGCGCTGAATCCTTCCGCCGCCGCCCTCGCCGGCGCAACGCCAGCCTGTGCGGCGCCTCACTCGGCCAGCGGCGCGCAGATGGCGTCGATGCGCTGCATCACCTCGGGCGTGAGCTTGGGCAGCACTGCCAGCGCGGCCAGGTTTTCCTGCAGCTGCGACAGCCGCGACGCGCCCAGGATCACGCTGCTGACCCTTGGGTTGTGCGCGGCCCAGGCCAGCGCCAGCTGCGCCAGGGTGCAGCCCAGCTCGTGCGCAACCGCCTCCAGCGCATCGAGCGCGGCGTTTTTCTGCGGGTCGGTCAGGCGATCGCGCAGCCATTGCAGATGGGGCATCGCGCCGCGGCTGCCTGCGGGCACGCCGTGGCGATATTTGCCGGTGAGCAGCCCTGAAGCCAGCGGGCTCCAGGTGGTCAGCCCGATGCCGAGGTCTTCAATCAGCCGCGCGTTTTCCTGCTCGACCCGGCGACGGTGAAACAGGTGGTATTGCGGCTGCTCGACCACCGGCTTGTGCAGATGGTGGCGGTCGGCAATGTCCCAGGCGGCGCGGATTTCGTCGGCGCTCCATTCGCTCGTCCCCCAATACAGCGCCTTGCCGCGGGAAATGAGGTCGTGCATCGCCCACACCGTTTCCTCGATCGGGGTGTGCGGATCGGGGCGGTGACAGTAGATCAGGTCGAGGTAGTCCAGCCCCATGCGCTGCAGGCTGCCGTCGACCGCCTGCAGCAGATATTTGCGGTTGAGGGTGTTGCGACCGTTGATGCGCGGCTTGTCGGCGGTGCCGGCATCCAGCCCCCAGTAGAACTTGCTCGACACCACGTAATCCAGCCGCGCCCAGCCGAGCTGCGACAGCGCCTGGCCCATCACCCGCTCGCTTTCGCCGTTGGCGTAGACCTCGGCGTTGTCGAAGAAGTTGATGCCGGCGTCGCGCGCGGCGGCGAGTATTTCCCGCACCCCGGCCATGTCAACCTGGTTGTGGAACGTGACCCAGGAGCCCAGCGAAAACACACTGAGCTGCAGGCCACTGCGGCCCATGCGGCGGTAAATCATTTCGGGAGTGGTCATCGGCGTTCTCCATGTCGGCCGTTCAGGCCGATTTGCCAGGACGGATCGACAGACCCAAAGCCTAGATCCCGCGGCAAAACCTTGCAGCGGCGCCGCAGCCGCCCCGCATATGTTGGAACCGCGCGGCCGCGCTGAGACGGTTCAGGCCGCCGGTCGCAGCGGAATCACCGCCCGCGTGGAGCGAGACACCGCTGCATCGCCCGAGCCTGTCCACACGTAGACCACGTTGGCCGGCGCCGCCGTCGCGCAGGCGCCGCAAGTGGTGCAGCCGCCGCTGCCGCAGGCCGCCCCCGCTTGGGCCGCTGCCGGGGCAGCGAGTCCGCGGCGCACCCAGTGTTCGAGCATCGCCTCGACCGCCGAGGTCGGCAATTGCAGCTCGGCGGCAAGCTGCGCGGGCGTGGCCATCTGCCGGGCGCGCAGCGCCTCGCGCACATCGAACAGCGGATTACCCATGTCGCCGCCTCATTCGCGGTTCACGCCGACGCCCCATGCAGCGCACCGACGCCGCTGGCACCGACGCTGCGCCGGCCGTGCTGACGCAGCGCGATGACCAGCACGATGAACGCGGCCACGCAGGCGGCGATCCACGCCGCCGACGTTCCCGGGTGCTGGGCAAAGGTGCCGGCCTGGTAGACGATGGTTGCCGCCGCCCAGGCCAGGCCGATGCCGTAGGCAATCGAAAACGCCATCCAGCCCCAGCCGACTTCCCGCCGCAGCGCGCCCATGGTGCTGGCGCACGGCACGTAGAGCAGCACGAACACCAGATACGCAAACGCCGAAAGCGGGGTGAACGCCGCAGCCAGGGCGTGCAGGGTGTCGTCGCTCGCGCCCGAGGTCTGCTCGGCGTCTTTGGCCGAGGACAGCTTGTGCAGCCCCAGCGGGTCGAGCAGATTGCCGACGAAACCTTTGGCGTTTTCGGGAATGCTCTGCACCGCCTCGGTCAGTTTGCCCAGCACGTCGGGGTGCTGGTAGGGCTCCATCGAGCTGCCGGCGTTCTGCCGCTGGTAGATGCCGTTGAGGGTGCCGATCACCACTTCCTTGGCCACGGCCCCGGCAATCAGCCCGGATACCGCCGGCCAGTTGTCTTCCTTCACCCCCATCGGTGCGAACAGCGGGGTAAGCGCGCGGCTGCCCTGCGCCAGCAGCGACTGGTCGATCGAGGTCACGCGCAGTCCCTGCTGCGTCCAGCCGATGCCGGGCAGAATGAGCAGCACCACGCCGATCGCGACAATCACCTTGCCCACGCGCAGCACGAACACCTTGAGGCGCTGCCAGCTCTGCAGCACCACGCTGCGCGCGCTGGGCAGACGGTACGGCGGCAGCTCGATGACAAAGGGTTGCGGCTCGCCGGGCAGCGCGGTCTTGCCCAGCATCCATGCGGTCAGCAGCGCGGCGACGATGCCCAGCACGTAGAGCAGGAACACCACCTGCCCGCCGTTTTCGCGGAAAAACACCACGGCAAACGCCATGTAGATGGTCAGCCGCGCCGAGCACGACATGAACGGCTGCATCAGCACCGTGAGCATGCGCCCGCGCGGGTCTTCGATAATGCGCGCGCCCATGATCGCCGGCACGTTGCAGCCAAAGCCGATGACCATCGGCACCAGCGCATTGCCCGGCAGCCCCAGTCGGCGCATGAAACGGTCCATCGCGTACGCCGCGCGCGCCATATAGCCCGAGTCGTCGAGCAGCGCGAGAAACAGAAAGGTCAGACCGATCGGCGGAATGAAGGTGACGACCAGGTTGATACCGCCCCCGATGCCGCCAGCGAGTACCGACACCAGCCAGTCCGGCAGCCCGGCCTGCCACAGCAGATGGCCGAACCCGGCGATGAACAGCGCCTGCGACCCCTTGTCGAAAAAGTCTTGAAAAATCGAGCCGGCGTTGTAGCTGACGACAAAAATCAAGTACAGCACCAGCAGAAAAATCGGCACCCCGGCCCATTCGTGCAGCACCACGCGGTCGACCGTCTCGGTCAGCCGGTAGCGCACTCCCGGCTTGCCCTGCCGCCTCAGCGCCGCGGCGGCCACGCCATGTGCCCAGCCAAAGCGCGCGGCGGCCACCGCGTCGGCCGCGGCCTCGCCTTCGGCGACCTGCACCGCGGCCTGCGCCGATTGCACCGCGGCACGCGCTGTCTCGTCCTGCGGCTCGTCGAGGTCTTGCAGCAGTCGCATCGCCTCGATGCGGCGCGCGGCAGCGCTCATCTGCGCCGGCAGCGCAGCCGCAACCGCTTGGATCGCCTGCTCGACCGCCACTGGGTAATGGTGCGCACGGCCGTTGCGGCCGTGCTGCAGCACCTGCTCAATGGCCTGCAGCAGTTCGCGCCGGCCCTTGCCGCGGCGGGCGATCATCGGCACCACCGGCACGCCGAGCTGCTCGGACAGCGCCTGCACCTGCGGTTCCAGCCCGAGCGCCTGCGCTTCGTCCACCATGTTCAGCGCCAGCACCATCGGCTTGCCGACGTCGATTAGCTCGGCGGTGAGCGTCAGATGCCGCTCCAGGTTGGACGCATCGACGATGTTGACCACCACGTCGACCTCGTCGGACAGCAGATAGTCGCGCGCCACGCGCTGATCGACCCCGCCGCCGCCCAGCAGGCTGTAGACCCCGGGCAGATCGACCACATTCAGCCGCTGCGTCCCCAGCTGCACCGTGCCGCTGCGCCGTTCGACCGTCACCCCCGGCCAGTTGCCGACGTGCTGATGCGCGCCGGTGAGCAGGTTGAAAATCGTCGTCTTGCCGCAGTTGGGGTTGCCCGCCAGCACGACGGTGCGCGCCCCACCCTCGCGCGCCTGCGGTTCGCTTGCGCAGGCGGCGTCGTGACACGCGCTCATGCCGGCTCTCCGGCGTTGTTCGCCGCCTCCGAACTTGGCAGCACCCGGATGCGCTCGGTCACCCCATGCCCCAGCGCGATACGCGCGCCGCCGACGCGCACCACCGCGCCGCGCTTGGTCGGGCCATGCACCAGGCACAGCGAGGTGCCGCGGCGGATGCCCAGCATCAGCATGCGCTGAGTCATCGCCCGCCCGCCGTCGATATCGACGACGGTGGCGCAGCAGCCGGGGGACAGGCGGGACAGCGAGAGAACCGCAGGGTTTGAAGACATGACGTGAGGAGCGTGGACGAGGCCGAACCATCGCAGCAGCCGGCAGCGAACCGCCAGCCTGCAAATGCGAAATGTTATCGTTTCATGCAATCCTAGACCCTGCGTTGATGCGAATCAATAGCATTTGGGCTCGGCTTGAGGGAATTCGGCAACGACATGTCAAGCGCCGGGGTGCACACCGGCGCGGAACATCGCGACCTCACCCAGCCGTTTGCTGCAGGCTGGCCGGCCGTCAATCGCCCGAGCGACCCGGTCGCTAGGCGCGGCATTCGTCCGCGCGGCGGGTCGCTCAGTGGGCCAGTTCCCAGTTCGCGCCCAGACCAAGTTCGGCCAGCAGCGGCACGTCGAGCTGGGCGACGCCGGCCATCAGCCGCGGCACTTGCTCGCGCACCCAATGCACTTCGTCCTCCGGCACTTCGAACACCAGTTCGTCGTGCACCTGCAGGATCATGCGGGTGCGCAGCTTTTCGCGGGTGATGGCGGCGTCGACCGCGACCATCGCCATTTTGATCAGGTCGGCCGCGGTGCCCTGCATCGGCGCGTTGATCGCTGCGCGCTCGGCCGCCGACCGGCGCGGGCCGCCGGCCGCGTGGATGTCGGGCAGCCACAGCCGACGGCCGAACACAGTTTCCACGTAGCCGCGCTCGGCGGCGATGCGCCGTGTGCGGTCCATGTACGCGGCCACGCCGGGGTAACGCGCAAAGTAACGATCGATGTAGAGCTTGGCCGCGTCGCGCTCCAGCCCAAGGTTGCGCGCCAGGCCAAACGCGCTCATGCCGTAGATCAGCCCGAAGTTGATGACCTTGGCCATGCGCCGCTGGTTGGGCGTGACCTCGGCCGGGGCGACACCGAAGATTTCCGCCGCGGTGGCGCGGTGAATGTCCTCCCCCGCGGCAAAGGCCGCCAGCAGCCCGGCGTCCTGCGACAGATGCGCCATGATGCGCAGCTCGATCTGCGAATAGTCGCAGGAGGCGATCAGCCAGCCGGCTGGCGCGATGAACGCCTCGCGGATGCGCCGGCCCTCGGGTGTGCGCGCCGGGATGTTCTGCAGATTCGGGTCGGTCGAGGCCAGCCGGCCGGTCACCGCGGTGGCTTGCGCATAGTGGGTATGCACCCGCCCGGTGCGCGGGTCGATCATCTGCGGCAGTTTTTCGGTGTAGGTGCTGCGCAGCTTGGACAGCCCGCGCCAGTCGAGCAGGATGCGCGGCAGCGGATAGTCCTCGGCCAGCTTTTCCAGCACTTCCTCGTCGGTGGAGTGCGCGCCCGAGGCGGTTTTTTTCTGCCGCGGCAGTTGCAGCCGGTCGAACAGCACCTCTCCGATCTGCTTGGGGCTGCCGAGGTTGAACGGCCCGCCGGCCAGCTCATACGCCTGCTGTTCCAGCGCCTGCATCTTGGCGCCGAGCTCGCTGCTTTGCGCGCGCAGCAGCGCGGCATCGACCAGCACGCCGGTGCGCTCCATGCGCAGCAGCACGTCGCTGACCTGCATTTCCAGCGAATAGATGCGCGCCAGCCCAGCATCGGCCTGCAGTTGCGGCCACAGCTTGCGGTGCACCTGCAGGGTGAGGTCGGCATCTTCGCCCGAGTAGCGGGTCGCGGTCTGCACGTCCACCTGGTCGAAGGTGATGGCTTTGGCGCCCTTGCCGCACACGGCCTCGTAGGTCAGGGTGTCGTCGCGCCCGAGATGGCGGCTGACCAGGCTGTCGAGGTTGTGCGGCTTGTGCGCTTCGAGCACATAGCTCTGCAGCAGGGTGTCGTGCGCATAGCCGCGCACCGCGATGCCGGCATTGGCCAGCACATGGCCGTCGTATTTGACGTTCTGCCCGAGCTTGGGTTTGCCCGGATCTTGCAGCCAGGGGCGCAGCCGCGCGAGCACGTCATCGAGCGGCAGTTGCTGCGGCGCGCCGGGATAACTGTGCGCCAGCGGCAAATAGGCCGCCTGCCCCAGCTCGACGCTGAGCGACAGCCCGATCAGCCGCGCGCGCATCGGGTCGAGGGAGTCGGTCTCGGTGTCCAGCGCGGTGAGTTCGGCCGCGCCGATGCGCGCCAACCAGGCGTCGAGCTGCGCCCAGGTGGTCACCATTTCATACTGCCCCGGTCCGGGCGCCGCGGCGGGAGGATCGGCCGGGTCGTCGAGCAGCGAGCCCTGCTGCGCCGACGCCTCGGCCACGCCCTGCGCCTTGAGTTCCTGGGTGAAGCGCCGCATGCCATAGCGGGTGAAAAACGGCAGCAGCGCAGCGCCGTCCTCGGGTTGCAGCCGCAGATCGGGATCGAACTGGCGGGCGTAGCCGTCGAGGTCGCAATCCGTGCGGATGGTCACCAGGGTGCGCGCGGTCGGCAGCCAGTCCAGCGCCGCGCGCAGGTTCTTGCCGGCGACGCCGGGAATCCCCTCTGCCTGGGCCACCAGCGCATCCAGCGACCCGTATTCGGCCAGCCATTTGGCCGCGGTTTTCGGGCCGACCTTGTCCACACCCGGCACGTTGTCCACGCTGTCGCCCACCAGGGTCAGCCAGTCGATCATGCGCTCGGGCGGCACGCCGAACTTGGCCTGCACCCCGGCGGTGTCGAGCACTTCCCCGCTCATGGTGTTGACCAGAGTGACGTGGTCGCCGACCAGTTGCGCCAGGTCCTTGTCGCCGGTGGAAATCAGCGTGGCCATGCCCTGCGCGTGCGCCCGCTGCGCCAGGGTGCCGATCACGTCGTCGGCCTCCACCCCCGGCACTTCCAGCAACGGCCAGCCCATCAGCCGCACCGCTTCACGGATGGGGTCGAGCTGCGCGACCAGTTCCGGCGGCATTGGCGGGCGGTGCGCCTTGTAATCGGCGTACAGCGCGTCGCGGAAGGTCGGCTCCTTGGTGTCGAACACGCAGGCGCCATAGCGCCAGCCCTTGTGCGGCGGATATTGCTCGCGCAGCCGCCGCAGCATCGCCACCATGCCGTACAGCGCGCCGGTGGGCTGGCCGTCGGGGCCGCGCAGATCGGGCATTGCGTGGAAGGCGCGGTAGAGGTAACTGGAGCCGTCGACCAGCAGCAGCATCGAAGCGGCGGGCGCGGGGCCGGGCAGGGGGGTCGTTTCGGTCATGCGGCGATTATCGGCGCGCGCCTCGGCATCGGCGCGGCCTTGCTGTTGCGGCGCATAAAATGCCGGCATGAGCCGCGTCCCGTTCCCCTTCCCTCTCGTTGCGCTGATGCGCGCCGGCCTGCTGGCCGCAGGTCTGCTCGCCGCGCCGGCGTTTGCGGCCCCGCCCGCGCCGCCGACCGACACCCAGCCCAAGCCGAACTTCCCCGAGCCGCTGGTGCGCGAAAACATCACCCAGGACCGGGCGGTGCGCATTCACGAGCAGCAGGTGCGCGGCGCGACCACCTCGATCCATGTGCAGCCGCTGCACGGCGGCGCGGCCTACAACGTCGTGCCGCCCGACGCCGCCGGCGGCAACGACCCGGCGCATCTTCAGGGCCGGGCGCAGTGGAAGCTGTTCACCTTCAAGTAAGCCAACTCCCCAGATCTTTCGCCGGTGCCGCGCCCGGGGCCGGCGCCCCGCCCTGCTGCCCATGGCCGTTTTCACCCCGCTCGAACCGCAGGACGTCGCCGACTGGCTGCGCGACTTCGACCTCGGCACCCTGACCGAACTGCAGGGCATCGCCAGCGGCATCGAAAACACCAATTACTTCGTCACCACCACGGCCGGGCGCTTCGTGCTCACGGTGTTCGAGCGGCTGCAGTTCGAGCAGTTGCCGTTCTACCTCGGGCTGATGCATCACCTGGCGCAGCACGACATCCCGGTGCCCGACCCGATGCCCGATCGCCACGGTCAGGCGCAGCGCCGGCTCAAGGGCAAACCTGCGGCAATGGTCACGCGGCTCGCCGGGCGCAGCGTGCTCGACCCCGGCCCCGAACACTGCGCCCAGGTCGGGCAATGGCTGGCACGCATGCATCTGGCCGCGATCGACTACCCCCGCCGCCAGCCCAATCTGCGCGGGCTGGCGTGGCAGCGGCAGGTGGTGCCTACGCTGATGCCTTTCCTGGACGGTGCGCAGCGCGATCTGCTGCAGGCTGAACTCGCGCAGCAGATCGAACTGAGCCAGACCGCGGCGTGGACCCTGCTGCCGCGCAGCGCGGTGCATGCCGATCTGTTCCGCGACAACGTGCTGTTCGACGGCGACTCGCTCTCGGGCATATTCGACTTCTATTTCGCCGGGGTCGACACCTGGATCTACGACCTCGCCGTCGCCCTCAACGACTGGTGCGTGCACCCGGCCGACGGCCGTTTCGACCCGCCGCGGCGCGACGCACTGCTGGCCGCGTACAACGCGGTGCGTCCGCTCACCCCGGGCGAGTCGGCGCTGCTGCCGCTGGCGCTGCGCGCGGCCGCGCTGCGCTTCTGGGTGTCACGGCTGGCCGACGTGCACCTGCCGCGCGACGCGGCGCTGTTGCAGCCGCACGACCCGGCGCACTTCGAGCGGGTGCTGCGTCAGCGCGTGGCCGAATCCACGGCTGGCGCCCTCGCCTGAAACCTCGACCCGCCATGGAACTGCGCACCGTCCCCGCCCGCGCCGGCATCAAATGGGTTCAGGCCGGGTTTCGCAGCCTCGCTCGCCAGCCCTGGGCCGTGCTGTTGATGATGATGGTCTACGTGCTGGTGTCAGCTTTCGTCTCGGCGCTGCCGCTCATCGGCGTGGTGTTTCCGCTGCTGGCCGTGCAGTTCGGCACCCTGGGATTCATGCAGGCCAGCCGGCAGATCGCCGACGGCAAGCCGGTCTGGCCCAATGTGCTGATCGAGGGCTTTCGCAACGGGCCTGCCGTCACCCGCAACATGCTGATCCTCGCCGGGCTTTACACCGCAGCGGTGATCGCGGTGCTGGCGTTGGCCGCGCTGGTCGATGGCGGCGCGCTGCTGCGGTTGTTGCTGCTGAGCGACCCGCCACCGAAGGAAACCGTCGGCGGGCTGCGTGCCGGCGCGCTGCTGGCCACGCTGGCCTACATCCCGGTGTCGCTGGCGTTCTGGCTGGCGCCGCCACTGGTGGCCTGGCACAGGCTGCCGCCGCTGAAGGCACTGTTTTTCAGCTTTGTGCTTTGCGTGCGCAATCTGCGCGCGCTGGGGCTGTACCTGCTGCAATGGCTGGTGCTGTTTTTCACCCTGCCCACGCTGGTGCTGCTGCTGGCGCGGGCGCTGGGCGCGAGCGAAACCCTCGCTGCCAGCCTGAGCCTGCCGGTGGCCATTGCGCTGTTCCTCGCCTACATCCTGTCGTTTCACGCCAGTTACCGCACCCTGGCCGGTGACCCGCCGCAAGCGGTGGCCAGCCCGGCCTGACCCGGCCGTTGTGGCAGTTCAGTGCGGCGCGACCACGCGCAGACACAGATCACCCAGCCCGTCGATGCGTCCCTGCAGCAAGTCGCCCGGCTGCACCGCGGCCACGCCCTCGGGCGTGCCGGTGAACACCAGATCGCCCGGCTGCAGCGCAAAGTAACGCGACAGATGCGCCAGCATTTCCGGCACCGACCAGATCAGATCGGCCAGGTGTCCGCTTTGCCGCAGTTCGTCGTTCACCCGCAGTTCGATCGCGGCGGCGCCGAGCAGTGTCGCCACGTCCAGGTCGGCTGCAGCATGGATCGGGCCGATCGGCGCGCTGGCGTCGAACGCCTTGCCGATTTCCCACGGGCGCCCGGCTTTTTTCATCTCCGCCTGCAGATCGCGGCGGGTCATGTCCAGCCCCACCGCGTAGCCGAACACGTGGTCGAGCGCCTGCTGCGCGGGAATGTCACGCCCGCCGCGGCCGATCGCGACGACCAGTTCGATTTCATGGTGCACGTCGCGGCTCATGCCGGGATAAGGCCAGTCCAGCGTCTGCCCGGCCGCGACCGGCACCGCCGCATCGGCCGGCTTGCAGAAAAAGAACGGCGGTTCGCGCGTGGGGTCTGAGCCCATTTCGCGCGCATGCGCCGCGTAATTGCGGCCGACGCAGTAGATCCGATGCACCGGGAATTGCGCCACACGGCCCACGACCGGGATCGACACTGGGGGCGGAGGCGGAAAAACGTAATCCATCGAAGTCTCCTGGAAATGGCTTTGCGGGCCAACCGCAGCGGCATACAGCGAACACTTGACCGCCGCGACTGGGCAAAAAGTCGGGTGATGCCGCTGTCCGAGGTTTGCGCCCCTGCCGACGCCCTTCCATCGACACAAAGGTTACGCCGGCTTTGCGTTCCGCGCCGACCTCGGGCCAGCGCGGTGGCAGCCCGCACGCACCAGCCCGGCGCCCGCCTTGCTCAGCCAGACTCAGGCCTCGCCGCCGCCCCCATTGTTGCGGGACTGCCGCCCGTTCCGGTGGGTTTCAGTTTCGCGCTGACTCTCTACACTGCGCGCGGCCTTTGCCAACCCGGCCTCATGCCGGGGTCTCCCTGTGCTCAACGCCCCCATCATGCGTCTGCCGTCGCTGCCCTTGCTCCACCCCCGCGCCTGGCTGGCGGGGCTGGCGCTCGCTGGGCTGGCGGTGGCCGCGCAGGCAGCGCCGACCGCAGCGAGTGCGGCTGCCGCGGCGCCGGCAAGTGCGGCGAGTGCGGACATCGCGTCGGCGCCGGCCGTCTCCGCTTCACCGCCTGCAGTAAGCCCGACACCTGCCGCGCTGCCGCCAGCGCCGAAACCGGCGGTTCGCCCGCCGCTGCCTGCGCCCAATCTGCTCATCACCACCGATCTGACGCGGCAGACCGTGGCTCCCCCGTTGGCGATCTGGCGGGAGCACGGCCAGCGGCCGGACGCGGCGACCGTGGCGAGCTGGCCACTGTCGCGATTCACTCTTTCCCGCGCCGACAACTACGGGCTGGACGAGCGCCCGTTGTGGATCCGCCTGACCCTGCAGCGTGACGAGGACGCGCCCTCGCAGGTAGTGCTGCAGCTCGGCCGGCCGGTGTGGCGCAGCGTCGCGGTGTACGTCGTGCCGCAGCCGGCCCCGGCAGCCTCGCGGCCAGCCGCGCCGGCCCAACCCGCCTCGGCGCCTGCCCCAGCTGCTTCCGCGGCCATTGGCAGCGAAGGCAAGGAAGCCGCGCTCGATCGCCTTGTCGCCTCGCTCGGCTCGGCCTCGGCGGCAGCGCCCGCTGCTTC
>CAYMDM010000062.1:0-17167 GCA_964389235.1 uncultured Burkholderiaceae bacterium
CCCCGCTGGCCGCGCCGGCCTTGCCCGGCGTGCCGCCGTGCGTTCCATCGCGCCCGCCGCCGTGCATGCCGCCACCCGCAACGCCCGGGCCTGCGGCCGCGCCCTGCGCCTGCACCACCTTCACTTCGGCGCCGTTGCGCAGCCGGTCGAGGCCATCGGTGACCACCCGCTCACCCGGCTGCAGGCCGCTGACGATGCGCGTGAGGTTGCCCAGGATGCCGCCAGTAGTGACGGTGCGCAGCGTGACCTTATTGTCGGCGCCGATCACGTAGACAAAGCTGCCCGGCGCGCCCACGCCCACCGCAGTGGTCGGCACCAGCAGCGCGTCGGGGATGGTGTTGACCAGCAGCCGGACGTTGACGAAGGCGTTGGGGTAGAGCGCGAGGTTTTTGTTGTCGAACTCGGCGCGCAGGTTGAGGGTGCCGGTGGCGGTGTTGATCTGGTTATCGGCGGCGACGAGCTGGCCACTGCCGATCGGCTCGGTCTTGCTCGCGTTCCACGCCTGCACCTGCGGACGCTTGCCGGCCATGAGTTGCGGCAGCACGTCGCCGATCTGCTGCTGCGGCAACGCAAACGTCACCTGCACCGGCTGCACCTGGGCGATCACCGCAATCGGGGTCGCGCTGCCGGTGCTGCTGCCTGCAGTGTTGCCGCTGCCGACCGCGCCGGAGGTGGTGACCATATTGCCGGCGTCCACCGTACGCAGACCCACGAGACCGGACACCGGCGCGGTGATGCGCGTCCAGCTCAGCTGCAGTTGCGCGTTGTCCAGCGCGGCCTTGCTGGCGTCGACCGCGGCCTGGTTGGCCTTGAGCGTGGCCTGCAGCTGGGCCACGGTGGTGCGCTGGTCGGACACCTGCTGCTCGGCAATCGAGTCCTGCTTGAGCAGGGTTTCGTAGCGCGCCAGATCTTTCTGCGCCCCGGCGAGCTGCGCCTGGGTCTGCGCGAGCTGCGCCTGCGTCTGCTCCAGCTGCGCCCGCGCCTGCTCGACCGCGATGCGGAACGGCCGCGGGTCGATCTGCGCCAGCAGCTGCCCGGCCTTGACCATCTGCCCCTGCCGGTAATCGACACTCTGCAACTGCCCCGAAACGCGCGGCATCACATTGACCAGGCTGCGCGGCGTGACCGTGCCCAGCGCCTCGACCCACACCGGCATCGCCTGCACCTTGGCGACCGACGCGGTCACCGGGGTCGGCCCCATCGGCCGCCCGCCGGGGCCGCCGCCGCCCGGCCCGCGCTGGGCATGGCTGGCGTCGCCCAACCCCCACCACAGCGCCGCGCCGACGGCAACGACGGCCAGCGGGGCGAGCAGGGGCCAGCGTCGGCGGGTGGAAGCAGCGGGGCTAGCAGGCTTTTGCATGACAGGGTTTTCCGTGGAGCTTCGGGCCATCCGCACGGCGCGGGCCGCAGCGCGGCCCGGCTTACCGTGCGATGCGGGACATATTGCCGCGGCGGCGTTTCACCCGCATGCGCGGCAGTTGAAGAAATGTGAAGCGCGCCGAAAGCCTCATCGCCGCGGCACGCGCTGGTGGTTCCAGTACACCTCGGCGCTGTCAGCACCGCCGGCGCGGTTGAGAGTGCGCGCCAGCACGAACAGCAGATCCGACAGCCGGTTGAGGTATTGCAGCAATTCCGCGCGCAGCCTGGGCACCGAAGCCGCGTCGGCCGCTCCGCTGTCGTCAGCGCCTGCCTTCGGCGCCGCCGAGGCATCGCCCTCGGCCTGCGCCACCGCGACCACACTGCGCTCGGCGCGGCGCGCCACCGTGCGGCACACATGCGCCTGCGCCGCCGCCGCCGTGCCCCCGGGCAGGATGAACTCGGCCAGCGGCGGCAGCTTGGCGTTGTATTCGGCCAGCGCCGAGTCGAGCGCGGCGACCTGCTCGGGTTTGAGCAGACTCATGCCCGGCACCGACAGCTCGCCGCCGAGGTCGAACAAATCGTGCTGGATGCGCAGCAGCAGCGTGTCGATGGCCTCGGGCAGGCCGACGGTGCGCAGCAGGCCGATGTGCGAGTTCAGCTCGTCCACATCGCCCAGGGCCTGGATGCGCGCGCTGCTCTTGACGCAGCGCGAGCCGTCCCCCAGTCCGGTGGTGCCTGCATCCCCGGTTCGGGTGGCGATAGCGGTGAGGCGTTGTCCCATGATTCGCTTCCAATGATCACAGCAAGGTCGTTCGCCCGGATTCTGCCTGCCGATGGCAAACGCCGCGGCGCGCGGGGGAACTGCCTGCCCGTCCGGCACTCCACAACCCCACACACTCCCCTGCCACCATGTCCATGCCCGCCCGCGTACATCGCGCCCTCGACGCCCTAGCCGCCACCCCGCCGCTGCGCGCGCTGATCGAACGCCGGCTTCGCCGGCAGTTCGTCGAAAACCGCGACCAGAATCTGTTCCTCGGCGTCTATCCAAGCTTTGCCGCCGCCGAGCAGGCTGCGCCCAGGACTAAGCCGCTGGGCTACGACAACCCGGACTCGGCGCTGATGTACCGCGACCGCCTCAAGCGCCTCTACCCCACCGATTACCCGGTGCTGTTCTGGCTGCAGCGCCTGCTGGGCGAGGGCGTGCGAGACCTGTTCGAACTCGGCGGACACATCGGCGTGAGCTACTACGCCTACCAGAGCGTGCTGCCCTACCCCGACCGGCTGCGCTGGACCATCTGCGACGTGCCCGCGGTAATGCAGCGCGGCGCGGCCTACGCCCGCCACCACGACGCGGCGGGCCGGCTGCACTTCGACGGCGACATGGCGCGCGCCGAACAGGCCGACCTGCTGCTGGCGATGGGGGTGCTGCAATACCTGCCCGAGTCGCTGGGCGAGCGGTTGGGCGCGCTGCGCCGGCGTCCGCCGCATCTGCTGCTCAACCTGACCCCGCTGCACCCGCAGCACAGCTATTTCACGGTGCAGAGCATCGGCACCGCGTTCTGTCCCTACCGCATCGACCGCGAATCGAGCTTTCTCGACCAGCTCGGCGCGCTGGGCTACCGCGTGGTCGACGCCTGGATCAACCCGGACAAATCCTGCCTCATCCCCTTCCACCCCGAGCACAGCCTGCACCACTATCACGGCTACTACCTGCGGCTGGAAGAAGGCGTCTGACCCGCGGGCACGCCCCCCGAGGCGCGCGGTTCACCCCTCTGCAGATCGGCCCGCCGCGGCCTATGCTCTGAGCGTGATTACGCCCTCACCCCGGAGGCCCGCATGAACGCGCCACAGACTCTTTCCACCCTGCACCGCCCCGCACCGCAGCCGCTGCTCGATGCGCTGGCCGCGCGCTTTGGCGCGCAGTGTTCGACCGCGCTGGCAGTGCGCGAACAGCACGGCCGGGATGAGTCGCCGTTCGACGCCCCGCCGCCGGCCGCAGTGGTGTTCTGCGACAGCACGCAGGACGTGGCCGACGCGGTCAAACTCTGCGCCGCGCACGACTATCCGGTGATCGCCTGGGGCGCGGGGTCGTCGCTCGAAGGCCAGCTGCTCGCGGTGCGCGGCGGCGTGGTGCTCGACCTCACGCGCATGAACCGCGTGCTCGATGTGGCCACCGGCGACCTGCTCGCCACCGTGCAGGCCGGGGTGACGCGCAAGCAGCTCAACGACGAGCTGCGCCACACCGGGCTGTTTTTCCCGATCGACCCCGGCGCCGACGCCACGATCGGCGGCATGACCGCCACCCGCGCCTCGGGCACCAACGCCGTGCGCTACGGCACCATGCGCGAAAACGTGCTCGCGCTGACCGTGGTGCTCGCCGACGGCCGGGTGCTGCGCACCGGCACCCGCGCGCGCAAAAGCAGCGCCGGCTATGACCTCACGCGGCTGTTCGTCGGCAGCGAGGGGACGCTCGCCATCATCACCGAAGTCACGCTGCGGCTGTACCCACAGCCCGAAGCGGTGGCGGCGGCGATCTGCTCGTTCCCCGATGTGGCCAGCGCGGTCGACTGCACCATCGCCACCATCCAATCGGGCGTGCCGATCGCCCGCTGTGAGCTGATGGATGCCAACGCGGTGCGCGCAGTCAACGCGCACGACCACCTCGGCCTGCCCGAAAGCCCGCTGCTGCTGATGGAGTTCCACGGCTCGCCGGCAGGGGTGCGCGAACAGGCGCAAACCGTGCAGGCCCTGGCGCAGGACTTCCGCGGCTCGGACTTCGCCTGGGCCGACACCCCGGAAGAGCGCAGCAAACTCTGGGCTGCGCGCCACCACGCGTATCTCTCAGCGCTGCAGACCCGGCCCGGCTGCCGCTGCGTGACCACCGACACCTGCGTGCCGATTTCCAGGCTCGCGCAAAGCATCAACGCCACGGTCGACGAGGCGCAGGCCGCGGGGCTGCCGTATTTCATCGTCGGCCATGTCGGCGACGGCAACTACCACATCGGCTACCTCATCGACCCAGCCAAGCCCGAGGAGCGCGAACTGGCCGAACGCCTCAACGCCCAGCTCGTTCGCCGCGCGCTGGCGCTGGGCGGCACCTGCAGCGGCGAACACGGCATCGGCCTGCACAAGCAGGACTTTCTCCGCGAGGAAGCCGGCGACGACGCGATCGACCTGATGCGCACCCTCAAGCACGCGCTCGACCCCAAAGGCATCCTCAACCCGGGGAAGATCTTCGCCTGATCGCCTGGCCTGAGACGACACGGGGCGGCTCACTGCCGCCCAGCCCCACTTTGATCAGAGCACCGGTCAATACTGCCGCCAGGCGATCGGCTTGTTCATCACACTGCCGCTGATTGCCACCGGCCAGATGCCGCCCGAGCCGGCACCGCTGTTACCCGAACTGCCCGTGCCGGCGCTGGCGGTGGTGTACGGATAGAACCCGACCCCGCTGCTGGTGACGAACAGACTGGGCGACAGCGGAATGCCCACCCCCAGTCCGATCTGCCCGGTGGAGACGACATTGCCCTTGTAAGTCACGTTGATCTTGGGCCTGGCCCCACTGGTCAGGTCATAGAGGTCGTAATAGCCCTGGCCGTAGCCGCAGCTGTTGCCGCCGGGCGGCACATACACCGGCACGACCAAAAGACCATTGGCGACCACCGGCGCCGCGGAAATCACCCCACCGCTCTGCAGGGGCTGCACCACACTCCCGGCAACCCCCTGCAACGTGCCGTTCTGGTACTGATAACCGCTGGTGCCGTTTGCCGCCCAGACGATCTGCGAGGTACCGCCCGACAGCGAAAACAAGGTGACGGTGGTGTTCGACGCCGCCCACGCATACGGCAGGCCACCGACTTCGGTGTAGCCCACGTAGTTGAGCGCGGCAGACTGGCCCGAGGGGGTGTAGGCGGTGCCGATCTGCAGCGCGCTGGTCACATCGGTCGAGGCTGAACCGGAGAGGTTCAGGCTCCACACCCCGCCATTGGCATCGCCGATCCACAGTGTGCCCGATCCGGGGTCGTACGACATGGCGCTGTAAGCCGAGAACGGCAGCGCAGCCGACAGCGCGGTGCCATAGGCCGGTTGCCCGGTGGCAACGTTGATCTCGTACAGCGTGCTGCTCACCGCGCCCGAGCTGTTCTTGACGTTGACCACAAACACCGCGTACTGCATGCCATTGATGGTGATGATCAGCGGGGCCTGCAGCGCCAACGGCGCGGCATTGGCCGGGGCGATGTTGGTCGGTGTGGAAATCGCCCACGTCACGGCCTGCGGGGTCGGTGCGGCGGTGACCGTTGCACTGGCGTTGCTGCTGAGCTGCAGCGCGTAGTGGTACCCCCCGCCCTGCGCGGTGCCGACCACGTAGCTCGCCCAGTTGGATGCGGATGGATTGTTGCTGGTGTTGACCGCGTCGGTGAGGCTGAAGCCGCCATCGAACAACGTCAGGTTCGTGATCAGCGTGGCATTGGCGGGTGAGCCGCTGCCCTGTTGGTTACGCTGCAGGTAACTGAGAAAAGGCCTCGGCATCCAGCCCCAGACCAGACTGCCGGTCTGGCTGTCCACGGCATAGAGGAAACCGTCGTTGCTGGTCAGCAGAACCAGGTTCTCCCGCCCCTTGTTATTGGCTGCGAACTGCACATAGCCCCCGAGGCCCGTCAACGCCGCCGTTCCCGGCGCAGCGAGGTACGAGGTCTGGTCATTCGGACTAAGGTTGCCCAGCATCCAGTTGAGCTGGCGCCCCATCAGATAGCTGCAACCGCTGACGCCGGTGGGAAAGCCCAGCGAGCCATATTGCGAAGCTGCACTGTCACCCGGGGTGTTGAAGGACGGGTCCAGCGTATAGGCGACGATGGTCGCGACGTTCGGCACGCAGGTCGTCGGGCTGCTCAGCCCGAAGGCACTCGCGTCGTAATACGGCGAGTTGCTCGTCCCCATTGCGGCGAAATTGCGCACCGGCCCCGATCCCGGTGGCGCCGATGAAGAAGTCGGCGCCGCGGTGGAATACAGGCGGTTCTGTCGCTCGCTCACCGGCATCAGGGTCGGGCTGCCAGCGTCCCACTGGGCCGGGCCGCTGGCGGTACCGATCGGCGCAGTGACGGTGGACTGAGCGGTGGTCACGGTCTTGTAGGCCTGCAGATGGCCGGCGATCGAACCGGATTGGTTGTTGCTGGTCGCGGTGTAGACCAGAGAACCGCCCTTCACACTGGCCGGGGCGATCGGCGCCGACACCGCGATGTTCTGGAAAATCTGCGCGGCGATGCTGGCGATCGCATTGTTGAAGGTCTGGATGTCGTTGGCCGGGTATTGCTGACCGGTACCCCCCGCAATCGCCATTGCGTTGAGCGCGTAATACGCGGCCGGGTTCTTGGTCGAATCGACCCCGGCGCCAAGGCCAATGACATAGGTCTTGATGCCCTTGGTGTTCAGCGTCTTGATCGCATTGATGGTGTCGATCAACGCCTGGTCATTGGTCTTGCTCGCATCCAGCGCCCCCTGCACCTGGCCGCTGGGGACATTGCCGCTGTCGTCGTTGATGCCATAGGCGTTTTGCCCAGCTACGCCGTAGAACGCCGCATTGACCCCATAGCCTTGGCCCGAGGCACTGCCCAGGGGCGGCCAGGCTTTGCCGTTCTTATCCATGGTCGGCAGACCATCGGTGACCAAGATCACGTACTGGCCGGCGCAGGAAGGGTTCGGTAGGTTCTGCAGGATGTTCCCTGCCCCGGTGACCAGACCCGCCGTCGGAGACTGATACGCCAGCGCCTTGATCTCGGCACTCGATGTGCTGTTGGTTTCCGGGTTCAGCGCCGACTGGAAGGTTGCAAGCGCCGAGTTGACTGATGTGGAAGACGGGTTGTTGCCCAGATTGGTGACGGCCACCGTTGTCTTGGCGGTCGTCGCATTGAGGCTCTGCACGTAATAACCAAAGCCTCTTTGGGCGTAGATCACCTGATCGGAGTAAGGCACATAGCCAGCGTTGGTCGGCCCGGTGATCTTGCTCGCACTCGGCTGGGAATTGTTATAGCCGACGGACACGACACCGTTGTTGTAGTTCGACAGGTTGAAGTAGGTGTAAGGCGTCTGCGAGGGCGGGTTGATCGGGCCGAGATTGGTTGAGTAGTTGTAGGCAGCATACGCCCCGCCGTAATTGACGAACACCCCAGGCTGCCCGCTGGCGTACAGCACGTCGTTGATATCGGGGTCATCGCTCGACGCACCGATCTTCATGTAACGATTGCCGGAGAGGGTGCTGCTTCCAAATACACCCGCCATTGAGGTGCAGTTGCTTTTGACGGTCGAGGAGGCGCTCGAATAGTTGTAGCAAGGGTTGCTCACCCACCGGGTCGGCGTCGGGCTGGCGCTGGGGTTGGCGGTAGCAAAAGCCTGGTATTGCGAATAGCTGGTGAATCCATTGGTTGGCAGGCTGTTGGCGAAGGTGAACCCGCCGGGTGGCGACATGTAGTACACCCAAGTGGTGTACAGACTGGTCCCGGTCGTGCTGTACGTCGCCAGTCCGAAGTCGATACTCGACAGGTATTGCTGCAGCACCGCCTGAATGCCCGCCTTGGCCACGTTCAGACGACTTGCGCTGTTGTCCGCCAACGCGCCCGAGGAATTGGTGGCCGTGTAGGGTGCCGAGCCGGATTGCGCACCTGTGACGGGTGAGGTGAATCCCGCTGGCACGGTGTAGTTCACCGGCGAGCTGGAGTTGTTCAGACTGCTGAGCGCACTGCCCAGCGAGCCGGAGCCGGTCATGATTGCGCCGCTCAGGTCGCCGTCCATCGACTGCGAGTTGCCGATGGCGATGACGACCTGCGGACGCGGTTGCGCCAGCCCGATGCTGGTGGCCAGCCCAGCGTGCGCCGGCAAATCTGCCAGTGGAAGGAGCACCAGCGCAACGCTGGTCAGCGCCGCGACCACGCGGCGGGCGGAGCGGTCGATCTGTAGGGCGTTCATAGCGTGCACAGTTTGATGACGGACTGGGTGTTAGTGGCCGTCGTGCCATTGGGCTCGACGATGTGCAGGTAAACCGCGTAGTAACTTGCCGTGTAGCCGGTGGTGCCGCAGGCGTAGGCGTTGGTCGGGCGATTGGTCGGCCATACGCTCACCAGCACTTGGTAAGGTTGCCCGCCGGACCCGGCAATCGCCGGAGGCGCCGGGCTGAGCACCGAGGCGACGCTGCTGAGCGGAGCGCATTGGTTATTGCTCTGGCAACTCGCCCAGAAGCCGGGGTAAGTGTTGGCGGTACCCGGCGGACCGGCATAGAACGGGGCCGACGCCGGCATCGCGCCCGCCGGCGGGGTGTAGAACCAAGGCTGACCATTCGCGGCAACATCGAGCACCTGATTGCCGCCGTTCTGGATGGTGGCGATCAACGCCTGCTGCACTTGCCGCAACGCGAGGTCACCCACCTGCACGTCTTTCTGCCGCTGCGCGGTGTTGCCGGTCATCACGTTCTGCAGCAGGTTGCCGCGCATGGTGAACAGCACGCCGAACAGCAGCACCACCAGGGCGATCAGGGTGAGCAGCAGCACATAGCCGCGCTGGCGAGTGGCCTGCGAGCCGAGGCGTCGGACGATCGGGTTCATGGTCAGTGCGGCCACAGGGCATTGCGCAGCGCGAATTCGGACTCGATCACGTTGAACCGATCCTGGCTTTCCGCAGCGCTGGGGGTGTAGTTGGTGAACTGGTCGTTGCCGCTGCCGGTCATCGGGCTGGGTACGGTCACGCTGGTCACCGCTGGGTTTTTCGAGTTGGGATGCAGGGTGCGCGCGACGATCGCAAACAGCACGCTGCGCACCGCGTTGGTGTAACCGCCACTGACCACATTGCTCCAGCGCAGGTAGTTGGTGACAGCGCCGGAGTTGGTCTCGTCCACACCAAACAACACCTGCAGGCTGACCACACCGGCAGCCAGTGGCACCGGGTTGCCGACCATCTGGTCGTTCTGCGCATTGAGGGTCGCGCGCATGAGCATCGGCAGCGTGCCGCCGCTGGCCGCATTGGCGGCGTTGGCGACGTAATACACCGTCGTCTGCAATGGGCTGCTGCCGATCGGCCCCTCATCGCTCAGCCGCGCACCGGCGAGGTTGGCATTGGTCAACTGGTTCACGCCGGACGGGAACAGCCCGGCATTTTTCAACGCGGTGTTGAACCCGCTGTAAGCCCCTGGCGGAAACAGGTTGCCCATGCTGGTGATGGTCGGCGGGTTGGTGCCGCTGTTGACCGTGACGACGGGCACGCGAAAGCACACGATCTGTTTGTTCAGCGGCATGCGCAGCCGCGCCATGTCACCGATATTGATGCCGCTGACGCTGCCCAGCGGCAGGGTCGAATCCTGCACCGCGTTGGCAGTGTTGGTCGTTGCCACGGTGTTCTGCACCACAAAGGTCGTCGGGTTACCGTTGGTCGGGGCGATGCGCGAGCTTTGCGACCCGGTGATCAGCAGCATCTGCGTCACGCTGCCTGATGGCGGCGTGTAATTGGGCTGGGGACTGGGCGCCGGCGAGGTCGCTGTCGGCAAGGTGGTTGAGCCGGTCTGGGTCTGCGCCCACACCGGGTACTGGAAAAACGGCCGGTTCGACACGGCGCTGTCATACGCCAACCGCGCCGCGCACGAGGCCTGCACCCCGTCAAGCATGAACCCGGCGTTGGACAGGTCGCGGCTGATCACGTCGAGCGCAGCACGCACCTGGTTGTCTCGCTGCATCACATCGCTCATCTGGACGTTCTGCTGGGTCAGCGAGGACTGCACCAGCAGCACCGCCAGCGAAAAAATCAGCCCGATGACCACCGCGACCATCAGCTCGACCAGGCTCAGGCCGAGCTGGGCGCGGCGTGACGGGCGGCGGAAAGCTTGCAGGCGCGCCGTGCGGTTGCCCTGCGGCTGCGCGGCTGGCCGCCGCAGCGCGAGCTCAGCCGAGCCGGCTAGGGACGAAGCGCTCGAGCCCTGACGCTGCTGGCTCATGTCAGAACCCCACCTGATAGTTGAACGTCTGGGTGCGGACGCCGCCCCCGCCCTGTCCCGCGCCCCATTGCAGGGTCATGCTCACGCCGCACAGCGGGGCGTTGGCGTTGCTGACATTGCAGGGGTTGCCGTCGGCACCGTTGCTGGTCTGGAAGGTCACGGTCGCGCCGGGGAGCCGGGTCTGCGGGTTGGAAAAAATGCCGGCCAGCAGCGGCTGCAGCGGCGCCGGGGCAGTGCTGATGCTCGACGCGCTGGCAAAGGTGAGCTGGTTGCCCGAGCCGGCGTTGATCGCCGCGACCACCTGCGGGCTGGCCTGCAGAATGGCCCAGAACTGGTTGCCGAAGGCGGCGGTGTTCAGGGTTTCCTGGTTCGCGGTCTGCGCGGGTACCGCAAGACCGTAAAGCGACGCGATGGACAGCATGCCCAGACCGAAAATCACAATGGCTACGAGTACGCTGATCAGCGACATGCCGGCCTGCCGCAGACCGCGGCGCAGAGGGTGGGGAAGGCGCGGGGTCATGATGCGGTGTTGGCGTTGAGCAGCACCGAACCCGAGCCCAGCACCTGCAGCACCCAGGTCTGACCTTGCGCGGCGGTGACGGTGATGGTCGGGGCGACGGCATTGCCGTGGCCATCGGAGAGAAAACCCTGGCTGTCGAATTCCATTTCTCCCGTCGCTGGCGGGTTCGTGATCTGGCAAGTGACGTTCGGATAGCTGGCGAACTGCTGTGCGGTGAACGAGTGTTCGCTGATCTGGGAAGGGGTCAGTCCGTCGCCTTTAACTGTCCAGGTGCAGGCATTTCCAGAGATGCCCGTCAGCACAATGGTCACGGCGTTCTGCGAAGTCACCGCCTGATTGCGCGCCCAGGCCACGTCCTGCGGGAATTTGTTGACCAGCACCGAGGTCTTGCCCGAGTCGAACATGCTCACCAGATTGGGCACGACCATCAATCCGAGGATCGCGGCAATCGCGATGGTGATCATCATTTCGACCAGCGTGAACCCGGCGCCGGCGGCGCGGCGAACAGGCAGTCGGAGCAGACGGGCAGCGCAGCGCATATCAGTTGCAGTCGCCGGACTGGTTGCGCACCCAGCAGGTGGAAGTGGCGCCGACATGCCCGCCGCCGTTCCAGCCGCTGGGCAGGCTCAGGGTGCGCTTGGTGCCGTCCTGATCGATGGTGAATGCCGCGCCGTTCAGGTCGGGCGAGGTGCCGGTGGCAGTGATGGTGAAGGTCGTCGCCGACACATTGCTGCAGGCGAAGCCGAAGTCCGCAGCCGATGCCGTGGGAACCGGGCAGGTCGTGGCGCTGCCCGTGCCGGCATTGGCGAGGTAGGTGCGGTTGTCCTGGAAGTACTGTTGCGCGGCCAGACTCATGCTGGTCAGCCCCGAGAACGCCTCGGTGAGTTTGCTGCGGGTGACGTAGCCGGTGTAGGCGGGGATCGCAATGGCGGCGAGGATCGCGACCACCGCAACCACGATCATCAGTTCGATCAGGGTGAAGCCGCGCGCGCGGCGGCCGGCCCGGCGCCTGGGCGGTGAACGGAACTCGGGGGCGGATGCACGCATCGTCGGGTCTCCACGTCTTCGCCGGCTGCGGGCCGGACGATTTCTCCGGATTCTGATACGACACACCCTGCGCGCACTTGAAGCAGCCGACGAACGGTCGGTTCTAGGCGACGAACGGCAAATTTTTTCTTTTATTTACTTTTGGTACGTGTTGTAACTCTTTGTTTGCCGACTTCAAACAATTAACCCCCAGGCAGTCAAATCAACTTTGCCTCTGCACGTCGGCCGCGGCCGGGTTAGCCCCCATCCGCTGCGGTGCAGCAAACGGGGATAATCTGCCCACTCCGCCACCCGGCCGCAACTGGCTTCCGGCTCTCTCATTTCGCCCCGATGAACGCCCCGCTTTCCCCCGCCGCCGGCCGCGCCGCGCGCCAGTCTGAAGTCGTTGCCGCGCTGGCGGCCGAACTGCCGGCCGAGGTGCTGCTGTATCAGCCCGAGGAAGTCACGCCCTACGAATGCGACGGGCTGAGCGCTTACCGCCGCCGTCCGCTGGCGGTGGTGCTGCCGGAAACCGAGGCGCAGGTGGCGGCGACGCTGCGCATCTGCCACCGCCTGGGCGTGCCGGTGGTCGCACGCGGCGCCGGCACCGGGCTGTCGGGCGGCGCGCTGCCCAACGAGGACGGGGTGCTGCTGGCGCTGGCGCGGTTCAACCGCATCAAGCGCATTGACCCGCTGGCGCGCACCGCCACGGTCGAATGCGGGGTGCGCAATCTGGCGATTTCCGACGCGGCTGCCGCTTACGGCCTGTTTTACGCGCCTGACCCGAGCAGCCAGATCGCCTGCACCATCGGCGGCAACGTCGCCGAAAACTCGGGCGGGGTGCACTGCCTGAAATACGGGCTGACGGTGCACAACGTGGTGCAGGTGCGCGGGTACACGGTCGAGGGCGAGCCGATCACCGTCGGCGGGCTGGCGTGCGATTGCCCGGGGCCGGACCTGCTGGCTGCGGTGATCGGCAGCGAGGGCATGCTGATGGTGGTCACCGAAGTCACCGTCAAGCTGCTGCCCAAGCCGGTGCTGGCGCGCTGCATCATGGCCAGCTTCGACGACGTGCGCAAGGCGGGCGACGCGGTCGCGGCCATCATCGCCGCCGGCATCATCCCCGCCGGTCTGGAAATGATGGACCAGCCGATGACCGCCGCCGCCGAAGCCTTCGTCCACGCCGGCTACGACCTGGACGCCAAGGCGATTCTGCTGTGCGAATCCGACGGCACGCCCGAGGAGGTGGAGGAAGAAATCGGCCGCATGATCGCCGTACTCAAGGACTGCGGCGCGACCGCGTTCAAGTGCAGCGAAAGCGAGGCCGAGCGGCTGCGCTTCTGGAGCGGGCGCAAGAACGCCTTCCCCGCCACCGGCCGCATTTCCGCTGATTACTACTGCATGGACGGCACCATTCCGCGCAAGCGTCTGGCCGACATGCTCGAAGCCATCGGCAACATGGAAAAGGTGCACGGCCTGCGCTGCGTCAACGTGTTCCACGCCGGCGACGGCAATCTGCATCCGCTGATTCTGTTCGACGCCAACCAGCCGGGCGAACTGCACCGGGCCGAAGCCTTTGGCGCGCAGATTCTCGAAACCTGCGTGCAGATGGGCGGCACCATCACCGGCGAGCACGGCGTGGGTTTCGAAAAAATCAACTCCATGTGCGTGCAGTTCAGCGCGCAGGAGCGCGAGCAGTTTCTCGCGCTGCGCCGCGCGTTCGACCCCGGCGAAACGCTCAACCCCGGCAAGCAGATCCCCACCCATGCGCGCTGTGCCGAATACGGCAAGCTGCACGTGAGTGGCGGTCGGCTGCCCTTTCCCGAACTGCCGCGGTTCTGACCGCCGCTCACCGCGCGAACGTCCGACCTCATCCACCCCCTTCGCCGTGCGTGCCCGTCCACGCGAGGGCACACCTCATCGATGCAAGCCGAGCAACTTCTTTCCCTGTGGCAACAGCAGGTGCGCGACTGCGCCGCGCGCGGCGAGCGCATCCGCATCCACGGCGGCGGCAGCAAGTCGCCGTGGTGGGCTGCGGTGCGCGACAGCAACGCCGAATCCGCCGACCACACCATCGACACCTCGCCGCTGGCCGGCATCGTCAACTACGAGCCGACCGAGCTGGTGGTCACCGCCTGGGCCGGCACCCCGCTGCGCGACATCGAGGCCGCGCTGGCCGAGCGCGGGCAATACCTGCCGTTCGAGCCGCCGCAGTTCGCCCGCGGCAGCAGCGTCGGAGCCACCCTGGGCGGAGTGGTCGCGAGCGCCAGCGCCGGGCCGGCGCGCGTCGCCGCCGGCGGGGTGCGCGACTACGTGCTCGGCGCCGGGATGATCAATGGCCGCGGCGAGCTGCTGCGCTTTGGCGGCGAAGTGATGAAAAACGTCGCCGGCTTTGACGTGTCGCGGCTGCTGTGCGGGTCGCTGGGCTCGCTGGGCATCATCACCCAGGTGTCGCTCAAGGTGCTGCCGCTGCCGCCGGCCGAAGCCACGCTGCGCTTTGCGCTGACGCAGGCCGAGAGCATCGTGCAGGTCAACACCTGGGCCGGTCAGCCGCTGCCGCTCAACGCCAGTTGCTGGACGCCCGGGCGCAGCGGCGGCGACGCCGGCGTGCTCACGCTGCGGCTGCGCGGCGCGCGCGCCGCTGTTGATGCGGCTTGCCGCAAGCTCGGCGGCGAGCGCGTGCCCGACGCCGAGGCGCAAGCGTTCTGGACTGCGCTGCGCGAGCAGACCTTGCCGTGGTTCACCTCCACCTGGCAGACCGACGCGCACGCTGCGCTGTGGCGGCTGTCGCTGCCCGCCACGGCCCCGGTGCTCGACCTGCCAGGCACACAACTGGTCGAATGGTTCGGCGCGCTGCGCTGGCTGATCAGCGCCGCGCCTGCCGGGCTGATCCGCGAAGCCTCGGCGCAGGTCGGCGGCACGGCTTCGCGCTGGCGCGGCGGCGACGACGCCGCCCCCGCGCTGCTGCCGCGCACCGAACCGCTCAACCGTATCCACCGGCAGGTCAAGGCCGCCTTCGACCCGCAAGGCGTGTTTCCCAGCCTGTTCTGAACCGTCGCGATGGAAACCCATCTCAGCCCCGAATTCGCCGCGACCGCGCAGGGCCGCGAGGCCGAGGCCGTGCTGCGCGCCTGCGTGCACTGTGGCTTCTGCACCGCCACCTGCCCGACCTACCAGCTGCTCGGCGACGAGCTCGATGGCCCGCGCGGCCGCATCTACCAGATCAAGCAGGTGCTCGAAGGCGCGCCGGCCACGCGCAGCGTGCAGCTGCACCTCGACCGCTGCCTGACCTGCCGCGCCTGCGAAACCACCTGCCCGTCCGGGGTGGAATACGGCCGGCTGGTGGACATTGGCCGCGACGTGGTCGAGCAGCGGGTGCCGCGCCCGGCCGGGCAGCGCCTGGCCCGCTGGGCGCTGCGTGAGGGGTTGACCTCGCCGCTGTTCGCCCCGGCGCTGCGGCTGGGGCAATGGCTGCGGCCGCTGGTGCCCGGCCGGCTGCGCGACAAGGTGCCGCGTGCCCAGCGCGCCGGCCAGCGGCCCAACCGCGTTCAACCGCGCAAGGTGCTGCTGCTGGCCGGCTGCGTGCAGCCGGCGCTGGCGCCGAACATCGGCAACGCGCTGGCGCGGGTGCTCGACACTCTGGGCGTGCAGGCGCTGCTGGCCGAGGGCGCCGGCTGCTGCGGCGCGATCCGCCTGCATCTGGCCGACCACGACGGCGCGCTGGCCGAAATGCGGCGCAACATCGACGTGTGGGGGCCGCTGGTCGAGCGCGGCGAGGTCGAGTCCATCGTGATGGACGCCTCGGGCTGCGGGGTCACGGTCAAGGACTACGCGCGGCACCTCGCGCACGACCCGGCTTACGCCGATCGCGCCCGCCGCATCAGCGAGGCGACGCTGGACGTCAGCGAATACCTGCCGCAGTTCGCGCTGCAGCTCAAGTCGCTGCTCAAGGGCCGGCCGGTGGAGCAGCTGGCGTGGCATCCGCCGTGCACCCTGCAGCACGGGCAGAAAATCCGCGGCCCGGTCGAGGCGCTGCTGACCGAGCTGGGGTTCAGCGTCAGGCTGCCGGCCGAAAGCCATCTGTGCTGCGGTTCGGCCGGCACCTATTCGGTGCTGCAGGCCGATCTGTCCAAGCAGCTGCGCAACCGCAAGCTGCAACACCTGGCCGAACTGGCGCCGCAGCGCATCGTCAGCGGCAACATCGGCTGCATCCAGCATCTGCAGGCGGGGACGACGATACCGGTGCAGCACTGGGTCGAGCTGCTCGACGAAGCGCTGCACGGCAAGCCGTAAGCGGCGCGGCGGCACCGCCGCCAAGGCGCGGCCGGCAGCTCGCTTACTTGAGCAAAGGCCGGATGGTGGAAAAGCCGCCGTCGACCGCGATCACCTGACCGGTCAGCCGCGACGCATCGTCCGATAGCAGCCAGGCCAGTGCCGCGGCGACGTCGTCGGCGCGCTGCACCCCGCCGAGCGGATATTGCCGGGCCGCACCTTCGCGCATCGCCGGCAGCTTGAGCAGCCCGGCGGTCAGCGGGGTGTCGGTCAGCCCCGGCGCCACCGCATTGACCCGCAACCCCTGCGCCGCGTAAGTGGCCGCGGCGCTCCTGACCAGCGCCTCGACCCCGCCTTTGGCCGCGGCAATCGCCTCGTGGTTGGCCACGCCGATGCGCGCGACCACCGAGCTGACCAGCACCGCCGCGCCCTTGGCCTGCGCCGCGCTCATCGCCTGCACCCAGACCGAGAGCATCGCCAGCGCGCTGCCCAGATTGACCCGCAGCACCTCCTGCCATTGCTCGGCCGGGGTGCGGTGCAGCGGCGCGATCAGCGTGTTGCCGACCAGATGCGCCAGGTGCGTCGGCGGCCCCAGTTGCTGCTGGCACGCGGCCAGCGCCTGCGCCGCGCCTTCGGGCGTAGTCGGGTCGGCGACGATGCGCGCGGCTACCGGCAGCGCCGCCAGCCGCTCGGCGCTGCGCGATACCGCAGCGATGCGCCAGCCGGCCGCGTGCAGCCGCGCCACCAGCGCCTGGCCGATGCCGCCGGCCGCGCCGGTGATGAGCACGATGGGGGAAGAAACAGCGGGGTCATTCATCGCGGGTCTCCATGGGGTTATGGCCGCGGACACGCCGCAGCCCAATACGCCGAAAACGAAAGGCACAGCCGATCCGGCTCGGGCCAGGGCGGCGGTGGTGCGGTCAAGCCCAAGGCGCGCAACGCCGGCGGCAGGTGCGGGTCGTCGACCCCGCGCACCCTGCGCGCGCCGCGCAGCGCCGCGGCGTCGTCGAGGAAGCCCA
>CAYMDM010000063.1:0-17148 GCA_964389235.1 uncultured Burkholderiaceae bacterium
CAGCGCCGCGGTGCTGCTGCTGGCCGCGCTGCTGGCGGCGCTGTCACTGTCGCATCGACCCGCCTCGCTGCAACTGCACGGCAGCCCGCTGCCGCGGCAGCCCGCACCGGCGCTCGCCGGTCTGGTGCAGGCCGGTAGCGGGCAGCCGTTTGCCTGGCCGGCGCAGCGCGGCCGCGCGGTGCTGGTGTTCTTCGGCTACACCCATTGCCCGGACGTGTGCCCCCTCACGCTACAGGCCGTTGCGCAGAGCCTGGCTGAACTCGGGCCGCTGCGTCGCGATGTCGAGGTGGTGTTCGTCACCCTGGACCCGGCGCGCGACACCCCAGCGGCGCTGCACGCCTATCTGCAGTCGCTGCTGCCCGGCGACGCGGCCATCGCTTTGCGCGGGCCGCCGGCCGCCACCGCCGCCGCCGCGCAGCAATGGGGCGTGCAATGGCGGCGCGTCGCGGCGGCAGACGGAAACTACTGGATAGACCATACCGCCGCGATCACCCTGGTCGGCCCAACGGGCCAGTGGCTCGCCCGCTACGGCTATGGCCAGCTTGCGCACCCACGCTGGCTGGCCGACGATCTGCGCCGGGTGTTGCAACGGCGATGAACCCGAGCTGGTCCATCACTGTCTGGGGCGCGTGGCTGGGGCTGCCGGCGCTGGCCGCGCTGCTGTATTGGCGACATGCGCAGCGCCAGCGCTGGCCCGCCTGGCGCCGAGCCGTGTTCCTTGCCGGCTGCGCGCTCACCGGCGCCGCCGGCCTCGGCTTGCACGACCCGCTGACCACGATGAGCGGCTACACGGTCGCGCTGATGGCGCTGGGCCAAGGCGTGTCGCCGCTGCTGCTGCTCGGCTTTCCCGCCAGCGTCCGCGCCGGCTGGCGGCGCCACCGCTGGGTGCGCGACTGGCTGCTCGACCCCTGGGTCGCCGGCGCGGTGTTTGTCGCGCTGACCCTCGGCGTCAACCTGCCCGGAGTGTTCGACACCGCGCTGGCCGAGGCGCTGTATGCGGCGCCGATCGGGCTGCTGCTGCTCGCCTCGGGGCTGATGTTCTGGGCGCAACTGCTGCCGGGCAGCAGCGGGGTGCGCGCCCGCTGGGCCGCGGGGCTGTATGGCTGGCTGCTCGGGCTGCCGATGATGGTGATCGCCGCGGTGTGGGTGTGGAGCGGGCAGGTGCTCTACACCCCCTACCTCGACGTACTGTGCGTGTGGAACCTGAGCCCGCTGGCCGATCAGCATTACGCCGGCCTGGTGATGTTCGCCGCCGGGCTGCCGCTGCAGCTTCGCGCGGCCTGGCTGCTGATCATGCCGGCGCCGCAGCCGCTGCCCGCTTGCGACCCCGCGCCCGGCACGCCGGCTGCGGCCGCGAGCCCCGCTGCAAGCCTGCGCCCCAGCCGCTAGAATTAGGGTATTCCCTTAATCCAAAGGTTCATCATGCAGTTCCTCAAAAGCTTGATCGGCTTCTTCTTTTCTCTGCGTCCGTCGGAAGTGCAGAACTCGGTGCAGCTGGCGGTGCGTTCGACCAGTCTGCGCGAACTCGACCGTCTCACCCGCGGCCGCACCCGCTGCTGCTGACAGCGCCACGCGAGCACCCGGCCGCCACACGCGGTCGACACAAAAAAGCCCCGCGCCATCTGGCCGGGGCTTTTTTCTGGGCGCCGTTCAGCGCCCACGCTTACTCGACGAGTTTTTCCAGCCCCGTCTTGTCGAAATGCTCCTGCCTGAGGGCATCGGCCGGGCAGGCCTCGGGCGGGCAGACCCCCTGCTTTTCCAGCGCCTGCCACAGCAGCGCGATCTGGTGCTCCAGCCGCGCAGCGTGGTCGATCAGCCCGAGAATGGCGCGCGACTGCGGGTCGTCGCCGTTCTGCGTGACCGCATAGGCCGAGAAGCCCATGCGCGCTGCCGCGGCCTCGCGCTGCTGGTCGGCGGCTTTTTCGATGATTCGCGCGGGGTTGCCCACCGCGGTCGCCCCCGCCGGAACGGCCTTGACCACCACCGCGTTGGAGCCGATGCGCGCGCCCTCGCCGACCGTGAACCCGCCGAGCACCTGCGCGCCGGCGCCGACCACCACCCCGGCTTCCAGTGTCGGGTGTCGCTTGGTGCCGCGGTACAGCGAGGTGCCGCCCAGGGTCACACCCTGGTAGATGGTGCAGTCGTCGCCGACCACCGCGGTCTCGCCGATCACCACCCCCATGCCGTGGTCGATGAACACCCGCCGGCCGATCACCGCGCCCGGATGGATTTCGATGCCGGTGAGCCAGCGCGCCCAATGCGAAATCCAGCGTCCGAGCCAGTAAAGACGCGCCTTCCAGCAGGCATGCGCCCAGCCGTGCATCACCAGTGCGTGCAGCCCCGGGTAACAGGTGAGCACCTCCCAGGTCGAGCGCGCCGCGGGGTCGCGCTCGCGGATGGCCTGGACGGTCTCGCGCAGTCGGCTGAACATGGAGGTGTGGTCGCAGAGCAACTGAAAAGCGGGTGGATCAGTGTATTGAAACCCTCCCGTGCTCGCCGACGCAGCGCGGCAAGACTGCACCGCCGGCAAGGCGCGGCGCGGCTGCATGGGTCGCGGCGCGGGCTGCAGAGCAATCGCGCCAGCCGCGGCTCAATCCGGCGGCAGCTTGCGCAGCACCGCGCTGCACGCCCCGCGCAGAATCTGCACCTCCTCGCGGGTGAGCGCGGCGCGCGAGGCCAGCCGTCGCAGCCGCGGCAGCAGCTTGCGCGGTGCCTGTGGATCGAGCACGTCCAGCGCCAGCAGCACCTGTTCGATATGCGTCATCAACCCGTCGACCTCGGCCGCGGTGGCTCCCACTTCCGCTGGTGCCGCCGGGGCAACGGCATGCACTCCAACGGCCTTGCGCCATTCCCATGCGATCACCTGCACGGCCTGCGCCAGGTTCAGCGAGGTGTAGGCCGGATTGGCGGGGATGGTGAGCAGCGCGTCGCAGCGGTAGACGTCCTCGTTGCTCAGCCCGAAGCGCTCGCTGCCAAACACAAAGGCCACGCGCCGGCGCTGCGCCCGCGCCCGCTGTGCCCAGTCCGGCAGGTCAGCCGGGGTGATCAGCGGCGGTCCGAAGTCGCGCACCCGCGCCGACAGGGCGATCGCCAGCCCGCAATCGGCCACCGCATCGGCCAGGCTCGCATGCACCGAAGTTGCCGCCAGCACATCATCGGCGCCGCTGGCATAGGCCACCGCTTCCTCGCGGGTCAGCACGTCGGCAAAACGTGGGTTGACCAGCCGCAGCGCAGCGAACCCCATGTTCTTGATCGCCCGCGCCGCCGAGCCGACGTTGCCGGGATGGCTGGTGCCAACCAGCACGAAGACGGTGTCGTCCAGCGCGGCGGCAAGGTCTTGCTGCGCCGCGTCGATAGAATTCGCAGCGGTTTCCGTCGTGTTCTTTGTCATCGTTTGCGATCCCAGCGCCATTGTCGTCGCTGGCGCTCCACTCCCATGCAACCCATGCTCAACGTGGCCGTCCGCGCAGCGCGCGAGGCCGGCAAGATCATCAACCGCGCCAGTCTGGACATCGACCTGGTGCGGGTCGCGCAGAAGGCGGCCAACGACTTCGTCACCGAGGTCGACCGCGCCGCCGAGCAAGCCATCATCGACACCCTGCTCAAGGCCTACCCGCAGCACGGCATCCTCGGCGAGGAAACCGGCACCGCGCAGGGCAACGCCGAGTCGGAATTCCAGTGGATCATCGACCCGCTGGACGGCACCACCAATTTCATCCACGGCATGCCGGTGTACGCGGTGTCGATCGCGCTGGCGCACCGCGGGGTGGTGCAGCACGGCGTGGTGTACGACCCGACGCGCGACGAGCTGTTCACCGCGTCGCGCGGCGCCGGGGCGTTTCTCAACAACCGGCGCATCCGCGTGTCCACCCGCACCCGTCTGGAAGAGAGCCTGATCGGCACCGGCTTTCCGTTCCGCAAGGGCGACGACATCGACAGCTATCTGGCGATGTTCAAGCAGGTGGCGCAGCGCTGCGTCGGGCTGCGTCGTCCGGGCGCGGCGGCGATCGATCTGGCCTACGTCGCCGCGGGTCGCTACGACGGCTTTTTCGAATTCGGCCTCAAGCCCTGGGACATTGCCGCCGGCTCCCTGCTGATCACCGAAGCCGGCGGGCTGGTGGGCAATTTCAACGGCGACGCCGACTACCTGCACCGCGGCGAAGTCGTCGCCGCCACGCCGCGGGTGTTCGCCCAGCTGGTGGGCATCCTGCAGCCGTATTCGCGCCAGCGCATGATCAAGGCGCAGACCGAGGCGACTGCCCCCGCCCACGCTGCAGAGACCACCCTGGCCATGCCCGCATCCCCCGAGCCGCCTGCGCCCAGGCCGCGCCCGGTGCGGCGCATCAAAGCCCGCCCGGAAAGCGCCGCCCCGGAGCGAGAGCCCGCGCCATCCCCGACTCCGGCAAAGTCGGTATGGGGGCGAGGGAAAAAATCCTAGGCTCTTGTTTTCATTGATGTTTTCTCCGAAGGCAAGGATTTTTTGTGCGCCGCACAAAAAATCCTTGCAATCTGTGTCCGCGCCCCTAAAATAGCATTTGTGCGCTGCACAAATTCGCTGGGCCGGACGTCATCACCCCGACACGTTTGCCGGTTCAGATCATGGAGTCGCTGCATGGGGCACGACTCGGACCTTGACTCGGAGAAACCATCATGATGACCCCTGAACAACTCGCCGCCGCGCAAAAGGCGCAGTTCGAAAACCTGTTCGGCCTCGCCAGCAAGTCGCTCGACAACCTGGAAAAGCTGGTCGAACTCAATATGCAGACCCTGCGCGCCTCGATGCAGGAAAGCGCCGATCACGCGCTGGCGCTGATGTCGGCCAAGGATCTGCAGGAAGTCGCTTCGCTGCAGTCGAACTGGATGCAGCCGATGGCCGAGAAAATGCTGTCCTACTCGCGCCACGCCTACGAAATCGTCGCCAGCACTCAGTCGGAGCTGGCCAAGGCCGCCGAAGAGCAGATCAGCGAAGGTCAGCAGAAGCTGATGGCGCTGGCCGAGAACGCCGCGAAGAACGCCCCGGCTGGCTCGGAAACTGCGGTGGCGATGATCAAAAGCGCGATGAACGCGGCCAACAACGCCTACGACTCGGTGCAGAAGGTCACCAAGCAGGCGGCCGAAACCGTCGAGGCCAACATCAACGCGATGTCCAGCACCGCGATGAAGGCCGCGCAATCGGCTGCGTCCACTACCCGCGCCAAGCGCACCGCAGCCTGACAACCGGGTCTGACACGTCAGCGGGCAAGAGCCGCGGCGTGTCAACCGCGTGGCCGATGCGGCGTTGATTTCTCCATGCGCGCATCGTCGCCAGCTCCAGCAGGTGGCGATGCGCGCGGCCCCGGACGGGCAACCGTTTGTCTCCTCGGTACCTCCCCGGTACCCTTACAGCCGGCCCAGCGCCGGCTTCTTTTTGCCCGCCGCGCGCCAAGTGCCGACGGGTGCGCCGATCACCGCCCGGCGATCGACCGATCCAGCCCGGCCAGCAACACCGTGAGGGTGCGCAGCACCGGTAGGTCGCGCCCAGCACGCTGCGCCAGTTCCAGCGGCGCGCGCAGCAAGCCGTCGATTTCCAGCGCGCGGCCGCGCAGCACGTCCTGCAGCGTCGATATGGTCACCGGGCCGATGCCGCGAGCAATCGCCAGCCGCTGCTCGATGCTCACCTGCGGATCGCAACCCAGTGCCCGCGCCAGATCCATCACCTCCTGCATGCCGGCGCGGATCAGCGCGATCAGCGCGTCGTCGGCGCAGATCTGATCCATGCGTAACCGCGTCAGCGCCGCCACCGGGTTGAAGGTGGCGTTGCCGACCAGTTTCATCCAGATCGCATCGCGGATGCGCGCGGTTGGCTCGGGCGTGCAGCCGGCTGCGCGCAGCGCCTCGGCCAGCGCCTGCACCCGCGCGCTGTCGCGGTGCGTGGGCTCGCCGATCACGTAGCGATACTGACCATTGCCCTGCACCACGCCAGGGCTCACTACCTCGGCGCTGGCGTGCACCACGCAGCCGACGATATGCCGCGGGTCGAGGTCGTCGAACATGCGGCCCTGCGGGTCCAGGCAGCGCAGCGGCGCGGCGGTGAGCGCGCAGTCCCAGTCGCCCCAGCCGTACCACCACGGAATGCCGTTGATCATCGGCAGCACCACGGTGTCCGGCTGCAGCAGTCCGCGCAGCCGCGGCAGCATCGGCCCGATCTGGTGCGCCTTCAGCGCAATCGCCACCAGATCCTGCGCGCCGAAGGCCTCGGGCTCCGCTTCGGCGCGCACGCGCACGTGCAGTCGCTCGCCGGGCGCTTGCAGCACCAGCCCGTCGCGCTGCATCGCCTGCAGATGCTCGCCGCGCGCCACCACCCCGACCGCGTGACCCGCGGCCGCCAGCCGCGCCGCCAGCGTTCCGCCCACCGCTCCTGCTCCAACGATCACTGCCCGCATCGACGCCCCCATTCCCGCTCGCTCAAAGCCGCAACAATAGCGGCTGCGCGGCCTCGCCGCAGTCGCGCAGCCTGCCATGCTCCTGCCCCGCTCCGCCCTCGTGCTGGCCAACAGCCGCTACTTCAGCAGTGGCGTGATCTCGGCCGTCGGTGTGGCGCTGCTCGGGTTCATCACCTATGCGCTGGCCGGCCTCGGCCCGGCCGTCGCGCTGGGTACCGGGGCGCTGACCGTCTGCTTTTCCGACAACCCGGCGCCGTTGCGGCTCAAGGCGGTGGAACTGCTGTTCACCAGCGGCGCCAGCACGGTGGCAATGGCGCTGGTCACCGCCAGTCTGTGGTGGCCGCCCAGTCAGTTCGTGCTCATTCCGCTGCTCGGTTTTGTCAGCGGACTCATCGCCGCCTGGGGCAAGCGGGCGCTGGCGTTCAGCTTCAGCACCCTGTTCATCTCGGTCATCACCCTGGGCGTGCCGCCGCCGCGCGACGGCGCGCACTGGGCCGCCGCAGTCGCGCTGTTTCTGCTCGGCGCCTTGCTCTACACCGCCTACGCCCTGCTGCTCACCCGACTGCTGCGGCTGCGGGCCAAGCGGCAGGCGCTGGGCGAGCTGTACGCGCAGCTGGCGCGCTACGCCACCTGGCGCGCGCAGGAGCCCGAGCGACAAGGCAACGATCTGGGCACGGCCATTGCGCTGCAGACCGCGCTCAACGACACCCTGCAGAACACCCGCGACATGGTGCTGCGCGATCTGCGCACCGCGGCCGACCATGCACTGGTCGCGCGGCTGCTGCAGGCGCTGGAAATCACCGAGGCGCTGCTGGCCAGCCAGAGCGACGCGGAGCTGATCGGCCGCCAGTTCGACGGCACCGACGTGCCGGACGCGCTGCGCGCCTGGACCCAGCAACTGGCCGACGCGCTGGACGCGCAGGCACTGGCGATGCTGCGCAACCAGCCCGATCCGCTGCTGCCCGCGAACACGGGAGCAGCCGAGTCGCAACGCATTGCCCAGGCGCTGCGCGACACGCGGCCCAGCGCCGCGTCGGCCGACTTCGAGCAGGCGCGCATGGCGCTGCGCGCGCGGCAGAGCGAGCTGCAGCACATCACCGACCTGCTGCGCGACACCCTGGCAGGCAGCGAGGCCGCGCAGGGCCTCGATCTGCAGTCCTTCGTCAGCCCGCTGCGGTATCGGCCCAGGGTGATTGCCGACAACCTGCGCTGGCAGTCGCCGATCCTGCGCTACAGCGTGCGACTGGCGCTGGCGTTGCTGGCCGGGGTGCTGCTGACCCGGCTGCTGCCCTACAGCGCGCACGGCTACTGGATTCTGCTGACCATCGGCGTGATCCTGCGGCCGAATTTCAGCGTCACCCGCCAGCGCATCAAGGACCGGGTGCTGGGCACGCTGCTGGGCTGCGCCGTGGTCGCGGCGTTTCTGGCGCTGCACCCGCCGCTTTGGGCGATGGCCCTTGCGGTGTTCGTTTCGCTGATTTTCGCCCGCACCTTCATCACCCTGAACTACCGCTTCACCGCGCTGTCGGCCAGTGTCAACGCGCTGCTGCTGGTTGCGCTGCTGGAGCCGGGCAGCGGCTTTCTCGTCACCCAGCGGCTGACCGACACCCTGGTCGGCGCCGCGCTGGCGTGGGCGTTCAGCTTTGTGCTGCCGCGCTGGGAATCGCGCGACCTCAAGCGGCAACTGCGCTGGATGCTGCAGGCGCTGCGCGCCTACGCCGAAGTGGTGCTCGACCCCACCGCCGCGGTCGATGCCGACTACCGCAGCCGGCGCAAGCAATTGCTCGATGCGATTGCCGCGGTCGCCGGGCTGCACGCCCGCATGCTCGAAGAGCCCGCGCCGCACCGCCGGCAGGCGCAGGCGCTGGGCGACTGCATCGGCCGCTGCTACGAAGTCGCGGCGCATCTGGCCACGCTGCGGGTGCTGCGCAGCCAGCGGCGCCAGGCCGCGCCGGCGCAGGCCGATCGCCCGGCCTACGCTGCTGCAATGGCGCAGGTGCGCGGCTGCCTGGACGCGGCGCTGGCGCACGCGGCCGAGCCCTGCCCGCCTGCAGCCGATGCGACCTCTCCCAACCCGGCGTTGCAGCGTCGGCTGGGCGAGATCACCACCCAGACCCAGGCCATCGCCCGGCTCGCACGCGGCCTGCTGCACGCACCCGTCGCCGCGCCGCCGCAGCCGCACGCGCGCACGCTGCGCGGCTGACGTCCCTAAAATTGCAGGCTTTGCACGCAGGCCGCCAACACGCGGCCGCCGCTCTCTCAAATCACCATGACCGCCGCGCGCCGCCTGTTCGTCACCACCGCCCTGCCCTACGCCAACGGGCCGTTCCACGTCGGCCACATCATGGAGTACATCCAGGCCGACACCTGGGTGAGGTTCCAGCGCATGCAGGGCAACGAGGTGCATTTCGTCGGCGCCGACGATGCGCATGGCGCACCAATCATGATCGCCGCCGAAAAGGCCGGCAAGACGCCGCAGCAGTTCGTCGCCGACATCGCCGCGGGCCGCGCGCGGTATCTCGACGGCTTTCACATCCGCTTCGACAACTGGCACAGCACCGACGGCCCGGAGAACCACCAGCTCGCGCAGGACATCTACCGCGCGCTGCGAAAGAACGGCCTGATCTTCTCGCGCCCGATCGAGCAGTTCTACGACCCGGTCAAGGGCATGTTCCTGCCCGACCGCTACATCAAGGGCCATTGCCCGCGCTGCGGCGCGGCCGATCAGTACGGCGACGCCTGCGAGGTGTGCGGCGCCGTGTATGCGCCCACCGAGCTGAAAAATCCATACTCCGTGCTCACCGGCGCCACGCCCGAATTGCGGCAGAGCGAGCACTACTTCTTTCAGCTCTCTTCTCCGCGCTGCGCCGACTTTCTGCGGGAGTGGACTGCCGGGGTGAACGCCCGCGGCCTGCCACGGCTGCAGACCGAGGTGCTCAACAAGGTGCGCGAGTGGTTCGCCACCGACGAAGCCGGCCACGGCGGGCTGGCGGACTGGGACATTTCGCGCGACGCGCCCTACTTCGGCATCGAGATTCCCGACGCGCCGGGCAAATACTTCTACGTCTGGCTGGATGCGCCGATCGGCTACCTCGCCAGCCTGAAAAACCACTTCGACAAGGGCCAGGCGGCGCAGCACTGGCACGCGCCCTCGCGCACCGCGCAGACCTTCGAGCAATTCATCGCCGACCCGGCAGTCGAGCAGGTGCACTTCATCGGCAAGGACATCGTCTATTTCCACACGCTGTTCTGGCCAGCGATGCTGCATTTCTCCGGGCGCAAGACCCCGAGCCAGATCAATGTGCACGGCTTTGTCACCGTCGGCGGCGAAAAGATGAGCAAAAGCCGCGGCACCGGCATCTCGCCGCTGCGCTACCTGCAGCTCGGGCTCAACCCGGAATGGCTGCGGTACTACCTCGCGGCCAAGCTCACCAGCCGGGTCGAGGACGTGGACTTCACGCCGGAAGACTTCGTCGCCCGGGTCAACGCCGACCTGATCGGCAAATACGTCAACATCGCCAGCCGCGCCGCCAAGTTCATCAGTCAGCAGTTCGATGGACTGCTCGGCTACCGTGGCGACACCGCGGCGCTGCTGGCGCAGGCGCGGGCGCTGGCCGACGACGTCGCCGCCGCCTACGAGGCGCGCGAATACGCCCGTGCGATGCGCGACATCATGGCGCATGCCGACCGCATCAACACCGCATTCGACGCCGCCCAGCCCTGGCTGCTGGCCAAGGACGAAGCGCGCCGCCCCGAGCTGCAGGACGCCTGCTCGCAGGCGCTGGCCGGGTTCTGGCTGCTGTCGGTGCTTCTCGCCCCGGTGCTGCCGGCGCTGGCCGCGCGGGTGGCGCGCGAGCTGTTCGGGCTGGAGCGCGATTTCGTGTGGGCTGACGCGCAGACCCTGCCCAAAAGCTGCGCCCCTTACCAACACCTGATGCAGCGCGTGGACCCCAAAATGCTCGACAAACTCCTCGAACCCGAATCCCCCGCGCCGAAAACGGCCGCCGCCCCCGCCGCTGCGGCCCCGGCTGCGCAGCCCGCAGACACGGCCGAGCCCTTCATCAGCATCGACGACTTCGCCAAAATCGATCTGCGCATCGCCCGCATCGTCCATGCCGAAACGGTCGAAGGCTCGACCAAGCTGCTTCGGCTGAGTCTGGACGTCGGCGAAACCGACGCCCACGGCGCCCCGCGCACCCGCACCGTGTTCTCCGGCATCCGCTCGGCCTACGCGCCCGAGCAACTCGTCGGCAAGCTCACGGTGATAGTCGCCAACCTCGCGCCGCGCAAAATGAAATTCGGGCTGAGCGAAGGCATGGTGCTGGCCGCCAGCGCCGAAGACGAAAAGGCCGAGCCCGGCATCTACCTGCTCGACCCGCACCCCGGCGCCAAACCCGGCATGCGGGTGCGCTGAAGCCGCGGTCGCGCCCGGTTGGTAGAAAGGAGCCACCATGTCCACTCCCGCGCTGGACGACATCGTCCGCACCTTTCCCGATTCGGCGTGGGACGCCAAGCCCAGCCCCGCCGCGCCGACCACCCATGTCGAGCACCTGGTCGAAGGCGGCCACGTGCTGTGCTTTCCGCATCTGGCCTTTGTGCTCAGCGACGATGAGAAGCGGCTGCTCACCCCGACGGTGAGCGATGGCAAGGCCAAGAACATCAGTCTGCGCGACGACGGCACGGTGCGAGGCGCCGGCGGCAGCGCCGCCGAGCAGGCGGCGCTGATTGAGATGATCGGGCGTTTTTCGCGCCAGTCGCAGCAACTCGTCGATCGGCTGTTTCCGCATTACGCCGGTCGGCTGCGCGCGGGCAAGGCCTCGTATCGGCCGATTGCGGTCGAAGGCCGGCAGACCAGCTGGCGCAAGGACGACACCCGGCTGCACGTCGACGCCTTCCCCAGCAACCCCGTGCATGGCACCCGGCTGCTGCGGGTGTTCACCAACCTCAACCCGCACGGGCGGCCGCGGCAGTGGCGGGTCGGCGAGCCGTTTGCCGACTTCGCCCGCCGTTTCGCTCCGCGGCTGACCCCGCCGCTGCCCGGCGCGGCAGCGCTGCTGCACGCGCTGCACATCACCAAATCGCGCCGCTCGGACTACGACCATTTCATGCTTCAGCTGCACGACAAGGCCAAGGCCGACATGGACTACCAGCGTAGCGGCCCGCAGATCGCGGTGGACTTCGCGCCGGGGACGACCTGGGTGGTGTTTTCCGACCAGGTGCTGCACGCGGTGATGGGTGGGCAGTTCATGATGGAGCAGACCTTCTACCTGCAGCCCGAGCACCAGCTCTACCCGCACACCGCGCCACTTAAAGTGCTCGAGGACCTGATGGGCAAGGCGCTGCTCCCCGCGGCATGAGCCCGACTGCTGCATGAACGCGCCGACCCTGCCGTTGCGCTGGGGCGAGGGCGGCCTGCCAGCCGCGCCGGGCAAGATTCTGCTGGTGCAAATTTCGGCGATGGGCGACCAGGTGCAGACCCTGCCGGCCGTGTCGGACATCGCCGCGCGCTGGCCCGAGGTGGTCATCGACTGGGCCGTGGACGCCCGCTTTGCCGACATTCCGCGCTTGCATCCGGCGGTGCGCCGGGTGATTGCGCTGCCGCTCAAGGCCGCGCAGTCGCGCAGCTGGCTGTCCGGTCTGCGCTCGCTGCAAGCCCCGCTGCGCGAGCTGCGCGCCGAGCAATATGACCTGATCTGGGACCCGCACAGCGTGCTCAAAAGCGCCATCGTCTCGCGCCTGGCGCGTGGCCGGCTGCGTGTGGGTTACACCGCGGCCGATTGTGGCGGCGAGCCGCTGGCGGCACGGGCCTACGGTCTGCACTTCAGCCGCCCACCCGGGGTGCATGGCACCGACGGTCGTCGCCACTTCGCCCACGCGGTGTTCGACACCGATCTGCGTCGCGCCCCCGACTACGCGATTGACCGTCGCGTCGCTCCGCTGCGCGAACCGCAGCAGTCGCCCGCGGTGTTTTTCGCGCATGGCACGTCCAAACCGGAGAAGCTCTGGCCGGAGGTGCAGTGGGTCGAGCTGGCGCAATACCTCGTCGCACGCGGTCTGCGCATCGTCCTCACCTGGGGCAACGAAGCCGAGCACGAGCGGGCGCAGCGCATCGCCGCCGCGGTGCCGGCGCACGGCGTGTCGCTGCTGGACCGCCGGCCGGTGGTCGACCTGCTCGGAGTGATCGCCGGCTGTGCCCTGGTCGTCGGCGTCGACACCGGGCTGACCCATCTGGCTGCCGCGCTGCGCCGTCCGGTGGTCGCGCTGTTCGTCGACACCGGCGCCGAGCTGTTCACCCCGACCCGGGCAGAGCTGGCGCGGGTGCTCGGCGGCAACGGGGTCGCGCCGCAGCAGGCCGCGGTGCAGCAGGCCTGCGAGGCGCTGCTTGCCTCTGCCACCGAGGCCGGAACCGATCAGGCCAGAAATCCCAGATCGGTGACGCTGTAGTTGGCGATCTGCGGCACCACCTGCCGGATTTCGCTGTCGGACAGCCCCATCCAGCGCGCCAGGGTTGCGGCGAGCTGATCGACCGCAGTGGTCGGCAGCAGCCGGCCCTGGCCGACGTCGTTGGCCCCGCCGATGCTGACTTCGGGCATCTCGCCCCAGAAGCGGCCGCCGCGCACGGCGCCGCCCAGCACGAAGTGATGCGCACCCCAGCCGTGGTCGGAGCCGTCGCCGTTGGAGCTGAGGGTGCGGCCGAAGTCCGACGCGGTGAACGTGGTCACCTGGTTCTGCACCCCGAGTTCGACCATCGCCGCGTCGAACGCGGCCAGCGCATTGCCCAGCCGCGCGAGCAGCACCGGGTGAGCCGCGTTGAGGTTGTCGTGCAGATCGAAGCCGCCCAGCGACACGAAAAACACCTGTCGCCTGACTCCCAGCGCCTGCCGCGCCGCAATCAGCCGGGCGACGACCAGCAACTGGCTGGCAAACGAGTCGCTGGTGTCGAACGGCTGCGCGAAATTGCTCGGTGCCGCGGCCAGCGCCGACGACACCGTGGCCTGCGCCTGCACCGAGCGCGCAGTGGTGGCGTTGAGTTGCTGTTCCATCCAATGGTCACGCGGGCTGGTGACGAGCTGGCGCAGCGCCGCCGAGCACGCCGCCGAGCCGAACAGGCTGCTGGTGATGCCGCGCACGGCAATCGCCCCGCTGGTGGAAATCTGGTAGGGCAAGGCCTGCCGGCCGGAGAGGTAGACCGCGTTGCCGGCCGCGTTGATGCAGGTGAACGTGGCGCTGCCATTGGCCGAGAGAAACAGATCGCCGATGCGCCCGCCCCAGCCGCTGGTCGCGCCCTCAGGCAATGCCGACTGCCAGACGCTTTGCTGGTCGTTGTGCGAAAACAGCTTGGGCGGCAGTGGCACGCTGCGCGCCTTGTACTGCGCAACGGTAGTCGGCTGCACCAGCGGGCCGACGTTAAGCAGCACCGCAAGCCGGCCGGCGTTGAACGCCGGCAGCAACGGTGCCAGCGTGGGCGCGAGTGCGAGCTGCCGCCCACCGTCCAGCGGCACGCTGGGCGCAAGCGCGGTCGCAGTGAGCCGGTCGCGCGAAATCGCCAGGGTCTGGCGGATTGCGGCATAGGCGCTGTGGCCGGCCGGGTCGTAGGGAATCACGGTGTTGCCGTGGTCGTTGCCGCCGGCGAGAAACACACAAACCAGCGCCTTGTAGCCGCTGGCGTCAGCCGCGGCGGCCTCGCCGATGGCCGACAGGGTCAGCGCCCACGGCGCGGCGCTGCCGACCAGGCCGAGCAAGGAACTGCGACGCAGGAACTCGCGCCGTTGCAGGGAAGCCAGTTTGGACGGGTACATGCGCGGCTCACTCACTGTTGAATCTGATACTCGGGCGCGGCCATCACCAGAAAAATCGCCGCGCGCACGCGGTTGAGCTTGCCGCTATCCGTGCTGGCTGAAAGGCTGGCCACGGAGTCGGCGATGGTCTTGCGCGTTGCCGCCGACAGCCGCCCGCCGGCCAGCAGCAGGGCGTAGCGGTCGACCAGCGCGGCTGCATCGACCGCGCGCGGCAGTTCGGCGGTGTAGTCCGGCTTGAGCTCGCCAATGCCGTTCTGGATCACGCTCTGCATGAAGTTCAGATAACCCGCGACCGTGGTTTCGTTGCAAAGCTGGAACTCGGGCGCGGTGACGCCAGCGGCGCCAAGCGCCGAGTCCGGCGGCACGTAGCCCGGGCGGAAAAAATTGAACACCGAGGGCGAGCGCAGCGGGCTCTGCCCCAGCCGGGTCGAGGGGCTGGAGGTGTCGCCGATGTCCCACTTGTCGTTCGGCGAGGTCAGGCCGAAGGTGCGCGCCCATTGCACGAAGCGCAGCACCGGCTCGCGCAACTTGCCGCTGGCCGGGTTGGCCGGCGGGTCCAGCGCTTCGGGGTCAAACAGCACCGCACGCAGCACCGCCTTCATGTCGCCGCGCTGGCCGCGGCCGTTGTCGTTGAACGCCGCGGCAACCCGCGCGACATAGCCGGGGCTGGGGTTGGAGCAGACCAGCCGCTGGATGAGCTGGCGGCCGAAGAACGGCCCGACGTTGGGATGCGCGGCCAGCACGTCCAGCGCCCGGTTCAGCGCGGTCGGGCCGTCGGCCGAAGCGGGGATCGTGGTGCCCAGCACGCTTTTGTCGCCCTCGGCGAACCGCGCGGCGATGTGCTTCATCGGTCGGCGCATATAGCCAGGGTCGGCGTTGGGGTCGGCGGTGTCGAAGTCCCAGCCGGTGAACACCTGCGCCAGCGCCGTCACCTGCTCCTGGTTGTAGGTGTAGACCGCCTGGCCCCGCGCGTTGTGCCGCGGCGTGCCGTCCGGCTGCAGTTCGACCAGACCGATGGTGAACAGCTGCATCACCTCGCGGGCGTAGTTTTCATCGGGCTGGCGGCCGGTCTTGGGGTCGCCCTTGCGGTTGCCGCGCATGTTCAGATAGACGCCCATCGCGCACGAAAGCGTGACCCCTTGCAGCAACTGGCGGAAGCTGCCGAAGCAGTTGTCCTCGAGCATGTCGAGGTAGGCCGCCAGCGCGAACTTGCCCCAGGCCACCGGCAGTCCGACCATCGACACCACAAAGATTTCAGACAGCGCCAGCACCACGCGCTGACGCAGCACGTCGGGCGCGGAAATCAGCTTGCGCCAGATCATCGCGTCGGCACCGGCGAAGCTGTAGCGGTCGGCCGGCTGGCCATAGCCCTGCGCCAGCAGCCAGTCGAAATGCGACCCGCTGCGCGGCATCGCCACCTGCTCGCCGAACCACTGCGCGTAGCCTGCCTTGCTCAGCGCGGCCACGCTGGCGTCGTTCGCCCCCAGCCCGCCGATGGCGAGAAATCGCGCCGACTGCGCGGTGCTGGGCGGCGGCAGATTGGTCAGCGCCGGGTCGGGCGATGCGGCCGTCGTTCCTCCACCGCCGCCACCCCCGCCACCCCCGCAGGCGGACAGCGCCGCGGCGCCGACGAGCGCGGCCGCCGTCCAAGCCGCCGCGATCGGCTGAGAACCCGCAGCCGAGGACGCGGCCGGTTCATCCGCTGCTGCCGCTGGCGGCAAGGCGTGAGTTGCACGGGGTTCGAGGCGTTCAGCAAGGGATGCAGGGCTGACGGAGGTCATGGCGCAGGGGATTTGTGAGCAAGTGTTTCCGAGTTTACCCCCTATTCATGGGGGTACTACTTACCCCGCAGCGATGTCGCCGATTTGCAACCAATGCGCGCAACGGTAACTGCGCATGACAACCGCGTGCCGCCGCTGGTCTGCCGTCCTACCATCAGGCTAAATGGGCGCAGCCGCGAATCCCCTTCTGCTGCGGCGCGACCCACCCGAAAAACAGGGGAGACCGCACACCATGCCCTACGACGGAGCCGTCCTGGACCGTCAGTTCAATAACCGCGAGCTCGTCCCAGACTGGGCCGAGTGGGTACGGCGCTGGAAGCTGGCTTCGCAGGATGCGCGGCTCGATCTGCCGTGCCAGCTCGATCTGCGCTACGGCCCCGACGTGGCGCAGGCGCTGGACTGGTTTCCCGCCGACGGGACGACGCCCGCGCCCTGCCTGGTGTTCATCCACGGCGGCTGGTGGCGGGCGTTCGACAAGGCCGACCACAGCTTCGTTGCCCCGCCGTTTGTGCGCCGCGGCGCGCATGTGGCGGTAATCAACTATCGGCTGGCCCCCGGCGCGCGGCTGGACGCGATCGCGCAGGACGTGATCGACGCGCTGGCGTGGATCTGGCGCCAGGCGGGAAGCCTCGGGGTCGACCGCTCGCGCATCGTGCTGGCCGGGCACTCGGCCGGCGCGCATCTGGCCGCGCTGATGCTGGCCTGCCGCTTCGAGCATGCCGGCCCCGACTTGCCGACACAGTTGCCCAGCGGCGCGCTGGCGATCTCCGGGGTTTACGACCTCGAAGCCGTGCGGGTGACGCCGTTTCTGCAGCCCGACCTGCACCTGACCCGCGCGCTGGCGCAGTCGCTGTCGCCGGTGCGCATGACCCCGGCCGGCCCGGCGCCGCTGCATCTGGCGGTCGGCAGCGAGGAATCCCCGGCGTTTCACGACCAGGCGCGGCGCATGCGCAAAGCCTGGCCGGCGCACACCGGCGACATCACTCTGCTCGACGGCTGCCACCATTTCGCCGTGCTCGACACTCTGGCCGAAGGCGAGCCGGGTTACACGATCCTGGCCGACCTGCTCGGCCTGCCCGAACCGGCCGCCCCGCTGGCCGCCGCCGTCGAGGCACCGCCCCCGGTCGCGCCACCGCCGCGCGGCCG